>DASYKN010000001.1:0-16658 GCA_035995325.1 Solirubrobacterales bacterium
TGAACAACGGCTACATGGGCATGGTCCGCCAGTGGCAGGAGCTGTTCTGGGACCGCCGCTACAGCTCGGTCGAGATGGGCGCCAGCCCCGACTGGGTGAAGCTGGCCGAGGCCTTCGGCGCCACCGGCCTGCGCTGCGAGAACTCCGCCGACCTCGAGGAGACGATGGTCCAGGCGCTGGAGACCGAGGGGCCGGTCCTGCTCGACGTCCGCGTCGCCCAGGAGGAGAACGTCTTCCCGATGATCGCTCCGGGCCAGGCCGCCCGCGACATGGTCGAGGCGCCGGGGGCGGTGCGCTGATGGAGGCCGGCACCCCGCAGGCGGTCAAACTCGAGGATCTGCATCTGCCCGGCCAGCTCAGCGGCCGCAAGCACATCCTCTCGATCCTGGTCGAGAACAAACCGGGCGTGCTGGCCCGCGTCGCCGGGCTCTTCTCGCGCCGCGGCTTCAACATCGACACGCTCGCGGTCGGGCCGACCGATGACCCCAGCGTCTCCCGCGTCACCCTCACCCTCGACGGCGCCGTCCACCCGATCGACCAGGTGACCAAGCAGCTGCACAAGCTGGTCAACGTGCTGAAGATCCGCGACATGGGGCCGGAGGAGACGGTCGCCCGCGAGATGGCGCTGTTCAAGGTCTCCTCGGCGGTCGAGAACCGAGCCGAGATCATTCAGTTCGCGGAGATTTTCCGCGGCAAAATCGTCGACGTCGCCCGCCGCACGATGACGATCGAGGTCACCGGCTCGGCCGACAAGATCGAGGCCTTCGAGCGCATGGTCCGCCCCCACGGGCTGGTGGAAATGGTCAGGACCGGCGAGATCGCCATCGGGCGTGGTAGCGACTGACGCTCTTCACGCGGCCCTGAGCAAGGGGGCCGGCCGCAGGCACAAAGCGTTGGTCAGCGTCACCGCCGAGGTCGACGTGGCCGATCCCTGCGCCGCGGTCTTCGCCTCGCGCCTCGCCTCCGACCGCTGGTTCTGCTGGGAGCAGCCCGACCGCGACTTTGCCCTCGCCGGCCTCGGCACCGCCCACGAGGCGGCCTCGCGCGGCCCCAGGCGCTTTGACGACGTAGCCACGCAGTGCCTGCGAACAGGCCGTGACGCGGTCCTCGACGAGCCGCGCGGGCTGCCAGCCGGCGCCGGCCCGGTCTGGCTCGGCGGCTTCGCCTTCGCCGACGAGGGCGGTGCCTCCTCGACCTGGTCCTCACTGGCGCCGGGCTCGCTGGTTCTGCCCGAGCTGTCGCTCTGCCGCAACCGTGGCCGCGCCTTCCTCACGGTCAACGCGGTGGTGCAGCCGGGGGAGGACGTCGAGCAGCGCCTGGCGGCGCTCGGGGCTCGCCTCTCCGGCCTGCACGCCCAGGCTTCGCTGCCGATGCTCGACCCGCACCCGACCTCGCACGCGAAGATCCGCAGCGCCCGCGCCCCCGGCGAGTTCGAAGCGGCCGTGACCGCGGCGACCGACCGGATCGAGGCGGGCCGGATGAGCAAGGTCGTGCTGGCCCGCGAGGTGATCGTCGAGGCCGGGGCCGCCCACGACCCGGCGGCGGTCTTCGGCGCCATGCGCGAGCAGTTCCCGTCCTGCTTCTGCTTCTGCTGCGGCACCCGCGAGGCAGCCTTCATCGGCGCCAGCCCGGAGCTGCTGATCCGCCGCGCCGGCGCCAGCGTCTCCACCGTCGCCCTCGCCGGCTCGACCCGGCGCAGCTCCGACCCCGCCGTCGACGACCATCTCGGCGAGCAGCTGCTGCGGAGCGACAAGGACCGGCGCGAGCAGCGGATCGTCGCCGAGCGGATCGTCCGCGCCCTGCGCCCGCACGCGGTCTGGGTCGAGGCGGCGCCCGAGCCGGAGATCGTCAAGGTGGCGAACATCCAGCACCTGGCGACGCCGGTGATCGCCCAGCTCGCCGACCCGCGCTCGGCGATCGAGCTGGCCGGGATGCTGCACCCGACCCCGGCCGTCGGCGGCGAGCCCTGGCCCGAGGCAGCGGCCGCGATCGCCACGCTCGAGCAGATGGACCGCGGCTGGTACGCCGGCCCGGTCGGCTGGATGGACGCGACTGAGGACGGCGAGTTCTGCGTCGCCCTGCGCAGCGCCCTGCTGCGCGACCGCGAGGCACACCTGTTCGCCGGCGTTGGAGTGGTGGCGGGCTCCGATCCCGCCGCCGAGCTGGCGGAGACCGAGGTCAAGTTGCAGGCGCTGCTGCCGTTGCTGGCCGAGTAGGGGCACGCCCTCCGGCCCCTGCTTACTCCGCCAGGTCGGCCAGCGCGGAGTGGACGCGCTCTTGGAGGTGGCGGTGGGCGGCGACGTTGGTGGCGCGGTCGGTTTTGACCTCGATCAGACCCGTTCCTGCCGCCAGCGCGTCCGGGAGGTCGCTGAGGGATTCGAGGCGGTGGTGGGGGAGGTCGAAGAGGGCTGCCGCCTTGGCGGTGTCGACGCCGCGGGGGGTGCCGAGCAGGGCCTCGAACTCGTCGCTGTCGAGGGCGCCTTGCTGGGGCAGGAAGTGGAAGATGCCGCCGCCGTCGTTGTCGATGACGACGATGCGTACGGGGGTGGAGACATCACGCAGGGCGGCGAGGCCGCCGATGTCGTGCAGCAGGCCGAGGTCGCCAGTGACGATCGTCGTCGGGCGGCCGCTGGCCCGGGCGGCGCCGATCCCGGAGGAGATCAGACCGTCGATGCCGTTGGCGCCGCGGTTGCAGAGGAAGAGCGCGTCCGCCTCCCCCGCGGCGAGGAAGGCCTCCTGGTCGCGGATCGGCATGCTCGAGGCGGTGTAGACGAGGTCGCCGTCGGCGTGGGCGCGGGCGAGGGCGCGGTGCAGGGCGGGCTCGGAGATCGGGCTGGACGCATCTCCGGTGCCGGTTGCGATGTCATCGCCAGCCTCGCCCAAGGCATCCTCCAATGCCGCCTGCGCGGCCCGCTCGGCGGCGATCCATCGCTCCGGCGCCCCCCGCGGTTCCTTCTCCAGCCGCGCCGCCCAGCCGGAGGCCAGCTCGGTTGGGTCGGCCCGCAGGATCGCCGCCGCGCGGTTGCTCGGCTCGTTCCAGCCGCCGTAGGGGTCGACCGCGATTTCGCTGGCGCCGCTGGCCGCAAGCCATGCCCGCAGCGGCTTGCTGGTCGGCATCTCGCCGAAGCGGAGGACGAAGTCGGGGACGACCGAGCGGGCGAATGACTCGTCGCGCAGCAGCAGGTCGTAGCCGGCGATCACCTGGGAGCGGTCGTGGGGCCCGCTGCGCAGCTGCGAGGTCGGCTCGGCCAGGATCGGGAAGCCGGAGACGCGGGCGAGGTGGGCGAGCGGCTCGCGCAGCTCCGGGTCGAGCTGGCGGCCGGCGACGATCACGCCGGCGATCGCGTCGCCGATGTGGCCCGCCATCTCCTCCAGCAGGAAGGCCGAGGGCTCGAGGTCGATCCTGGTGACGGCCGTCAGCGGCCGGCCGTCGCGCCCCTCGAGCGCCAGCGGGTCGGTCGCGCTGACCGCGCCCGCGACCGGCAGCGGCGCCAGTGGCTCGCGCCAGGGCAGGTTGAGGTGGACCGGCCCCGGGCGGGTCTCGCCGCGCGCCGCCGCCAGCGCCCGGCAGGCGACCGAGCGGTAATGGAGCAGGCCGCTGTCGTCGGCGTCGTGGGTCCCGACTTCGCAAAACCAGCGCACCGCGGAGCCGAACAGCTTGATCTGGTCGATCGTCTGGCCGGCGCCGATCCCGCGCAGCTCCGGCGGCCGGTCGGCGCTGAGGACGACCAGCGGGACGGCCGATTCGTCGGCCTCGCAGACCGCCGGGTGGTAGTTGGCGGCGGCCGTGCCCGAGGTGCAGAGCAGCGCCACCGGCTCACCGCTCGCCTGCGCCGCGCCGAGCGCGAAGAAGCCGGCCGAGCGCTCGTCGAGGATCACCGCCACCTCGATCTCCGGCTGGCGCCAAAGAGCCAGCGCCAGCGGCGTCGAGCGCGAGCCGGGGGAGACCACCGCCCGCCGTAGCCCGCCACGGGCCAGCTCCTCGGCGAAAGCGGAGGCGAGGGCGGTGTTGGCGTTGGTCGGGTCCACGCCCGGGCAACTTAGATGATCGAAGGTTGAGGACTTACCGGTGTCCCAGGACCGGGAAGTCCTCAACGAACGTCGAGCCGGTGCAGCTCGAGCGCGCGCTCGTCGATCTCGACGCCGAGCCCGGGGCCGGGGGGCGGGTGCAGCATTCCGTCGCGCAGCGCGCACTCGCTCGTGGCCACGGTCTCGGCGAAGAGGCGTTGGGTCGCCAGCCCGTGCGCCAGCTCGACCGCTCCTTCGGGAGCGTTCAGCCGCAGCGTCTGCGCCACCTGCGCCGCAGCAGCGATCCCGACCGGGCCGTCGAGGGCGCTGGAGAGGTAGGACGGGAGCAGCTCGGCGATCGCAATCGCCTCCTCCGGGCCGCCGACCTTGGAGAGCTTGATCCCGGCGAAGGCGCAGGCGCCGAGCGAGGCCAGCAGAGCCGCGTCGCTGCGGCTCTCGACGCTCTCGTCGGCGGCGATCGGGATCGAGGTGGCGCCGGCGACCTCGATCGCCTCCTCGATCGTCGCCACCGGCTGCTCCGCCAGCTCGATCCCCAGCGGCTCCAGCGCGCCGAGGACGCGCTTCGCCTGCTCGACGCTCCAGGCGGCGTTGGCGTCGATTCGGATTCGCGCCCGCGGCCCGACCGCCTCGCGCACCGCCCGCACCTGGCCGAGGTCGTCGCCGACGCCGAGCTTGAGCTTGAAGGTGGAGAAGCCCTCCGCGGCCCAGGCCAGGGCGTCCGCCGCGACCGCGGCCGGCTCGCCCGCCACCAGCGTCGCGTTGCACGGCACCGGCTCGGCGGCGGCATCGCCGGCCCGGCCCTCGCAGGCGGCGCGACGGCCACGCAGGTCCAGCAGCGCGGTCAGCGCCGCGCAGCGCGCCGGCGCCGAGAGGTTGCCGATGCCGCCCAGCAGGCTCGCCTCGTCCAGCTCGGAAAGCTCGCCCAGCAGCTCCAGCTCACCGACGACCCGCGCCAGCGGGGCGCCGCCGCGCAGCGACAGCGGCACCGCTTCGCCAAGTCCGGTGATCCCGTCGTCGGAGCAAAGCCGCAGCAGCACCATCTCGCGCCGCTCGAGGCTGCCGCGGGCGGTCACGTAGGGAGCGCGGAAGGGCAGCGCGTAGGGGATGACCTCGACGGAGGCGATTCGCATGGCCCAAGCTTCCCACCTGGCGGGCGCCCCCCGCCAGGGCCTCAGCTGGAGATCAGCAGCCCGGCCGAGACCAGCAGGCTGTAGGCGGCCAGGACCATCCCGGTGGCGGCAAGGGCGCCGTTGAGCGAGGGGCCGTCGGTGCGGTTGGTCATCGCCCGCATCGGCGCGAAGGCCAACGGCAGCGCCAGCAGGCCGATCAGGGGCAGCGCGCTCGCTTCACCCGCGGCCAGCGCGATCGGCAGCACCACGAAGGCCCCCAGCATCAGCACCCGGTAGAGCATCACCGCGTTGGCGCGGCCCATCCGCACCGCCAGGGTCATCTTGTTCGCCCGCCGGTCGGTCTCGAGGTCGCGAACGTTGTTGACGACGAGGATCGCGGTGGCGAGGAAGCCGACCGCGATCGAGAGCCCCAGCGGCAGCGCGTCGAGCTGGTCGACCTGGACGAAGTAGGAGCCGTTGACGGCGACGAGGCCGAAGAAGAGGAAGACGAAGACCTCGCCGAGCCCGGCGTAGCCGTAGGGGCGCGGGCCGCCGGTGTAGAGGACGCCGGCGGCGATCGAGAAGACGCCGACGACGAGGATCGCGATCCCGGCCACGGTCGCCAGATAGACGCCGCAGGCGACCGCGATCGCGAAGGCGATCCAGGTAGCCGTCAGCACCCGCTGCGGGGTGACGAGGCCGGCCGAGGTGACCCGCACCGGCCCGAGCCGGTCGGCGGTGTCGGCGCCGCGTTTGGCGTCGGAGTAGTCGTTGGCGAGGTTGGTCCCGATCTGGATGAAGATCGAGCCGACCAAGGCGGCGATGAAGGCGCCCCAGCGCGGCAGGCTGCCGTGCCACTGCACCGCCGCGGCGGTGCCGACCAGGACCGGGGCGATCGCCGCCGGCAGGGTGCGCGGCCTTGCGGCCATCAGCCAGATCCTCATTGCCCTGCTCCCGTCCCGGCGCCGCTCATGGCCGCCGCGGGAATTTGGAGAAGTCGGGCTGGCGCTTCTGCTTGAAGGCCTCGCGCCCCTCGGCGGCCTCCTCGTTGCCGTAGAAGAGGAGGTTGGCGTCGTGGGCCAGCTGTTGGATCCCGGCGTAGCCGTCCTCGTGGGCGTTGAAGCTGGCCTTGGCGAGGCGCAGGGCGAAGGGCGAGAGCGCCAGCATGTCGCGGCACCATGCCACCGTCTCGCGCTCGAGGTCGGCCAGCGGGACGACGGCGTTGACCAGGCCCATCTCCCGTGCCTCCTCGGCGTCGTACTGGCGGCAGAGCAGCCAGAACTCCTTCGCCTTCTTGGTTCCGACCAGGTCGCGCAGCAGCGAGGCGCCGAAGCCGCCGTCCCAGGAGCCGACCCGCGGCCCAGTCTGGCCGAAGACGGCGTTGTCGGCGGCGATCGTCAGGTCGCAGCAGACGTGGAGGATGTGGCCGCCGCCGATCGCGTAGCCGGCGACCATCGCCAGCACCGGCTTTGGCAGCCGCCGCATCTGCACCTGCAGGTCGGTGACGTGGAAGCGGCCGAGCGAGGCGCCCTCGGCGACGTAGCCGCTGTCGCCGCGCACGCTCTGGTCGCCGCCGGAGCAGAAGGCCCGCTCGCCCGCGCCGGTGAGGACGATCGCGCCGACCTCGGTGTCCTCGCGCGCCAGCTCCAGCGCGGCGGCGATCTCGATCAGCGTCTGCGGCCGGAAGGCGTTGAGGACCTCGGGCCGGTCGATCGTGACCTTGGCGATTCCCTCGGCCTTCTCGTAGCGGATGTCCTCGTACTCGGCGAGGCTCTGCCACTCGATCGGCGCGTAGAGGTCCTGCTCGGGCGGAGCGTCCTTATGGCGTTTGGGCATGATGGGCACGATATCCGGCCGATGAAGCTCGACGACTGGCTCGCCCAGAGATCCCAAAGCTGTCCCGACCGTACCGCCCTCGTGGCGGACGGCGCCGAGATGACCTATGCCGAGCTGGAGGCGGAGGCGACCTGGGTCGCCCGCCGCCTCGCCGCCCAGGGCGTGCGCCGCGGCTCGACCGCCGCGCTGACCATGCATCCGCGCCGCGAGCAGGTCGTCCTGGCCCACGCGCTGATGAAGGTCGGCGCCCGGCTGCTGCCGCTGAGCCCGCGGCTGACCCAGGCCGAGCGGGCCGAGATCGTCGCCGCCGAGGAGCCGATCGTCGACCTCGACGACGCCGGCGAGCTGACCCAGACCGAGGCCGACCTGCCGCTGCTGGGGGAGCACGACATGGACGAGGTCTGCGCCCGCGTCCTCACCAGCGGCAGCACCGGCACGCCGCACCCGGTCGGCCTCACCTACGGCAACTTCCTCTGGAGCGCGGTCGGCTCCGCCTTCAACATCGGCGTCGAGCCGGCCGACCGCTGGCTCTGCTGCCTGCCGCTGAGCCACATCTCCGGGCTCGGGATCGTGATCCGCTCGGTCATCTACGGGACCGCCGCGGTCGTCCACGACGGCTTCGACGTCGACCGCGCCGGCGCCGCGCTGGAAGCCGACGACATCTCCGTCGTCTCCGTCGTCTCGACGATGCTGACGCGGCTGCTCGAGGCCGGCGCCGACCTCTCCGGCCCGCGGGCGGTCCTGGTCGGCGGCGGCCCGGTTCCAGAGGAACCGCTGGAAGAGGCGATCGCCAAGGGCGCGACCGTGGTCCAGACCTACGGCCTGACCGAGACCTGCTCGCAGGTGACGACGCTCGCCCCGGCCGACGCCAAGCGCAAGCTCGGCTCCGCCGGCCGGCCGCTGCTGACCACCCATCTGCGGATCCTCGACGGCGAGATCCTGGTCCAGGGCCCGACCGTCGCCCCCGGCCGCGCCGACGCCGATGGCTGGCTGCACACCGGCGACGTCGGCCACATCGACGACGAGGGCTTCCTCTACGTCAAGGACCGGATCGACGACATGATCGTCAGCGGCGGCGAGAACGTGATCCCGGCCGAGGTCGAGGAGGTGCTGTTGCGCCACCCCGAGGTCGCCGACGCCGCCGTCGTCGGCCGCGAGGACCCGGAGTGGCAGCAGGCGGTGACCGCGGTGGTGGTCCTGGAAAGCGGCTCCGCGGTCACCCCGGACGAACTGCGGCGCTACTGCGCCGAGTCGCTGGCCGGGTTCAAGGTCCCCAAGCGGGTGGAGCTGGCGGCGGCGCTGCCACGCACGCCCTCGGGCAAGCTGATGCGCAGGGCGCTCCGATAGCCTGCGGCCGATGCGCACTGACGACATTTTCTACGACAAAGACGCCGACCTCGGCAAGCTCGACGGCAAGACCGTCGCGATCCTCGGTTACGGCTCCCAGGGGCACGCTCACGCCCTCAATCTCAAGGACTCCGGGGTCGACGTGGTCGTCGGCCTGCGGCCCGATTCCTCCAGCCGCGCCAAGGCCGAAGCGGCCGGCCTCGAGGTCCTCGACGTGACCGAAGCCGCCAGCCGCGGCGACCTGGTGATGATCCTGCTGCCGGACGAGAAGCAGTCCGAGGTCTGGAACGCCGAGATCGCCGACGGCATCGCCCCCGGCAACCTCCTGCTCTTCGCCCACGGCTTCGCGATCCACTTCGGCGAGATCGAGCCGCCCCCCGGCGTCGACATCGGCATGGTCGCGCCCAAGGGCCCCGGCCACCTGGTCCGCCGCCAGTACGAGGAAGGCAACGGCGTCCCCTGCCTGATGGCCGTCCACCAGGACGCCAGCGGCAACGCCCACGACCTCGTCCTCGCCTACGCCTCCGGCATCGGCGGCGGCCGCGCGGCCGTGATCGAGACCAGCTTCAAAGACGAGTGCGAGACCGACCTCTTCGGCGAGCAGGCCGTCCTCTGTGGCGGCGCCTCGGAGCTGGTCCAGGCCGGCTTCGAGACCCTGGTCGAGGCCGGCTACGACCCGCGCCTGGCCTACTTCGAGTGCCTGCACGAGCTGAAGCTGATCGCCGACCTGATGTACGAGAAGGGGATCCAGGGGATGCACCACTCGATCTCCAACACGGCCGAGTACGGCGACCTCACCCGCGGCAAACGGGTGATCACCGACGAGACCAAGGCGGCGATGAAGCAGATCCTCAAGGAGATCCAGTCCGGCGACTTCGCCCGCGAGTTCATCGCCGAGAACAAGGCCGGCAACGAGAACTTCGACCGCATGCGCGGGGAGCTGCAGGGGGCCGAGATCGAGGATGTCGGCAAGGATTTGCGGACGATGATGCCCTGGATCGACCAAGGGTTCAAGGACACGAAGTAGGACGCATCCGGTCGGGAGGGTCGGGTGTCCCTCCCTCAGAAGCCGTCGCGCAGCTGAGCGCGCGGCTAGGGCCTGGGCCCCCGCGCTTGAGCTTCTGCGGGAGGGACACCCGACCCTCCCTCGTGGAAGCCCGGCTTCGGATCTTCCGAGCCGGTCCGAGGTAGGGCACCAACTCAGTGGCAGTGAGCTTCGTTAGCTGGGCAGCTTCAGAGCTTTGGGTGGCTTACGAACCCTTGCCAGCTCGGGCGAGCCGTTAGATGCGCGTCGTGGGGAGGGGGTTGGGTGCCCCTCAGCCAGAAGCTCAAGGACAGGCGCACGGACCCTGGCACGCGACCCAGCTGCGCAACGGCTTCTGGATGAGGGGCACCCAACCCCTCCCAACCACCCGCCCTCTAGCGGTGCGTCTCGCCCTCGCTGAGTTTTCCGTCCCTACCGACATATCCGTCCTTGCCCCCGACGATCACGTAGACGGCCTCCTCGGAGTCGCTCACGTTCCTCACTTTGCGCGAGGTCGGGGCGTCGACCCAGGCGAGGCCGCCGGGGCCGAGGCGCTGGGTCGAGCCGTCGCCGAAGGTGAACTCGACTTCGCCGCTGTGGACGAAGTACAGCTCCTCCTGCTCGTCGTGGAAGTGGCTGCCGGTCTCGTAGGTCGGCGGCAGCACGATCGCGTTGACGCCGAAGGCGGTGACGCCCAGCTCCGTGCGGATCTTGCGGAAGCCGGGGCCCTCTCCGAGCCCGTCGAGGCTTGCGACCGCGTATCCCTCACCTTTGGTGACGCTGTTGTTCTCGTCGCTCATCAAAATCCTCCTAGACGGTCGGTGCGGCCGGGGGCTGGGGCGCTGCCGGGGGCGCGGCGACCTCGGCTCCGCGCGCGGCCTCGAGGCCGATCGGCGGGTAGTCGTCGGTGAGCAGCGCCAGGTAGCCGAAGACGCGGGCGTGGAAGCTGTTGACGAAGGTCAGCATGTTGTTGATCCCCTCCGGCAGGTAGCCGCGGAAGACGATCGTCACCCAGGCGACGAGGGCGGCCAGTTGCTGGATGTAGGTGGTGCCGTAGGAGAGGACGAGCAGCACCGGCAGCACCAGGATGATCCGGAAGAAGGCCTTGAGGCGGCTCTGGCGCGTGGCCGCCGGGGCGAAGTTGACGCGGATCGGGTAGGCCGGGTCGTCGCTGAGGCTGAACGGTGGCCAGACGTCGGTCTGCAGGTAGATCCAGGCGGAGGTGCGGATCGAGAAGCGGACGACCCCGGAGTTGAACTCGTACAGCCACTGCGGGTAGCGGCCGAGGATCACCACCGCGACCCAGGCGAAGAGATGCGTGAAGGCGAAGAGGATCAGCCAGAAGGTGGCGACGATCAGCCAGGGGATCGCCAGCAGCAGCCGGAAGAAGGTGGTCCAGCGGTTCGGCGTTGGGTTGAAATCGGCTTCGTAGCTGATCGGGTACATCGATCCCCCTCGGTTTGGACGGGACTGGGACGCAGCGGGGCGAGCCTACCCCCGGCCCCGGCGCCAGTTCACCCGCGAGGGTCAATAACCTGTCGAGCCCGATGACCACCTCGACCTCAGGCACCGCGCAGATCCCAGCCGAGCTGAAGCCGGCCGACGGCCGCTTCGGCTGCGGGCCCTCGAAGGTGCGCCCGGAGGCGCTCGCGGCGCTGGCCGAGCAGAGCAAGCTGATGGGCACCTCGCACCGCCAGGCGCCGGTCCGCGACGTCGTCCGCCGCGTCCGCTCCGGCCTCGCCGACCTCTTCTCGCTGCCCGACGGCTACGAGGTCGCGCTCGGCAACGGCGGCACCACCGCCTTCTGGGACGCCGCCGCCGCCTGGATCGTGCGCGAGCGCGCCCTCCACCTCACCTACGGCGAGTTCTCGCAGAAGTTCTCGAAGGCGACCGCCGGCGCCCCGCATCTGGCCGACCCGATCGTGATCGAGGCCCTCCCCGGCGACGCTCCGGCGCCGACCGCCGACCCCGCGGCCGACGTCATCGCCTGGGCCCACAACGAGACCTCGACCGGGGTGATGGTCCCGGTCGCGCGCCCCGAGGGCGCCGGCGACTCGCTCGTCCTGATCGACGCCACCTCGGGCGCCGGCGGCCTGCCGGTCGACGCCGCCGAGGCCGACGCCTACTACTTCGCCCCGCAGAAGTCCTTCGGCGCCGACGGCGGCCTCTGGCTGGCGCTGCTCAGCCCCGCCGCGATCGCCCGGATCGAGCAGCTCGATGGCATCGACGGCCGCTGGCAGCCCGAGTTCCTCTCGCTGCAGACGGCGCTGGAGAACTCGCGCAAGGAGCAGACCTACAACACGCCGGCGCTGGCGACCCTGCTGCTGCTCGCCGACCAGGTCGAGTGGATGCTCGCCAACGGCGGTCTCGAGTGGTGCGTTGCCCGCACCGGCGACTCTTCGAGCCGCCTCTACGGCTGGGCCGAGGCCAGCGACGTCGCCACGCCCTTCGTCGCTGACGCCGCCAAGCGCTCGCTGGTCGTCGGCACGATCGACTTCGCCGACTCGGTCGACGCCGCCGCGCTCGCCGCCGCCCTGCGCGCCAACGGCATCGTCGACGTCGAGCCCTACCGCAAGCTCGGCCGCAACCAGCTGCGGGTGGGGATGTTCCCCGCGGTCGAGCCCGACGACGTCGAGGCGCTGACCGCCTGCATCGACTGGGCCCTCGCCAACGTCGAGGGGGTGGCGAGGTGAAGGTCCTGGTCAAGGAGAAGATCGCCGACACCGGCGTCGACCTGCTGCGGACGAACTTCGACGTCGACCTCGGCCTCGACATGTCCGACGAGGAGCTGCGCGAGAAGATCGGCTCCTACGACGCGATCCTGATCCGCTCGGCGACGAAGATGACGCCGGAGCTGATCGAACTCGCCACCAACCTGAAGGTGATCGGCCGCGCCGGCACCGGCGTCGACAACGTCGACATCCCCGCCGCGACCCGCCGCGGCATCATCGTCGCCAACGCGCCCGAGTCGAACTCGGTCGCCGCCGCCGAGCACACCCTGGCGCTGGCCCTGGCGCTCTTCCGCAACGTCCCGCAGGCGCACGAATCGCTCGTCGCCGGGCGCTGGGACCGGGCCAAGTTCAAGGGCGCCGAGCTTTACGGCAAGACGCTGGGGGTGATCGGCTTCGGCCGCATCGGCCAGCTCGTCGCCAAACGCGCCCAGAGCTTCGAGATGGACGTCGTCGCCTTCGACAAGTTCGTCTCCGCCGAGCGCTTCCGCGAGCTTGGGGTCGAGGGCCTCGACAGCGTCGAGGAGGTTCTCGGCCGCGCCGACCTCGTCACCCTGCACGTGCCGAAGACGCCGGAGACGATCGGCCTGATCGGCACCGAGACGATCGCCCAGATGAAGGACGGCGCCCGCCTCGTCAACTGCGCCCGCGGCGAGCTGGTCGACCTCGACGCGCTGATGGCCGGGCTCGAGTCGGGCAAGCTCGGCGGCGCCGCGCTCGACGTCTTCCCTTCCGAGCCGTTCACCGAGCATCCGATCTTCGCCCGCGAGGACGTCGTCGTCACGCCCCACCTCGGCGCCTCGACGGCGGAGGCGCAGGACCGGGCCGGCATCGTCACCGCCGAGCAGGTGACCGCGGCGCTGAGCGGCGGCGTCGTCACCAACGCGGTCAACATCGCCGCCGTGCGCCCGGAGGCGATGGAGGCGCTGGCGCCGTTCGTGCCGCTCTGCGAAAAGCTCGGCCGCCTCGCCCAGGGCCTCGGCGACGGCTCGGTCGACCGCGTCACCGCCGAGTTCCGCGGCCGCATCGCCTCGCACGACACCCGCCTGCTTGGGATCGCCGTCCTCGCCGGCATCCTCGCCGGCAACACCGAGGAGCCGGTCAACCTCGTCAACGCGCCGCAGATGGCCGAGGAGCGGGGCATCGACCTGGTCGAGACCAAGGACGCCAGCACCGAGGACTTCACCGAGCTGGTCACCGTCCGCGTCGGCTCCGGCGACCACGAGGTCGAGGTCTCCGGCACCAGCGTCGGCCCCCGCAACGAGCCCTACCTGGTCTCGGTCTGGGGCGAGGGTTTCTACCTGCCCTTCGCGCAGCACATCGCCGTCTTCCGCTACGCCGACCAGCCGGGGATGATCGGCCGGGTCGGGACGATGCTCGGCGAGGAGGGCGTCAACATCGTCTCCGCCGCCGTCGGCGCCGAGCAGGGCGGCGAGCGCGCGGTGATGGCGCTGACCACCGACGCCCCGGTCCGTAGCGAGACGATCGAGAAGATCCTCGGGCTTGATGGCTTCGCCATCGGCCGTTCTGTGGACCTGTAGACGCATCCGCCCTGCGGGGTTTGGTGAGGAATTTCTGACAGCGGTTAGGGTGGGCGGATGCGCGCCGTCGTTCTAACTGGCACCGGAGGCCCCGAGGTTTTGCAGGTGCAGGAGCGGCCGGATCCGTCTGTGGGCCCGGGCGAGCTGCGGATCGCGGTCAAGGCGGCCGGCATCAACTTCGCCGACACGCTCGCCCGTATCGGCCTCTATCCCGACGCGCCGAAGACGCCCTGCGTCCTCGGCTACGAGGTCGCCGGCGAGGTCGAGAGCGTGGGGGAGGGCGTCAGCGAGCATGCGGTCGGCGACCGCGTCGTCGCCGGCACCCGCTTCGGCGGCCAGGCCGAGCTGGTCGTGGTCCCGGCCGAGCAGGCGCTGCCGCTGCCCGACCGGCTCAGCTTCGAGCAGGGCGCGGCCTTCCCGGTCAACTACGGCACCGCCTACGCGGCGCTGATCATGATGGGCGGGATGCGCAAGGGCGACCGCGTCCTCATCCACGCCGCCGGCGGCGGTGTCGGGATTTCCGCCACTCAGATCGCGCGCAACGTCGGCGCCGAGGTCTTCGGCACCGCCTCACCCGGCAAGCACGAGGCGATCCGCGCCCAGGGCGTGACTCACGCGATCGACTACCGCAACCAGGACTTCGAGGCCGAGGTGATGCGGATCACCGGCGGCGAGGGCGTCGACGTGATCATGGACCCGCTGGGCCCGACCTCGTTCCGCAAGGACTACCGGCTGCTGCGGCCGGGCGGGCGGATGGTCATGTACGGGCTTTCGGAGAACTCGAACACCGGCGTGCGCGACATCCCGGCGACGCTGAAGAGCCTGCTGAAGATGCCGCTGGCGACGATGCCGTGGTGGAAGAGCCTGATGGTGATGAACGAGAACAAAGGCGTCTTCGGCCTCAACATGCTGAGCTGGTGGGAGCGCGAGGGCAACCTCGACCGCGTCACCGAGCCGCTGATGGCCGATCTCGAGGCGGGCCGGATCGACCCGGTCGTCGCCGAGGCTTTCCCCTTCGACCGCGCCGGCGAGGCGCACCAATTCATCGCCGAGCGCCGCAACGTCGGCAAGGTCGTGTTGTTCCCATAGGAGGACGTCGGCGTCTTCCGGCCGGCACGACTGCACGATGAAGAGGGCGATTCTCATTGCGATGGCGTTGATTGTGGCTCTTGCCGCGCCGCTCGCGCATGCCGAAGAACCGACCCTGAACATGCTCATCACCGGCGGCGAAGAGCGCGACGTGCTCAGCGTCAAGCTCAGCTCCGACGGGCGCGACTACGTGATCGACTCGCTCAGCCCGCTGGAAGTCGGCGGCGCCGTCTGCACTCACCCGGAAGGCTATGAAAACCGTCTGCTCTGCGGGGCGACCGCGATCTCCGGCTTCGAAGTCAACGCCGGCGGCGGCAACGACTCGGTGACCATCTCGCCCAAGGTCCAGATCCCGGTGACCCTGCGCGGCGGCCCGGGCGACGACCGCCTCTACGGCGGCGCCGCGGCTGACAAGCTGGTCGGCGGGACCGGCGACGACACCCTGATCGGCCGCTCGGGCGACGACGCCCTCTATGGCGGCGAAGGCAACGACATGCTCTTCGCCGGCCCTGGCGACGACGTCATCCGCGGCGGCCCGGGCGAAAACCAAATCGTCGGTGGCCCCGGCCACAACACCATCCTCTAAGCACCCCGCGACTTCTCGTGCCGCCCGGCCGTTCAGGCGGCCTCGCCGGCCGTTTTGGCCCGCGAGAAGAGGGTCCCGCCGACGAACAGCAGCGAGACCAGGAAGCCGACCAGGGAGAGGCCCGCGTCGAGCCGGAAGCCCGCCTCGATGCCGTCGACGAAGGGCGGCACCGCGGCCGAGAAGACGGTCGTCGTCAGGCCCAGCCCGATCGAGCCGCCGGCGATCTGGAACATGTAGACGATGCCGCCGGCGAGGCTGGTCTGGGAGTCGTCGACCGAGGTCACCCCGGCCGTGGTCGCGGTTGGGTAGAAGCTGCCGACCCCGAGCCCGAGGACGACCATGCCGGGGACCAGGGCACCGTAGGTCGAGCCGGAGTCCACCTGCGAGAAGAGGAACGGCGCGATCGTGATGCAGGCGGCGCCGAAGACCGCCAGCGGCTTGGCCCCAAGGCGGTTGTAGAGCGGCCCGGCGATGAAGGAGACGACGGCGAAGACGCCGAGGAAGGGCAGGATCCCGACCCCTGCCTCCAGCGGTGAGTAGCCGAACTGCTTCTGCATGAACTGCGGCAGGTAGAGCAGCGAGGCGAAGAAGGTCGCCGACATGAAGAGGATCGCCACGCAGGAGGCGGTGAAGCTGCGGTTGCGCATGATCGCCCGTGGCACCAGGGCGTGTTCGCCGGCGCGCCGCTCGAGCGGGACGAAGACGAGGAGCAGGACCGCGGCGAGGGCCAGCAGCCCCACGACCCGCGGGTCTCCCCAGCCCCAGTCGGCGACCTGGTCGAGGGCGATCAGCAGCGAGACGAGGCCGACCGAGAGCGCCGCGATCCCCGGGTAGTCGATCCGCTGGTCCTTGGCTTCGGGCTCCTTGACGTGGACCAGGAAGTAGGTGACGACGACCGCGAAGATCGCGATCGGCACGTTGAGGAAGAAGATCCAGCGCCAGCTCAGCGCGTCGGTGAGGACGCCGCCGATCAACGGCCCGAGCGCGTTGCCGAGGCCGGCGGCGCCGAGGATGATCCCCCCGGCCAGGCCGGCCTTGTCTTCGGGCAGGATCGCGAAGGTCATTCCCAGGATCGCCGGCCACATCAGGGCGCCGCCGATCCCCATCAGGGTGCGGCAGGCGATCAGCCAGGTCTCGGTCGGGGCGGCGCCCCCGAGCGCCGACATCGTGGCGAAGATCGCGGCGCCGAGGAAGAAGGCGTTGCGGCGCCCGAACATGTCGGCGAGGCGGCCGCCGGTGACGATCATCACCCCGAAGGTCAGCGCGTAGGCGTTGACCACCCACTGGATCGTGTTGATGTTGGTGTCGAAGTCCTTCTCCATCGTCGGCAGGGCGACGTTGATCGCGGAGAAGTCGTTGGCGATCACC
>DASYKN010000002.1:0-38510 GCA_035995325.1 Solirubrobacterales bacterium
CCGGGCCTGCTCGGCGGTCACCGCCAGCGCGGCCATGCCGCCCTTGCCGGCCAGCTCGGCCAGGGCCTGGCTGCGCAGGGCGGAGACACGGGCGCCGTCCTCGAGGCTGAGCGCGCCGGCGACGACCGCGGCGGCGATCTCCCCCTGGGAGTGGCCGGCGACGGCGCCGGGCTCGACCCCGAAGGCGCGCCAGAGGCCGGCGAGCGAGACCATCGTCGCGAACAGGGCCGGCTGGACGACGTCGACGCGGTCGAGCCAGGCGCCGTCCTCGGACTCGATCGTCTCCAGCAGCGACCACTCGACGAAGGGCGACAATGCCGCCTCGCACTCGGCCATCCGCGCCGCGAAGGGCTCGGACTGCGCCAGCAGCTCGCGTCCCATGCCCAGCCACTGCGAGCCCTGGCCGGGGAAGAGGAAGGCGGGCTCGCGCCGCTGGGCCGCCTTGGCGCTGACGAGGGCGGGGTGCTGCTTGCCGGCGGCGAGGGCCGCCAGCCCCGCCAGCAGCTCCTCGCGGTCGGCGCCGACGACGACGGCGCGGTGGTCGAGCTGGGCGCGGGCGCGGGCCAGGGTCGCGGCGACGCCGCGCAGGCCCAGCTCGGGCTGCTCGCGCAACCGCGAGCCGAGCCGGGCCGCCTGCTCGGCCAGCGCCTCCGGCGCTTTGGCCGAGAGCAGCAGCGGCAGCGCCGGCGGCAGCGCGGCAGCGCCCGGCTCCTCGACGTCGGCAGCCGGCGCTTCCTCGAGGACGAGGTGGGCGTTGGTGCCGCTGACTCCGAAGGCGGAAACGCCGGCGCGGCGGGCGTGGCCGTTGCGACGCCACTCGCGCGGCTCGGCCAGCAGCTCGACCGCGCCCGCCGACCAGTCGACGTGCGCGGTCGGCTCGTCGAGGTGCAGCGTCTTCGGCAGCCTCCCGTGGCGCAGCGCCAGCGTCATCTTGATCACGCCGGCGACCCCGGCCGCGGCCTGGGTGTGGCCGATGTTCGACTTCAGCGAGCCCAGCGCCAGCGGCCGCTCGCGCTCGCCGCCGTAGGCCGCCAGCAGCGCCCGCGCCTCGATCGGGTCGCCGAGCGGGGTGCCGGTGCCATGGGCCTCGACCGCGTCGACCTCGGCGGGCTCGACGCCGGCGTTGGCGAGCGCCTGGCGGATCACCCGCTCCTGCGAGGGCCCGTTCGGCGCGGTCAGCCCGTTCGAGGCGCCGTCCTGGTTGACCGCGGAGCCACGGATCAGGGCGAGCGGGCGGTGGCCGTTGCGTTCGGCCTCGGAAAGCCGCTCGAGGACGAGCAGGCCCGAGCCCTCGGCCCAGCCGGTGCCGTCGGCGGCGGCGGCGAAGGACTTGCAGCGCCCGTCCGGCGCCAGGCCGCGCTGGCGCGAGAATTCGACGAAGGCGCGCGGCGTCGCCATCACCGTGACGCCGCCGGCCAGGGCGAGGTCGCACTCGCCGCCGCGCAGCGCCGCCGCCGCCTGGTGCAGCGAGACCAGCGAGGAGGAGCAGGCGGTGTCGACCGAGACGGCCGGGCCCTCGAGCCCGAGCGTGTAGGCGAGGCGGCCGGAGACGACGCTGCCGGCGCTGCCGACCGCCGAGAGGCCTTCGCGGGCCGAGGCGGAGCTGCCTTCGGCACTCCAGAGGTCGGCCGCGTAGTCCTGGTACATCACCCCGGTGAAGACGCCGGTGCCGGACCCCGCCAGCGAGGTCGGGTCGACGCCGGCTTCCTCCAGCGCCTCCCAGGCGCATTCGAGTAGCAGCCGCTGCTGCGGGTCCATCGCCAGCGCCTCGCGCGGGGCGATCCCGAAGAAAGCGGCGTCGAACTCGCCCGCCTCGTACAGGAAGCCGCCCTCGCGGGCGTAGCTGGTGCCGGCGTGGTCGGGGTCGGGGTGGTACAGGCGCTCGAGGTCCCAGCCGCGGTCGGCGGGGAAGCCGGAGACCGCGTCGCGGCCCTCGTCGAGCAGCTGCCAGAGCCGCTCCGGCGAAGAGGCGCCGCCGGGGTAGCGGCAGCCGATGCCGACGATCGCGATCGGCTCCTCGTGCTGCCGCGGCACCCGCACGGCGGGCCGGGTGGTCGTCCCCTCGACCATCCCCAGCAGATGGCGCGCCAGCTGTTGCGCGGTCGGGTAGTCGAAGACGAGCGTCGGCTCCAGCTTCAGGCCGCTCGCCTGCGCCAGCCGGTTGCGCAGCTCGACCGCGGCCAGCGAGTCGAACCCGAGGTCCTTGAAGTTGGCCGCCGGGTCGACCTCCCGGGTGGCGGCGTGGCCGAGGACGGCGGCGGCGTGCGTGCGCACCAGCGCCAGCGCCAGGCCCTCGCGCTCGGCCTCCGGGGCGGCGGCGAGCTGGCTGGCGAGGGCGCCGCTGGGGGGCGCGGGGCGCTTGCTCCTGGCCGGCACCAGGCCGGCGAAGAGCGGCGCCAGGGTCCCGGCCCGGGCCGCCTCGCGCAGGGCGCGCCGCCGCAGTGGCGCGGCGACGACGTTGGCCGCGGCCAGGGCCCGGGCCCGCTCCAGCAGCTCGAGCCCCTGCTCGCTGGCGATCGGGGCGAGCCCCGAGCTGGCCATCCGCGCCCGCGCTGCCCGGTCGAGGCCGGCGGTCATCGCCGTCTCCTGCTCCCAGGCGCCCCAGGCGACGGCGGTCGCGGCGAGGCCCTCGGCCCGGCGGCGCTGGGCGAGCGCGTCGAGGAAGGAGTTGGCGGCGGCGTAGTTGCCCTGGCCGGGGCTGCCGAGGACGGCGGCCAACGAGGAGTAGAGGACGAAGGAGGAGAGGCCCGACTCCGCGGTCAGCTCGTGCAGGTGCCAGGCGGCAGCGGCCTTCGGGGCCAGGGCGGTGGCGAGGCGGTCGCGGTCGAGCGCCTCGACGATCCCGTCGTCGACCGCCCCGGCGCAGTGGTAGACGGCGCCGAGCGGATGCTCGGCGGGGATCGAGTCCAGCAGCGCCTCGAGCTGGGCGCGCTCGCCGACGTCGCAGGCGGCGGCGGTCGCCTCGCAGCCCAGCTCGGCCAGGTCGCCGAGCAGCTGCTCGGCGCCGGGGGCGCCGGGGCCGCGGCGGCTGGCCAGCAGCAGGTGCTTGGCGCCCTGCGCGGCGAGGTGGCGGGCGGCGAGGGCGCCGAGGCCGGAGAGGCCGCCGGTGACGAGGACGGTGCGGTCGGGGTCGAGCGCGGCGGCCGGCTCGTCCGCGGCGGGCGCCGGCTCGAGGCGTGGCGCCAGGGCCTCACCCGCGCGCAGGGCCAACTGGGGCTCCTCGCTCTGGGCCAGCGCCGCGGCGAGCGCCGACTCGGAGGCCGCGCTGCCGTCGCTGTCGATAAGCAGGAAGCGGCCGGGATGCTCGGACTGGGCCGAGCGGACCAGGCCCCAGGCGGCGGCCAGAGCGGGGTCGGGAGCCTCGCCCGCGCCCGCCGCCACCGCGCCTTCGCTGACGAAGGCGAGGCGCTGGCCGTCCCCGGCGGCGAGCGCCGCCTGGACCTGCTCCAGGGCGGCGGCGGCCAGGGTCTCGGCGGCGGCGTCGACGGCCTCCTCCGGCGCCCGTGCCAGCGGCACCAGGCCGGGCTCGGGCTCGGCACCGGGCGCCGCGGCGGCCAGCTCGACCGGGCGCCAGCCGACCAGGTAGAGGTCCTCGGAGCGAGCCGCCTCGGCCCCGGCGAGGGCGGCGGGGTCGAGCCGCCGCACCGCCAGCGCGCGGGCGCTGGCCACCGGGTTGCCGTCGGCGTCGGCGGCCTGCAGCGAGAGCGAGTCGGCGCCGATCTCGAGCTTGACCCGCAGCTTGCTCGCGCCGGCGCTGCCGTGCAGGGCGACCCCGGACCAGCTGAAGGGGAAGACCGCGGCCTCCTCGTCGCCGTCGGCGCCAGGCCAGGGGAAGGTCGCGTGCTGGGCCGCGTCGAGCAAGGCCGGGTGGATCGCGTATAGCCCTGCTTCCTCGGCCTGCTCGGGCGCCAGCGTGACCTCGGCGAAGACCTCGTTGCCCCGCCGCCAGGCCGCCTCCAGCCCCTGGAAGGCCGGCCCGTACTCGACCCCGACCGCGGCCACGCGCTCGTAGAAGCCGGCGACGTCGACCGGCTCGGCCCCGGCGGGCGGCCAGGCACCGGCCTCGAAGCCGGCGACCGCGGCCGCCGCGGCGGCGAGGCTGCCGCTGGCGTGGCGGACGAACGGCAGCTCCTCGTCCTCCCCGGCCTCGGGCCGCGAGTGGATCGCCAGCTCGAAGCCGTCGGCGGCAGCCGTCAGCGCCACCCGCAGCTGCACGGCGCCCAGCTCGGGCAGGACCAGCGGCTGCTCCAGCGCCAGCTCCTCGAGCTTCTCGGCGCCGACCTGGCGGCCCGCCGCCAGGGCCAGGTCGACCAGGGCGGCGCCGGGGACGACGGCGGCGCCGGCGACCGTGTGGTCGGCGAGCCAGGGCTGGCCCTGCAGCGAGAGGCGGCCGGTGAAGAGGTGCGAGCCGTCGGCCAGGGCGACCCGGGCGCCGAGCAGCGGGTGCCGCGAAGTGGCCTGCCCGAGCCCGGCGGCGTCGCCGCCGCCGGCCCCCTGCTCGACCCAGAAGCGCTGGCGCTGGAAGGCGTAGGCAGGCAGGGAGACCTTGGCCCCGGGCAGACGCTCGGCCCACTCGACCGCGGCGCCGTCGGCGTGCAGGGCGGCGAGCGCGGCGAGGAAGGAGGCCGGCTCGGGATGCTCGCGGCGCAGCGCCGGGGCGAGGGCGGGCGCTGGCTCGGCGCCGGCCAGCGCCTCGGCGGCGAAGGCGGTGAGGACGGCGTCGGGGCCGAGCTCGAGGCAGTGGGCGACCCCCTGCTCGGCCAGCAGCCCGGCGCCGTCGGCGAAACGGACCGGCTGGCGAACCTGGGCGGCCCAGTAGGCGGGCGAGGCAGCCTCCTCGTCGCCGAGCAGGGCGCCGGTCAGGTTGGAGACGATCGGGATCCGCGGCGGGTTGAACTCGAGCGTCGCGGCCAGCGCCTCGAACTCCTCCAGCATCGGCTCCATCAGCTGCGAGTGGAAGGCGTGGCTGACCCGCAGGCGCTTGACCTTGCGGCCCTCCTTGGCCCGGGCGGCTTCCCACTCGGCCAGGGCGTCCTTCTCGCCGGAGACGACGACCGAGGCGGGGCCGTTGACAGCGGCGAGGCAGAGGCGCCCGGCGAAGGGCTCGAGGCTCGCCACGACCTCCTTCTCGGAGGCGCGGACCGAGGCCATCGCACCGCCCTCGGCGAGCGCCGCCATCAGGGTGCCGCGGGCGGCGATCAGCTTGGCGGCGTCGGCCAGCGAGAGGACGCCGGCGAGGTGGGCGGCGCTGACCTCGCCGATCGAGTGGCCGAGCAGGTAGTCGGGGCGCAGGCCGAAGGACTCGACGAGGCGGAAGAGGGCGACCTGGAGGGCGAAGATCGCGGCCTGGGCGCGGTCGGTGCGGGTCAGCCGCTCGGCGGCGCCATCGCCGTCGTCGAAGACGGCGTCGCGGACCGCGAAGCCCAGCTCCCCCTCCAACGCCGCGCAGGCCCGGTCGAAGGCCTCGGCGTAGACCGGGAAGGCGTCGTAGAGGCCTTTGCCCATCCGCGGGCGCTGGGCGCCCTGGCCGCTGAGCAAAAAGGCGATGGCGCCGGCGCGGGCCGCGCCCGTGACCAGCGCCGGATGCTCGGCGCCGGCGGCGAGGGCGCCAAGCCCCGCCAGCAGCTCGGCCCGGTCGGCGCCGAGGACGACGGCGCGGCGGTCGAGACTGGCGCGCGAGCTGGCGAGGGTGTGGGCGACGTCGGCGAGGGCCAGCTCGGGATCGGCCTCGAGCCGGGCAACGAGGCGGGCGCCCTGCGCCGCCAGCGCCTCGGGGCCTTTGGCGGAGAGCAGCAGCGGCGTCAGCGGCAGGCCCGCGCCGTCTGAAGAGTTACCGGTGTCCTGGCCACTGAAACCCATCAAACGGCGCGAGTGCGCGGGCGCCTCCTCCAGCAGCAGGTGGGCGTTGGTGCCGGAGATGCCGAAGGAGGAGACGCCGGCCCGGCGCGGCCGCTCGCCCCGCTTCCACTCGCGCGGCGCCGCCAGCAGCTCGACCGCGCCCGCCGACCAGTCGACATGCGGAGTCGGCTCGTCGATGTGCAGCGTCCGCGGCAGCTCTTCGTGGCGCAGGGCGAGCGCCATCTTGATCACGCCGGCGACCCCGGCCGCGGCCTGGGTGTGGCCGAGGTTCGACTTCAGCGAGCCAAGGTAGAGCGGCTCGCCCTCCCCCCGCTCCTGGCCGTAGGTCGCGAGCAGCGCCTGCGCCTCGATCGGGTCGCCGAGCTGGGTGCCGGTGCCGTGGGCCTCGACCGCGTCGACCTCCGAGGGGGCGAGCCTGGCGTTGGCGAGCGCCTGGCGGATCACCCGCTCCTGCGAGGGGCCGTTGGGAGCGGTCAGCCCGTTCGAGGCGCCGTCCTGGTTGACCGCGGAGCCGCGGATCAGCGCGATCGGCCGGTGGCCGTTGCGTTCGGCGT
This sequence comes from Solirubrobacterales bacterium, assembly GCA_035995325.1. GTDB lineage: Bacteria > Actinomycetota > Thermoleophilia > Solirubrobacterales > 70-9 > VAYN01. The sequence continues at coordinate 6,414 of DASYKN010000002.1, forward strand.
CGACCAGCCGCTCCAGGACCAGCAGCCCCGCCCCCTCGGCGAAGCCGGAGCCGTCGGCGGCGGCGGCGAAGGACTTGCTGCGGCCGTCGGGGGCGAGGCCGCGCTGGCGGGCGAACTCGATGAAGACGCCGGGCTTCCCCATCACCGTCACCCCGCCGGCCAGGGCGAGGTCGCACTCGCCGCCGCGCAGTGACTGCGAGGCCAGGTGCAGCGAGACCAGCGAGGAGGAGCAGGCGGTGTCGACCGAGACCGCGGGGCCCTCGATCCCGAGCGCGTAGGCGATGCGGCCGGAGATGATGCTGGGCGAGAGCCCGGTCCCGAGGTAGCCCTCGAGCGCCGGGTCGGCGGCACTCGGGTAGTCGGGCAGCATCGCCCCGGCGAAGACCCCGGCGCCGGAGCCCGCCAACGAGGTCGGGTCGATGCCGGCGTCCTCCAGGGCCTCCCAGGCGCATTCGAGCAGCAGCCGCTGCTGCGGGTCCATCGCCAGCGCCTCGCGCGGGGCGATCCCGAAGAAGGCGGCATCGAAGCCGGTGGCGTCGGCGACGAAGCCGCCCTCGGTCGCGTAGGCGCTGCCGGGCGCGTCGGGGTCGGCGTCGTAGAGCTGCTCCAGGTCCCAGCCGCGGTCGGCGGGGAAGGGGGCGATCGCGTCTCCCCCACGCGCCAGCAGCTCCCAGAAGGCGGCGGGGGAGTCGGCGCCGCCGGGGAAGCGGCAGGCGATGCCGACGATCGCGATCGGGCCCTCGCCGGCGCTTGCCGCCCGCACCGCGACCGCGCTCCCGGCCGTCCCCTGCAGCCGCTGCAGGAGGTAGGCAGCGGCGGCGGCGCAGCTCGGGTGGTCGAAGACCAGCGTCGCCTCGATCCGGATCCCGCAGGCGTCGGCGAGGCGGTTGCGCAGCTCGACCGCGCCGAGCGAGTCGAAGCCGAGATCCTTGAACGAGGCGGCGGGGTCGATCGCCTTGGCGGAGGCGTGGCCGAGGACGGCGGCGGCCTGCTCGCGGACCAGCTCCAGGACCAGCGCTTCGCGCTCGGCCTCCGGGGCGGCGGCGAGGCGGGCGGCGAAGGAGCCGCTGGCGGCGGCGCGGCGGCGGACGGCGCCGGGGGCCAGGCCCGCGAGCAGCGGCGGCAGCGAGCCGGCGGCGGCGAGGCGGCGCATGGCGGCGGCGTCGAAGGGGGCGGCGAGGCTGACGGCGGCGCTGCCGCGGGCGCGGTCGAGCAGCTCCAGGCCTTCGGCGTCGGGGATCGGCAGGAAGCCGGTGCGAGCGAGGCGGGCGCGGTTGGCCTGGTCGAGGCCGGCGGTCAGCTCGCTCTCGCGTTCCCACTGGCTCCAGGCGATCGCGGTCGCCGGCAGGCCGGCGGCGCGGCGCGCCTGCGCCAACGCCTCGACGAAGGCGCAGGCGGCGGCGTAGTTGGCCTGGCCGGGGTTGCCGACGCTGGCCGCCATCGAGGAGCAGAGGACGAACTCCGAGAGGCCGAGGCCCGCGGTCAGCTCGTGCAGGTGCCAGGCGGCGTCGGCCTTGGGCGCCATCGCCGTCGCCAGGCGCGCCGGGTCGAGCGCCTCGACGACGCCGTCGTCGAGGGCGGCGGCGCAGTGGTGAACGGCGCCGAGCGGATGCTCGGCGGGGATCGAGGCGAGCAGCGCCTCCAGCTGGGCGCGGTCGCCGACGTCGCAGGCGACCGCCCGCGCCTCGCAGCCCAGCTCGGCGAGGTCCGCGAGTAGCTGCTCGGCGCCCGGGGCCTCGGGGCCGCGGCGGCTGGCCAGGAGCAGGTGGCGCGCGCCCTGCGCGGCCAGGTGGCGGGCGCTGAGGGCGCCGACGCCGGTGAGGCCGCCGGTGACGAGGACGGTGCGGTCGGGGTCGAGCGTGGACGGGACGCCGCCGCCTTCGGCGGCGGGGCGCACGCGCGGGACGAGCGCCCTGCCTTCGCGCAGGGCCAGCTGCGGCTCCTCGCTCTGGGCCAGCGCTGCGGCGAGCGCCGCCTCGGAGGCCTCGCTGCCGTCGCTGTCGATAAGGAGGAAGCGGCCGGGATGCTCGGACTGGGCCGAGCGGACCAGGCCCCAGACGGCGGCCTGGGCGGGGTCGGGAGACTCGCCTTCCGCCACCGTCATTGCCCCCTCGGTGAGGAAGGCGAGGCGGCCCTCGGAGCCGCTGCCGATCGCCTCCTGCAGCCGCTCCAGCGCCGCCGCGGCGAGCGCCTGCGCGGCAGCGGCGGCGTCGAGCCCGGCGGCGGGGGCGAGCCGGACCGGGTCGGCCGGTTCGTCGCCCGGCGCCGCGGTGACGCCGTCGCCGGCCTCACTCGTCACGCCTTCCTCCGGCACAGCCGCGATCCCGCCCAGCTCATGCTCGTGCCAGGCGAGCGCGAGCAGCGCCCCGGCGCCGCCCTTGGCGGCAGCGCCGAGCTGGGCCGGGTCGGCGGCGCGGGAGCTGAAGGAGGCGACCGAGAGGACGGGGGCGCCGTTCGCGTCGGCGGCCTCGATCGCGACCCGCTCGCCGACGCTGGAGACCCGCACCCGCAGCGCCCCGGCGCCGGCCCCGTGCAGGGCGACACCGGTGAAGTTGAAGGGCAGGCGGACGCCGTCGCCGAGGTCGCCGGCCAGCGCCGAGGGGTGCAGCGCCGCGTCGAGCAGCGCCGGGTGGACCCCGTAGCCGCTGGCCTCCTCGGCCTGCGCAGGCGCCAGCGCGACCTCGGCGTAGACCTCGTCGCCGCGCCGCCAGGCCCGCTCCAGGCCCTGGAAGGCGGGGCCGTAGTCGAAGCCGATCGCGGCGACGCGGTCGTAGAAGCCGGCGGTCTCGACCGGCTCGGCGCCGGCCGGCGGCCACTCGGCGAGGGGCTCGGGCCGCACCGGCGCCTGCGGCGAGAGGAAGCCGGCGGCGTTACGGGTGAAGGGCGGCGGCGAGCCGCCACGGTCCTCGCGGCGGGAGTGGATCGAGAGGCCGCGGCGCCCGTCCGCGTCCGGCTCGGAGACCTGCAGCTGCAACTGCAGGGCCTCTCCCGCGGCCAGCGGCATCGGCGCCTCGATCGTCAGCTCCTCGACCGTCTCGGCGCCGACCAGGCGCCCCGCCTCGAGCGCCAGCTCGACCAGGGCCGCGCCGGGGACGAGCGCGGTGCCGGCGACGGCATGGTCGAGCAGCCAGGGATGGGCCTGGGCCGAGATGCGGCCGGCGATCAGCAGCGAGTCCTCGCCGGCCGGCGAGAGGTTGGCGCCGAGCAACGGGTGGTCTGCCTCCTGCAGGCCGACCGCCTCGGCGTCGGCCCGCCCGGCGCCGGCCTCGACCCAGAAGCGCTGGCGCTGGAAGGGATAGGACGGCAGCGCCACCGTCCTCGCCCCGGCGAGCAGCGGCGACAGGTCGACCTCGCCGCCGCGCGCCTGCAGGCCGCCGAGCGCGAACAGGAAGCGCTGCAGCCCGCCCTGCTCGCGGCGCAGCGTGGGCAGGACCGCGACCGCGCCGGGGTCGGCGGCTGCCGCCTCGACGGTCTCCTCGACCGCGATCGTCAGCACCGGGTGCGGGCTGGCCTCGACCAGGGCGTTGAAGCCGTCCGCGAGCAGGGCCCGGGTCGCCTGCTCGAAGCGGACCGGCTCGCGCAGCGAGCGGCGCCAGTGCTCGGCGTCGAGGGCGGCGCCCTCGATCCTCTCCCCGCTCAGGGTCGAGTAGATCGGGACCCGGGCCGGGCGCGGCACGATCGGCGCCAGGTCGGCGAGCAGCCGCTCGCCGATCGCGTCGACCTGGGGCGAGTGCGAGGCGTAGTCGACCGGGATCCGGCGGGCGCGGATCTCCTGCTCTGCACAGGCGGCAAGCAGCTCCTCGAGCGCCCCGGCCTCGCCGGAGACGACGGTCGCGGCGGGGCCGTTGTAGGCGGCGATGCCGAGCGATTCGCCCCAGGGCTCGATCAGCTCCTCGCTGCGCTCGGCCGCCAGCGCCAGCGAGACCATGCCGCCCTTGCCGGCCAGCTCGGTCAGGGCCTGGCTGCGCAGGGCGGAGACGCGGGCGCCGTCCTCGAGGCTGAGCGCGCCGGCCACCACGGCGGCGGCGATCTCCCCCTGGGAGTGGCCGGCGACCGCGCCGGGCTCGACCCCGAAGGCGCGCCAGAGGCCGGCGAGCGAGACCATCGTCGCGAACAGCGCCGGCTGGACGACGTCGACGCGCTGCAGCCAGGCGCCGTCCTCGGACTCGATCGTCTCCCGCAGCGACCACTCGACGAAGGGCTCGAGCGCCGCCTCGCACTCGGCCATGCCGGCGGCGAAGGCGGGCGACTCGTGCAGCAGCTCGCGGCCCATGCCGAGCCACTGCGAGCCCTGGCCGGGGAAGAGGAGGGCGGTCTTGCGCCGGCCCGCCGCCCGGCCCCTGACCAGGGCGGGATGCTCGGCCCCGGCGGCGAGCGCCGCCAGCCCCGCCAGCAGCTCCCCGCGGTCGGCGCCGACGACGACGGCGCGACGCTCGAGCGCGGCGCGGCCGCCGGCGAGCGTGTGCGCGACGTCGCCGAGGTCGAGCGCCGGGTCGGCCTCGAGCTGGGCGGCGAGCCGCTCGGCCGCGGCGCCGAGCGCCTCCGGGGCTTTGGCCGAGAGCAGCAGCGCCAGCGCCGGCAGCGGCTCGCGCTCCGCCGTGCTGGGCTCCGGCTGCGGCGCCTCTTCGAGAATCAGGTGGGCGTTGGTGCCGGAGATGCCGAAGGAGGAGATCCCGGCCCGCCGCGGCCGCTCCCCCCGCTTCCACTCGCGCGGCTCGGTCAGCAGCTCCACCTCCCCCGCCTCCCAGTCGACGTGCTTGCTGGGCTCGTCGACGTGCAGGGTCCGCGGCAGCCGTTCCAGCTGCAGCGCCAGCGCCATCTTGATAACGCCGCCGACCCCGGCCGCGGCCTGGGTGTGGCCGATGTTCGACTTCAGCGAGCCGAGGTAGAGCGGCTCGCCGCCCTCGCCGCGCTCGCGGCCGTAGGTGGCGAGCAGGGCCCGCGCCTCGATCGGGTCGCCGAGGGTGGTGCCGGTGCCGTGGGCCTCGACCGCGTCGATCGCGGCGGCGTCGAGGCCGGCGTTGGCGAGCGCCTGGCGGATCACCTGCTCCTGCGAGGGCCCGTTCGGGGCGGAGAGGCCGTTGGAGGCGCCGTCCTGGTTGACGGCTGAGCCGCGGATCAGGGCCAGCGGCCGGTGCCCGTTGCGTTCGGCGTCGGCGAGCCGCTCGAGGACCAGCAGCCCGGCGCCCTCGGAGAAGCCGGCGCCGTCGGCGGCGGCGGCGAAGGACTTGCAGCGGCTGTCGGGCGAGAAGACGCGCTGGCGGCTCATGTCGACGAACCCGCGCGGCGTCGCCAGCAGGGTCGCGCCGCCGGCCAGAGCGAGGTCGCAGTCGCCGTCGCGCAGCGCCGCGCCGGCCAGGTGCAGCGAGACCAGCGAGGAGGAGCAGGCGGTGTCGATCGAGACCGCCGGGCCCTTGAGGCCGAGCGTGTAGGCGATGCGGCCGGAGGCGACGCTGCCGGAGAGGCCGGTGGTGACGAAGCCTTCCAGCTCCGGGGTGAGCAGTTCCGAGGCGCCGTTGCCGTAGTCGGCGGCGAGGACGCCGACGTAGACGCCGGCCGCCCCGCCGCGCAGCGAGAGCGGGTCGATGCCGGCCCCCTCCAACGCCTCCCAGGCGCATTCGAGCAGCAGCCGCTGCTGTGGGTCCATCGCCAGCGCCTCGCGCGGGGCGATCCCGAAGAAGGCGGCGTCGAAGTCGGGCGCGTCGGCGAGGAAGCCGCCCTGGTGGGCGTAGCTGGTCCCGGGCGCGTCGGGGTCGGGGTCGTAGAGCCGCTCCAGGTCCCAGCCACGGTCGTCGGGGAAGGGGCCGATCGCGTCGCCGCCCTGCTCGAGCAGCTCCCAGAGCCGCTGCGGCGAGCTGGCGCCGCCGGGGAAGCGGCAGCCGATCCCGACTATCGCGATCGGCTCGCTGCGGCGGCCCTGCAGCTGCTCGTTCTCCTGCCGCAGCCGTTCGGACTCCTTCAGCGAGGTGCGCAGCGCCGCGGCGACCTGGTCGGGGGAGACGCCGCTCACTCTCGCCCTCCGGCCGAGCCGGCGCCCTTGAGCGAGCGCCGCACGAGGCTGTCGAGGTCCATCGCGTCGATCTCGCTCTCGGCCGCGCTCGGCTCGGCCTCGGGCGCGCCCCCCTCGTCCGCCGCCGCCACCGCGCCCGGCGCGGCGAAGAGCGCGCCCGCCAGCCAGTCCGCCAGCGCCTCGCAGCTCGGGTAGTCGAAGACCAGGGTCGCGTCCAGGGGCCGCTCGGTCACCTCGGAGAGGCGGTTGCGCAGCTCGACCGCCCCGGCCGAGTCGAAGCCGAGGTCCTTGAAGCTCGCCGCCGGGTCGATCTCGGCGCCGCCGCCGTGGCCGAGGACGGCGGCGGCGTGCTCCCGCACCAGCTCCAGCAGCGCCTCTTCCCGCTCTGCCGCGTCGGCGGCGGCAAGGCGGGCGACGAAGGAGGCGCCGGGCGCCGGCGCCTCCGCCGTCTCGAGGTCGAGCGCGTCGGCGCTGCCGGCGTAGCTCCCGGCCTCGAGCCAGAGGCGGCGGCGCTGGAAGGGGTAGGTCGGGAGGTCGACGCGGCCGGCGCCGGCGAGCAGCGGCGAGAAATCGACGGCGACGCCGTGGACGTGGGCCCCGGCAAGCGCCAGCAGGAAGCGCCGCAGCCCGCCCTCGCCACGGCGCAGGGTGTTGAAGACGGCGGCCCCGCCCGGGTGCGAGGCGGCGGTCTCCTCGACCGCCAGCCCCAGCGCCGGGTGCGGCCCGGGCTCGACGAAGGCGGTGAAGCCCTGTTCGAGCAGGGCCCGGGTCGCCTGCTCGAAGCGGACCGGCTCGCGCAGGGTCCGGTACCAGTGCCGCGCGTCGAGCGTGGCGCCGTCGATCTCCGCCCCGGTGACCGTGGAGAAGAGCGGCAGCGTCGCCGGCCGTGGCTGCAGCGCGGCGAGGTCGGCGAGCAGGCTCGCCTCGATCGGCTCGACGTGATGGGAGTGCGAGGCGGCGGCGGCGCCCTGGACCCGGCGGGCGCGGACCCCGGCCCGCTCGCACGCCGCCAGCAGCTGCTCCAGCAGCTCGACCTCGCCCGAGATCAAAGAGGAGCTGGGGCTGTTGTAGGCGCCGAGGCTGAGGCTCGGCCAGGGCTCGATCAGCTCCTGCGCCCGCTCGGCCCCGGCCGCCAGCGCCACCAGGCTGCCGTTGCCCTCGAGTTCGACCAGGGCGCGGCTGCGGCGGGCGACGACCAGCGCCCCGTCCTGCAGCGACAGCGCCCCGGCGACCACGGCGGCGGCGATCCCGCCCAGCGAGTGGCCGACGACGGCGCCGGGCTCGACCCCGAACTCGCGCCAGAGCGCGGCCAGCGAGACCGAGACGGCGAAGAGCGCCGGCTGGACCACGTCGACCTGCTCGAACCAGCCCGCGTCCTCGCTCTCCAGGGTCGTGAAGACCGACTGCCCGACGAAGGGGGCGAGCGCCTCGTCGCACTCCCGCATTCGCCGCGCGAACGTCTCCGACTCGCGCAGCAGCTCGGTCGCCATGCCCAACCAGTGGGGACCATGCCCCGGCATGAGGAAGGCGACCCGCTCGTGCCGCTGCGCGGCCCGGCCCCTGACCAGCGCCGGGTGCTCGCGCCCGGCGGCGAGCGCGTCGAGCCCGGCGAGCAGCTCCTCGCGCCCGGCGCCGACGACGGCGGCGCGCAGCTCGAGGCCGGCGCGGGCGGCAAGCGTGGCGGCGACGTCGCGGAGGTCGAGGCCGGGGTCGGCGCGCAGGCGGGCGGCGAGCCGCTCGGCCGCGGCGGCAAGCGCCGCCGGCCCTTTGGCCGAGAGCAGCAGCGGCAGCGCCGCCGGCATCGGCGCGGCGGCGCTCGCCGTAGCGGCGGGCGCCGGCGCCTCCTCGAGGATCATGTGGACGTTGGTGCCGGAGATGCCGAAGGAGGAGACGCCGGCGCGCCGCGGCCGCTCCCCCCGCTTCCAAGCGCGCGGCTCGGTCAGCAGCTCGACCTCCCCCGCCTCCCAGTCGACGTGCGCGGTCGGCTCGCCGGCGTGCAGGGTCCGCGGCAGCTCTTCGTGGCGCAGCGCGAGCGCCATCTTGATCACGCCGGCGACCCCGGCCGCGGCCTGGGCGTGGCCGAGGTTGGACTTGAGCGAGCCGAGGTAGAGCGGCTCGCCGCCCTCGCCGCGCTCCTGGCCGTAGGTCGCGAGCAGCGCCTGCGCCTCGATCGGGTCGCCGAGCTGGGTGCCGGTGCCGTGCGCCTCGACCGCGTCGATGTCGGCCGGCGCCAGGCCGGAGTTGGCGAGCGCCTGGCGGATCACCCGCTCCTGCGAGGGCCCGTTCGGCGCGGTCAGCCCGTTCGAGGCGCCGTCCTGGTTGATCGCCGAGCCGCGGATCAGGGCGATCGGCCGGTGGCCGTTTCGCTCCGCGTCGGAGAGCCGTTCGAGGACGAGGACGCCGGCGCCCTCGGAGAAGCCGGTGCCGTCGGCCGCGGTCGCGAAGGACTTGCTGCGCCCGTCGCGGGCGAGGCCGCGCTTGCGCGAGGTTTCGACGAAGACCCGCGGCGTCGCCATCACCATCACGCCGCCGGCCAGGGCGCGCTCGCACTCGCCGCAGCGCAGCGCCGCCGCGGCCTGGTGCAGGGCGACGAGCGAGGCGGAGCAGGCGGTGTCGACCGAGACCGCCGGGCCCTCGAGCCCGAGCGTGTAGGCGAGGCGGCCGGAGACGACGCTGGGCGAGAGCCCGGTGCCGGCGTAGACCTCGAGCCGGGTCTCGAGCAGGTCGGCGCCGCCGTTGGCGTAGTCGCTGGCCATCACCCCGGCGAAGACGCCGGCGCTGGTGCCGGCGAGCGCGAGCGGGTCGATGCCGGCGTCCTCGAGCGCCTCCCAGGCGCATTCGAGCAGCAGCCGCTGCTGCGGGTCCATCGCCAGCGCCTCGCGCGGGGAGATCCCGAAGAAGCCGGCGTCGAAGCCGGTGGCGTCGGCGGCAAAGCCACCCTCGCGGGCGTAGCTGGTGCCGGCGTGGTCGGGGTCGGGGTCGAAGAGGCCGTCGAGGCGCCAGCCGCGGTCCTCGGGGAAGGGGCCGATCGCGTCGCGCCCCGCCGCCAGCAGCTCCCACAGCTGGGCCGGCGAGGAGGCGCCCGGGAAGCGGCAGCCGATGCCGACGATCGCGACCGGCTCGTCGCTGCCGCGGTTGGCCACGACCGCGGCAGCGGGAGTGGGAGCGGCGGCGCCCTCGAAGCGGGCGAGCAGGCTGGCGGCGACCGCCTCGCAGCTCGGGTGGTCGAAGACCAGGGTCGCCTCGAGCCGGGTCCCGACCGCCTCCGAGAGCCGGTTGCGCAGCTCGACCGCGCCGAGCGAGTCGAGCCCGAGGTCCTTGAAGCTGGCGGCGGGGTCGATCGCGCCGGCGGCGGCGTGGCCGAGGACGGCGGCGGTGTGCTCACGGACGAGGCCGAGCAGCAGCGGCGGCCGCTCCGGCGCCGGGATCGCGGCGAGGCGGGCGCCGAGCCCTGCCCCGGCCGGCGCCTTGGCGCGGCGGCGGACGCCGCCGGCGAGGCCGAGCAGCAGCGGCGGCAACGAGCCGTCGGCGGCGGCCCGGCGCAGCGCCGCGCGGTCGAAGGAGGCGGCGCAGACGGCGGCCTCCTGCCCCCGCCGGGCGCGATCGAGCAGGGCCAGGCCCCGCTCGGCCGCGAGCGGCTGCACGCCGTTGCGGGCGAGGCGCGCGCGGCCGGCGCCGTCGAGGCCCGCGGTCATGCCACTGGCCGGTTCCCAGAGGCCCCAGGCGATCGCGCTGGCGGCAAGGCCCTCGGCCCGGCGGCGCGCGGCCAGCGCTTCGAGGAAGGAGTTGGCGGCGGCGTAGTTGCCCTGGCCGGGATTGCCGAGCGGGGCCGCGACCGAGGAGTAGAGGACGAACTCGTCGAGGTCGGGCCCGGCCAGCTCGTGCAGGTTCCAGGCGGCGTCCGCCTTCGGCGCCATCGCCCGGGCCAGGCGCGCCTCGTCGAGCGCCCCGACGACGCCGTCGTCGAGGACGCCGGCGCAGTGGAAGACGCTGCCGAGCGGATGCTCGGCGGGGATGCCGGCGAGCAACGCCGCCAGTTGCTCGCGCTCGCCGACGTCGCAGGCGGCGACGTCGACCTCGCAGCCCAGCGCCATCAGGTCGCTCACCAGCTCCGTCGCCCCGGGGGCCTCGATGCCGCGGCGGCTGGCCAGCAGCAGGCGCTTCGCCCCCTGGGCCGCGAGGTGTCGGGCGGCGATCGCACCAAGGCCCGAGAGGCCGCCGGTTATGAGGACGGTGCGATCGGGATCGGGGTCGAGGGCGGGCGGGGCGCCGCTCTCGGCGACGGGACGCAGGCGCGGCGCGAGGGCCAGGCCCTCGCGCAGGGCGAGCTGCGGCTCGTCGGTTTGAGCGACGGCCGCGGCCAGGGCCGCCTCGGAGGCCTCGCTGCCGTCCGTGTCGATCAGCAGGAAGCGCCCCGGGTTCTCCGACTGGGCCGAGCGGACCAGCCCCCAGGCGGCGGCCTGGGCGGGGTCGGGGGACTCCTCCGCGGCCGCCGCGACGGCGCCTTCGCCGAGGAAGGCGATCCGCGGCCCAGAACTGTCGGCGATCGCCGCCTGCAGCCGCCCCAGCGCGGCGGCCGTGAGCGTGCGGGCAGCGCTGGCCCGATCGGGGTCGTGGCTCCCGGCCGCGTCGAGCCGCACCAACTCGATCTCGGCGGCGCCCGCTGCCCCTTCCTCGAAGCCGGCCGGCGCCTCGGCGTCGGCGGGCAGGGCGAGCTGCTCCCAGGCGACGGCGAGCAGCGACGGCGCCGGCCTGCCTCCCGAGCCGAGCCGCGCCGGGTCGATCGGGCGCATCGTCAGCGAATCGATCGAGCAGACGGGAGCGCCGCTCGGGTCGGCGGCCTCGAGCCGGGTGGCGCCGTCCGCGGTGCTGAGCCGCAGCCGCAGCCGCGGCGCGCCGGGGTGGCCAGCGGCCACGGCGACGCCGGCGAAGCTGAACGGGAGCGGCACGCCGTCGCCGGGGGAGGCGCCGAGCAGGGTGGCGTGCAGGGCGCTGTCGAGCAGCGCCGGGTGGATCGCGAAACGGTCCGCCTCCGCGGCCTGCTCCGGCGCCAGCGCGACCTCGGCGTAGACGTCCTCGCCCAGCCGCCAGGCCGCCTCGAGGCCCTGGAAGGCGGGGCCGTAGTCGAGCCCGAGCCCGGCCAGCTCGGCGTAGGCGGCGTCGACCTCGATCGGCGCCGCCCCGGCCGGCGGCCAGGCGAGCGGGTCGAACGAGAGCGCCGGGCCCGGGCCGCCGGCGAGCAGGCCGCTGGCGTGGCGGTCGAAGGGCGCCGGCTCGGCGCCGCCCTCGGGCTCGGGCCGCGAGTGGATCGCCAGCTGGTAGCCGCCCTCGGCGAGCGCGGCCGAGACCCGCAGCTGCACGGCGCCGCGGGCGGGGATCTCGAGCGGCGCCTCGAGGACCAGCTCGCGCAGCTGCTCGGCGCCAAGCTCGGTGCCGGCGCGCAGCGCCAGCTCGAGGAAGGCGACGCCGGGGAGGATCGGCGAGCCGGCAACGGCGTGGTCGGCGAGCCAGGGGTGGCTCTGCAGCGAGAGGCGGCCGGTGAGGACCTGGGAGCCGTCCTCGACCAGGTCGATCGCGGCGCCGAGCAGGCCATGCTCGGTCGCCGCCTGGCCAAGCGAGGAGGCGTCGCTCAGCCCGGCGCTGGCCTCGAGCCAGAAACGCTGGCGCTGGAACGGGTAGGTCGGCAGCGCCACCCGCTTGCCGCCGCCGAGCAGCGGCCCCCACTCGATCGCGGCGCCGTGGACGTGGGCGGCGGCGAGAGCGGCGGCGAAGCGGTCGATCCCGCCTTCGCCGCGCCGCAGGCTGCCGAGCGCCACCGCCGGCTCGGGCTGCGCCGTCGCCTCGGCAGTCTCCTCGACCGCCATCGTCAGCACCGGGTGCGGGCTGGCCTCGAGGAAGAGGCTGAAGCCGTCGGCGAGCAGGGCGCGGGTCGCCTGCTCGAACAGCACCGGCTGGCGCAGCGAGCGGTGCCAGTGGCCCGCGTCGAGGGCGGCGCCGTCGATCGCCTCGCCGCTCAGGGTCGAGTAGATCGGGACCCGGGCCTGACGCGGCTCGATCGGGTCGAGGTCGGAGAGCAGCCGCCCTTCGATCGCGTCGACGGCGGCGGAGTGGGAGGCGTAGTCGACCGGAATCTGGCGGGCACGCAAGCCCCGCTGCTCGCAGGAGGAGAGCAGCTGCTCGAGCGCCGCCGCCTCGCCGGAGACGACGGTGGAGGCGGGGCCGTTGTAGGCGGCGATGCCGAGCGCCTCGCCCCAGGGGGCGATCAGGCCGAGGACGTCCTCGGCCGGCAGGGCGAGCGAGGCCATGCCGCCCTGGCCGGCGACCTCGGCCAGCGCCTGGCTGCGCAGGGCGGAGACCCGGGCGCCGTCCTCGAGCGAGAGCGCGCCGGCGACGACCGCGGCGGCGATCTCGCCCTGGGAGTGGCCGAGGACCGCGCCGGGCTCGACCCCGAAGGCGCGCCAGAGGCCGGCCAGCGAGACCATCGTCGCGAACAGGGCCGGCTGGACGACGTCGACGCGGTCGAGCCAGGCGCCGTCCTCGGAGGCGATCGTCTCCCGCAGCGACCACTCGACGAAGGGCTCGAGCGCCTGCTCGCACTCCGCCATCAGCGCCGCGAAGGCGGGCGAGTGCGCCAGCAGCTCGCGGCCCATGCCGAGCCACTGCGAGCCCTGGCCGGGGAAGAGGAAGGCCGGTTTGCCGGCGCCGGCGCGGCCGCCCAGCGCGGCGGGGTGCGGGCGCCCGGCGGCGAGCGCGCGCAGGGCGGCGACGGCCTCCTCGCGCCCGGCGGCGGTGACCGCGGCGCGCTGGGCGAAGGCCGCGCGCGAGCCGACCAGGGAGTGGGCGACGTCGCCGAGGTCGAGCTGCGGGCTCGCCTCCAGCTGGGCGGCGAGCCGGCCGGCGGCGGCGGCCAGGGCCTGCGGCGATTTGGCCGAGAGCAGCAGTGGCGGCGCCGACAGCGCCAGCCCCTCTCCCCCGCCCCCGGGCTCGGCTGGCGCCGGGGCCGCGGCCGGAGCCTCCTCGAGGATCAGGTGGGCGTTGGTGCCGGAGATGCCGAAGGAGGAGATGCCGGCGCGCCGCGGCCGGCCGGCGCGCTTCCACTGGCGCGGCTCGGCCAGCAGCTCGATCGCCCCCTCCTCCCAGTCGACGTGCGGGGTCGGCGCGTCGAGGTGCAGGGTCCGCGGCAGCTCTTCGTGTTGCAGCGCCAGCGCCATCTTGATCGCGCCGCCGACCCCGGCCGCGGCCTGGGTGTGGCCGAGGTTCGACTTCAGCGAGCCGAGCAGCAGCGGCTCGCCACTGGCGCCGCGGTCCTGGCCGTAGGTCGCCAGCAGCGCCTGCGCCTCGATCGGGTCGCCGAGCGTGGTCCCGGTGCCGTGCGCCTCGACCGCGTCGACGTCGGCCGGGCCGAGCCGGGCGTTGGCCAGCGCCTGGCGGATCACCCGCTCCTGGGCCGGGCCGTTGGGGGCGCTGAGGCCGTTGGAGGCGCCGTCCTGGTTGACCGCGGAGCCGCGGATCAGGGCGATCGGCTGGTGGCCGTTGCGTTCGGCGTCGGAGAGCCGCTCGAGGACCAGCAGCGCCGCGCCCTCGGAGAAGCCGGTGCCGTCGGCGGCGGCGGCGAAGGACTTGCAGCGGCCGTTGGCCGCGAGCCCGTGCTGGTGGGCGAACTCGGCGAAGATCCCCGCCGTCGCCATCACCGTCACCCCGCCCGCCAGCGCCAGGCTGCACTCGCCCCCGCGCAGCGCCGCGCTCGCCTGGTGCATCGCCACCAGCGAGGAGGAGCAGGCGGTGTCGATCGAGACCGCCGGGCCCTCGAGCCCGAGCGTGTAGGCGATGCGGCCGGAGATCAGGCTGGTCAGGGTTCCGGTCAGCCGGTGCCCGGCGCCCTCCTCCGCGCCCGGGCCCTGCTGCGGCCGCAGCCCCGGCCCGTAGTCCTGGGAGCTGACCCCGGCGAAGACCCCGGCGTCGCGCCCGCGCAGCGAGCCGGGGTCGACCCCGGCGTCCTCCAGCGCCTCCCAGGCGCATTCGAGCAGCAGCCGCTGTTGCGGGTCCATCGCCAGCGCCTCGCGCGGGGCGATCCCGAAGAAGGCGGCGTCGAACTCGGCCGCCTCGGCGAGGAAGCCGCCGACGCGCGGGCCCTCGCGCTCGGGCCCGTAGGGGTCGGGGCCCCAGCCGCGGTCCTCGGGGAAGGCGCCGATCGCGTCGCCGCCCTCGGCGAGCAGCTGCCAGAGCCGCTGCGGCGAGGCGGCGCCGCCCGGGTAGCGGCAGCCGATCCCGACGATCGCGATCGGCTCGGTGTTGTCGCCGCCCTGGGCCGCCGGCATCGCCGTGGCCGCCGCCGGCCGGCCCAGGGCCAGGGCCTGCAGGTGCGCCGCCAGCGCCTCGGCGGTCGGGTGGTCGTAGGCGACCGCGGCCGGCAGGCGCAGGCCGCTGGCCCGGGCGAGGCGGTTGCGCAACTCGGTCGCGGCCGCCGACTCGAGGCCGAGCTCCCGGAAGGCGAGGCCGGTGTCGAGGCTGCCCGGGCCGGGCAGGTCGAGCAGCGCCGCCAGCTCCGCCGCGACCAGGTCCAGCGTCGCCTGCCGCTGCCCGTCCTCGGGCAGCCCGGCAAGCCGAGCGGCGAGCGCCGGGCCGGCATCCGCGGCCGCGGAGCCGGCCGCGTCCACGACCGGGGGCGGCAGCTCGGCCGGCGCGACGTCCTCGGCGGCGAAGCAGCGCGCCCAATCGACGTCGACGCCCTGCACGTGGGCCTCGGCCAACGCCGCCAGCAGCTGCCTGGCGCCGCCGCGGCCGCGGCGCAGGCTGCCGACCACGGTCGCTTCCGCCGCCTCGACGGTTTCCTCGACGACCACGGTCAGGACCGGGTGCGGGCTGACCTCGACGAAGGAGCGGCAGCCGTCGCGCAGGGCGGCGCGGACGGCGCTTTCCAGCAGCACCGGCCGGCGCGTGTTCGCGGTCCAGTAGGCGGCGTCGATCGTCGCCGTGTCGAGGACGTCGCCGTCGACGCCAGAGTAGAAGGGCAGCTCGGAGGAACGCACGGGGCCGGGGTCGAGGTCGGCCATCAGCCGGTCGCGGACCGCTTCCAGGTGGGCGCCGTGAGCGGCGACGCCGTTGGTCTCGATCTCCCTGGCGCGGACGCCTTCGGCCTCGAGCTGGGCCAGCAGCTCCCGCACCGCCTCCTCGTCGCCGGAGACCGCGCACCAGCGCGGCGCGTTGTAGCCGGCGATCTCGACCCGGCTGCTCCAGGGCCGCATCCGCGGCTCCAGCTGCGCCGCCGACAGGGCGACCGAGGCCATCAGGCCGCGATAGGGGATCGCCCCCTGCCCCTGCGACCAGCGCGCGACCACACGGGCCGCGTCGGGCAACGCCATGCCGCCAGCGACGCAGGCGGCGGCGGAGTCGCCAAGGCTGTGGCCGATGACCGCGTCCGGCTCGACCCCGAACGAGCGCCAGACCTCGGTCAGCGCGACCATCAGCGCAAAGAGAACCGGCTGGACGACGTCGACCCGGTCCCAGGCCGGGTCCTCGGCGGGTGCCCGCAGCACCTCCAGCAGCGACCAGTCGGTGTGCGGGTCGAGCGCCGCCGCGCACTGCTCGAGCTGGGCGCGGAAGACGGCCGAGGCCTCGAGCAGCTCCAGGCCCATCCCCACCCACTGCGAGCCCTGGCCGGGGAAGAGGAAGGCGACCCGGCCGGCGTCGCGGGCGCGGCCGGCGACGACCGCCGCCGAGGGCTCGCCCGCCGCCAGCGCCGCCAGCGCCGCCGCCAGCTCGGCGCGGTCGGTCCCGATCGCGACCGCCCGCTGGGGGCCGCTCTCGCCGCGCCGCGCCAGCGCCGCGCCGACCGCCCTGGCGTCAAGCTCGGGATGCTCGGACAGCCACTCCGAGAGCCGCCGCGCTTCCTCGCGCAGGCCCGCCTCCGAGGCCGCGGAGAGGGCCCAGGGGACGATCTCCCCGGTCAGCGGCCCGCAGTCGGGGCCGGCGCCGGCGTCGCGGCGGCCACGGCTGAAGAGCGGGCTCACGCGGCCCCCGCCCCGCTCGGCTGCGCCGGGCCGATCGCCGGCGGCCGGCGGCGGCTGCCGGGAAGCAGGCGGTCGAGCCAGCGCGGGATCCACCAGCTGCGCTCGCCCAGCGCCCGCATCGCCGCCGGCACCAGCACGAAGCGGATCACCAGGGCGTCGATCACGATCGCGATCGTCAGCCCGACCCCGAGGTTGCGCAGCGCCGCCAGCGGCGAGATCGCGAAGGAGATGAAGACCGCGCACATGATCAGCGCCGCGCCGGTGATCACGTGGGCGGTGCGCGCGAGGCCGTTTTCGATCGCCAGCTCGGTCGAGCCGGTGCGCAGATACTCCTCGCGGATGCGGGCGAAGACGAAGACCTCGTAGTCGATCGCCAGCCCGAACACGAGCGTCACCGCGGCGGTGATGATCGAGGTGTCGACGTAGCCGGGGCCGCCGAGCAGGGAGCCGTCGAAGAGCAGCGCCAGCACCCCGAAGGTGGCGCTGACCGTGAGCAGGTTGAGCGCCGCCGCGATCAGCGCCAGGGCCAGCGAGCGGGTGACGAGCAGGAGGATCACGATCGTCACCAGCGAGAGGGCGAGGCGGATCAAGGGGCCGCGCTCGCGCATCACGTTGTCGACGTCGACCAGGCCCGGGCCCCAGCCGCCGGTGACCACCTCGGAGTGGGTCTGGCGCCCCAGCGCGGCGGCGGCGTCGCGCACGCGCGCGGTCGTTTCCTTGGCGGCGGCCGAGGTTGGGTCGTCCTTGGGGATGACCAGCATCCGCCCGGCGGAGCCGCCGCGGTTGAGGTTGACCAGCAGCCCCGCCTGACGGCGCCTGTCCGGCCGGGCGCCGTCGAGGCCGGCGAGGTAGAAGTAGCCGGAGCGGAAGAGGCCCGGCGAGCCGCGGTGGAGGCGGTCGAGGGGAGACTCGCCGCCCGCCTGCCGTTCGACCCCGCTGTGGATCCGTCGCAGGCCGCCGCTGAGCAGGCGCGAGCGCTGGGCGCCGCTGCCGAGGCCGCCGGCGAGGCCGCCGGCGCCGGCCGCGATCTGGCCGAGGCCGCCGCTGAGGCGCTCGGCGCCGACGGCGAGGCGGCGCAGTCCGGGGGTCAGGTTTTCGCTGCCGCCGGCGAGCGTGACGATCCCGTCCGAGAGCTTGCGGCTTCCGCGCTTCAGCTTGCGCAGGCCGCGGTCGAGCCGGGCCGTCCCCCGGGCCAGCGCGGCGACGCCGGCGGCGGACTTCTCTCCCTGCTGGGCCGAGAGGTCGGCGAGGTAGAGGCCGAGGCTGAACTGGCCCTTGGCGTCGCCGATCCCTTCGTAGACGGTGCGGGGCGGTTCTTCGCTGCCGGGGGGAGCGCCGGTCAGCTGGCCGATCGCCGCCGCCAGCGCGTCGGTCGCGGCCCTGTACTGGGGGTCGGCGCGGCCGCTGGTCATCCCTTCGAGCGCCTGCCAGGCCGCGCTCAGCTGCTGTTCGGTCGCCACGACCGGGCCTTCGACCCGGGTCAGGTCCGCTTCGCCGCTGGTCAGGTCGTTCTTCAGCACCCGGGCGCTGCTGCCCGACTGGTCCGCCTGCTGCTGCGCGTCGGCGACCTTTCGCGCCAGCCTGCCGGCGCCGGCGCTGGCCTTCGCGGCGGCCTTGGCGAGGCTGCCGCTGCCTTCGCTGGCGTCGCCGAGGCCGCCGCTCAGCTTTTCCGAGCCGCTGCTGGTGCTGCGCAGTCCCGCGGCCAGGCTGCCGGAGCCCGCATGGGTCGAGTCCACCGCCGCGCCGAGCCGTTGCGCCCCTTCGGCGGCGGCTCGCAGGCCGGTGACGGTGGCGTCGGCGCCACCCTCGACGCGGGCGAGGCTGCGGTCGAGGCGGTCGAGGCCGTGCTGCTGGCGGACGATGCCGTCTTCGATCCCGCCAAGCTGCTTGGCGCTGCGCTCGAAGGCCGTGAAGCCGGCCATCGAGGCCACCCCGGGGTCCCTTTCGACCCGGCGCTGGAACTGGGCCAGGGCCCGCAGCCGCGGCCCCGTGGTGACCGGTTCTTCGCCGCCGTTCATCACCACTTCGAGCGGGCCGATCCAACCGGCGCCGAGGTCGCGCTGGATGCTTTCCTGCTGCTGGCGGCCGGGGTCGTCGGGGGGAAGCTGCTCGAGCGCGCCGGTCTTGGTGTTGAGCGTGAAGGCCCAGACGGCGCAGGCCATCAGCACGAAGACGATCGCGAGGACGACCGGCGGCCGCCGGGTTACCCAGCGCGACCAGCGCATCGCCAGGCCGCCCTCGTCGCGGCGCGCCGGCAGCGACCAGCGGTCGAGCCGGGGCCCCGCCAGCATCAGGATCGCCGGCGCCGCGACCATCGCCGAGATCAGGCTCAGGCCCGCGACCACGGCGGCCGCGACCGCGGTCGTGGCGACTATCCCCGGCAGCATCTGCGAGGCGACCAGCATCGCCAGCAGCAGGCCGGCGCCGGCCGGCACCACCGACTGGCCGGTGGCGACCACGGTTCGCTGCATCGCCGCGGCGATCTCGTCCCCCTGCCGCCGCTCCTGCCTGAACCTGGAGACGACGAGCAGCGAGTAGTCGACTCCCAGCGCCAGTCCCAACATCGCCGCGGCGCTGATCGTCAGCGGGTCGAGGGCGATGAAGTTGTGGAGGATCGCGAGGACGCCTTTGGAGGCGCCGACGACGGTGCCGCCGATCAGGATCGGCAGCGTCGCCCCGATCAGCGAGCGGCAGACGAACAGCAGCACGATCAGCAGCGCCGGGATCGCCAGCTTCTCGCCGGTCTCCGAGGCCGATTCGATCGACTCGCGCAGCGAGTTGGCGATCGCCTGGCCGCCGGCGATGTTGACCTCGACCGGCTCCCGCACGCCGGCCCGCAGCTCCGCTTCCAGCTCGGGCGCCGCGTCTCCATCCTGAGTGGTGACGAGGATGGCCGCCACTCCGGGCCGTGGCCGCAGCCCGGCAATCGTGCCGTTCGCGCTCCAGGGCGAGATCACCAGCGTCCCCGGTATCGCGCCGATCCGCCGGGCCAGCGCCGCCCCCTGGCGGTCGACCGCGCGCGGCGGCCCGTGCAACATCGCCACCTGGGTGTCTTCGCCGCCGAACTCCTTGACCGCGATTTCGTGCGCCCGCGCGGTCTCGGTCCCTTCCATGTAGAGGACGTGGGTGGAAAGTTCTTTTTCGAGCCCGAATCCGTGCCAGGCCAGCAGGCCCATCACCAGCGCCCAGCCGATCAGCACCAGGCGCGCCCGCCTGGTGACCAGGCGGGCCAGCGGCTGCAGCGACCTTTCCAGGCCACCGCCACGTGGGGGGCGCTGGCTAGCCACCGGCGCAGTCGGGGTTGGCCGCGATGCGGACGCGGGTCTGGATCGCGGCGCCGTTCTGGCCGAGGAGATCGGCCGGGGCGAGCAGCACCCGCGGCTTGGCGCCGTGGCAGAGGCCCTGGCTCAGCTCGAGCAGGCCGCGCTTGCCGGCGGCGAGGCGCATCGCGAAGGAGGCGAGCGGGATGTCGGGCAGGCCCCGCATGCGGGTTTCGAAGCCGTTCTTCCCTTCCGCGGTCTCGATTCTCAGATTGACCTCGATGCCGCCGCCGGCGAGCGCCGCCCAGAGGTCGGGAGGGCCGCTGTCGTCGGGCTGGACGACGTGGATCGCGCCCTTCATCGGCCGCGGGAGCAGCGGCGTGCGCGCCGTGCCGGTGCCGACCTCCGAGGCCCGCGGGCACTTGCCGGCCTGGGCCGCGCGACGGGCGCAGATCGCCCGCAGCCCGCCGGCCGAGAGCCCGAGGACCTTGGGCAGGCGGAAGGAGGACGCGCGCAGGTTGGCGTCGCCCTCAGGCATTCGCATCGAGATCCCGAGCCCCGGCTTGCCCCCCTTGTGCAGCTGCGAGCTGTCCCCCAGCGAGAGCGACAGCCGAGGGCGGAAAGGCAGCAGCACGCAGCCGCCGACGCGGAAGGGGGTCTCGACGCGAACGACCGCGCCGGTCGCCGAGGTCGCGGTGGTGACGACTCCCCCGGGGGCGCAGCCGGTCGGGTTGCGCATGAAGCCGGGCCGGTCGATCCGCAGCGCGATCGTGCGGAAACGGACGCCGACCCCTTCGACCACCCGCGGCAGCGGGTCGGTCGTCAGGGTCACCCGGCCGCTCAGCGGGTCCATCGCCAAGCTTCCTCGAACCACCAGGCTGCCGAGGTTGAAGGGGCCGAGGTTGGCCGGGAAGGCGATCGCCACCCCGAACGGCGCCCGCCGGTAGGGGCCGGTCAGGTAGACGCCCCCCTGCAGGCGCGCGAGGCTCGTGCCGGGGCCCATCTCGGCGTCCGCCTCGCCGATCCGGCTGGCGGCCGCGCAGGCGCCGGCGGCGGCAAGGGCCGAGGGGCAGAGGGCGACCGAGCCGAGGTTGGAGCTGACGCCGCTGGGGAAGGCGACGCTGAGCCGTTCGGTCACCTGTTCGCCGTCGGCCCGGCGCAGGATCGTCGAGAAGGCTCCGCCCCTGCCGGCGCGGACGTCGTTGCTGCCGGCGCTGATCGTCGGCGCGAACGGGGGCGGGCCCGAGCAGGGCGAGCCGTCGTGACTGCGGATCGGGACCGAGAGCGTCCGCTCGGCCGCCGGCCCGCCGCTGTAGGGGGCCATCTTCACCTCGCCCTGCGCCACGCCGCAGGCGATCGGCGTCGCCAGCAGCGCCTCGGGGCCGCCGTCGAAGCTGAGGGTCATCCGATCGAAGGCGACCGGCGGCAGGCCGGTGAGGTTCGTCAACAGCTGCCCCGTGCGCGGGTCGGGGCTCATCGCGGCGGCGAACTTGAGCGACGAGCCCGACACCGCGGCGGCGATCAGCATCCGCAGGCGTTCTCCCGGCCGGCCCTGGCCGAGGTACATGGCGCCGCTGACGACACCGGGCAGGGCGGGGCCGGTCAGCTCGACCGAGCCGACCCGCGACCGCGCCGGGCAGGCGACGTCGGCTTCGCTGCCGAGGCCGAACTGGGCGTCGCTGCAGATCGCGGTCGCGACCGCCGCCCCCGGCGCGACCGTCAGGCCGGCGGGCAGGGCGATCGTCGCCGCCCTCATCTGCGAGCTGGCGCGGCCGTCGGGGTCTTCGTTCTGGGGCACGAGCAGGTCGACGCGGCCCCCGGTCGGCGCGTCGGCGACCGGGTTGTCGAGCTTGATCGAGACCGCGGGGTCGAACTTGAGGTCGGCGCAGCCGCTGAGCCGGGCGAAGTCGACGCTGGTGACGATCGGCTGCTGCGGGTGCTCGTAGCTGCGCAGCGTCATCGTGCTGGCCAGCGCCTGGCCGCACTCGGTGGGGGTGGTGAGGAACGGCCGCCGTGGGTACGGGCCCCCTTCCTGGTGGTCCGCCGGCACGCCCCAGAGTTCGATCTTGAAGGCGGTGATCGGGTTCGGCGGCAGCGGCAGGTCCTTGGTGACCAGCGAGAGGCTCTGGTCCGCTCCGAGGCGGCCATAGACGGCGGCCGGGATCGTCTGCTGGGTGCCAAAGGCCGCCAGCTCGTTCGGCCCGGGCTCGAGGTTGTAGAGCGGCAGGACTTTGTCCACGCCTGATTCCCTGAGCGTCTCGAGCCCGACCTGCGTCTGCGGCGGGCACGGCGAGTCGTTGCCGAAGACCTCGGAGAACAGGGCCCGCGAACAGGCCGGGAACCCGCTCAGGTTGCTCGAGAGCCCGGCGGGGAAGGTCAGGGTCGTTTCCCTCGCGTGGTCGCCGGAGCCGCTCGAGTTGTCGATCGCGAAAGAGGAGACGAGGCGATCGGGGTGCGATCCCGCCAGGCTGGTGGGCTGGCCGAAGCGGTCGAGCAGTTCGGTCCGCAGCGAGCCGGGGACGATTTCGAAGGCCGGCGCGGACACCGGGGCCGCGAGGAGGAAGAGCAGCGCGACGGGCAAGGCCCAGCGAGTGGGTGAGCGTCCTCTCACGAGCCCCCCTTCAGCTCCAGGCTCAGCCGCCGGGGCGCGCTCAGCGAGGAGAGCTTCAGGGTCAGCTCGAGCCGCAGCGCCCCGGCCGCGAGGAGCCGCCGGGCCGCGGCGGAGAGCGGCATCGAGAGGCTGACCGGGCCCGGCCGCGAAACGTCGGCGGCTGCCGCCGCGACCGTCCGCAGCCTGCCCCCGACCCGGGCCCGCGCGCTCGCCGCCAGGCGCCCGGCCCGCGGCACTTCGGCCAGCAGCGCCAGGCGGCCGCTGGCGGCGACCCGGCGTCGCGCGGCGGCGTCGAGCGGGCGCAGGCGGATGCCGCCCTTCAGCGGCTTGGCGCTGGCCGGCGTCGAGGCGACGATCGCCGCCGCGCCCGCGGGCGCCGGTTCGCAGGCCTTGCCGCAGACCACCGGCTGGGGCGGTTCCGGGAAGCCGCCGCCGACGGTCGCCGCGTAGAGGTCGTCGCCGCCGCCGTCGCGATCGCGGGCCAGCAGGGTGGCGCTGGTTTTGAAGAAGGCCTTGCTGCCGTCGGGGCTGATGCCGAGCGGGAAGGCGGAGGCGTCGCCCACCGCCCCGGCGCTGACCAGCGAGATCGCTCCGTGCGCCCACTCGTAGACGTCGGCGACTTCGTTTCGGTCCTCTGGGAGCAGGCGCTCGGCGCTGCCGAAGACGATGTCCTCGCCGCTGCTGGAGGCCGAGCGGCTGGGCAGGGTGGGGGTCTGGCCGACGCCGGCGTAGGCGCCGGCGAGCGTGGCGGCGAAGGGCCCGTTGCCCGTTCCCGGCCCAACCGAGATCTCGCTGAAGGCGCCGCTGTCGGCGTCGTAGCGGTAGAGGTCGGGCAGCCCGTCGCTGTCCGCCGCCGCGACCGGGTCGCTGGTGGAGACGAGCGCGAAGCGGCTGTCGGCCGACCAGTCCACTCCCGTGCAGGACAGCGGCAGCGCTCGCACACCATGCTCGTCGGCGAGGAAGAAGGCGCTTTCGAGTTTGCTCGAGCCCCCTTCCCCGAGCGTCGTTTTGCTGGCGCAGAAGAAGACCCGCGAGCCGTCGGGGGACGGCGAGACGTCGCTGGCGCCGACTTCGAACCCGGGGGCGACGGCCGAGACCAGGGTCAGGGCGCCGCCGGCGCTGTCGTAGCGGTAGAGGTCGGGGCTTTCGTCGGCGTCGTCGTCGCTCAGCTTCTCGGCGCTGAGGATGAAGGCGCTGGAGCCGCTCGGGGTGATGGCGGCGAGAGCGGCGGACCGGGCCGGGCCGCAGTCGGGCAGGTCGCAGCGCGAGGCCGAGGCCCAGGTCGTCGTCCCCCCCGCCCGCAGGTACACCCGCGTGGGCGCGCCGCCGCACGGCTGCACGACGAAGAAGGCACGGCTGCCGTCGCGGGAGATCGCCGGGCTTTCGGCGCCGCAGTCCGAAAGCAGCGAGCCGTCGTCGGCGACGTCGACGAGGACCAGCCCGGAGGCCGTGGCGTCGTAGATCGAGCGGCCTTCCGTGCGGCTGGCGTCGGCCGGGAGCAGATGCTCGGCGCTGAGGTAAAGGACGTGCCCGAGGTCCGCCGAGGCGCCGCCGTAGGAGCCGGGGCCGGCGAAGAGAGCGGCGAACGGCCCGCCCAGCTCGCTCTTGAACAGCCCCTCCACCCCCGAGAGCTGGCTCGGAGCCCAGACGGTGTTCCTCAGCTCTGGATCGAAGGCGATCGGGCCGCCTTCCCCGCCGGCGATTTTCAGCGTCTCCGCCGGCAGCGGCGGGCTGAGGCTGGTGGTGCTCCAGCCCGCGGGCCCACGCAGCGCGAGGTTGGTCGCCAACAGCGCCGGCAGTTCGGCGCCGGGGAGCGGGCCGAGGCCGCGGAAGACGACGCGGTCGCCGTCGGTCGAGATCCCGCTGACCGCGGTCGTGAAGGCCTGGTTGAACTCCGGCGGGGTGACCAGCTCCCAGGCCCTGCCGTTGCCCGGCACCCCGGGCGCCGGCACGACCGGCGTGCCGGGCAGCAACGCACCGGCGGCCGCCGGTGCGAGGACGAGGAGCGAGACGAGGGCCAGAGCGGCGGCCGAGCGGGTTCTGTTTCGGAACTCGGCCGTACCGTGACCGCCCCAACCCCGCCCAGGCCAAGCCGCCCTCGAAAGCCCCACTTCTTCCCCTCCGGTTGAAAGCTTGCCCCGCTCGCCCCCTGCGACAAGCGGGAATGACAAGTTACGAAGACGTGAAGAACCCTTCAACGATTAGGAACAAAGATGTACCAAACGGCTAAAGTCCTGGTAGCGGGGTAAGAGCGCGGCGCCCTGAGCAGGCGACGGCGTTGCCCGTCCCGGCCGGGGGGGTGTAGATCTGACCGGAACGGGCTGCCGATGCTTCCCTGCATAGGCGCCTGGCCGTGGCTGCCCGTGCTCAAGCTAGGCCCCAAAGCGAGTGGCGGCAACGGTTAGCACCAATGTTGGCCGAAAACAGTCGAGCCGAATAGACCGGCCGCAGGCGCCTAGAGCGGGAAGCCGCGCGCGACCGTGTCCAGCGTCCAATCGGCGCCGGCCGTGGCCAGCTGCTCGACCGTGTAGACGCCGGTGGCGACGCCGACGACGCGGATGCCGGCACCGTGTCCGGCGGCCACGTCGCGGGGGGTGTCGCCGACCGCGATCGTGGCGCCGAGGTCGAGCGGGCTGCCGATCACCTCGCCGCCGCGCTCGACCGCCCGCTTGGTCAGCTCGGTGCGGTCGCTGGAATCGGAGCCGTAGCCGCCGAAGGCGAAGAAACGGTTGAGGCCGCCGCGGGCGAGCTTGATCTGGGCGGCCGACTCGATGTTGCCGGTGACAATCCCGAGCAGGGTCCCCCGCTCGGCCAGCCGCGGCAGCAGCTGCTCGATCCCCGGCTTCACTTCGTAGCCGCTGGACTCGTTGACGGCATCCTCGAGCTTGCCGAGATAGGCGTTGATCGCCTCCGCCCGCTCGGCCTCGCTGCCCTCGCGCCCGATCACCTCGCGGAAGACGATCGCGGCGATTTCGGGATCGGTCATGCCGGCGTGGGTGTGCTCTTCGATGTTGGCGTCGACCCCGTACAGCTCGCGGAAGGCGCGCTGCCAGGCGACGGCCCCGGCGCCGCCGGTGACGAGCAGGGTGCCGTCGATGTCGAAGAGGACCGCCTTGATCACGCGGCCGAACCTACAGGCGCCGGAAGCGTCCCGCGAAGCCCCGGCGCTAACGCGGAACCGTGCGCGCGCGGATGTCGGCGCGGCGCAGGGTGCGGCCGCGAGCCGAGGCGACCGCGTCGCCGCGGGAGAAGCGGTGGTGACGGGCGCGGTAGCGCCAGGGGCGCGGCGACTCGCCGGGGCCGCCGGCGGGGCCGAAACCGGGCCAGTCGGAGGCGCCGGGCTCGCCGCTGACGTCGACGGCCTCGCCGGCCGTCCCCGAAAGCTCGGCGGCGAAGGCGCCGGCCGGGCCGACGATCCGCAGCCGCGCTGACTTGGCGCCGGCGCTGTCGGGGGCGAAGCGAACGCGGACCAGGCACTCGGCGCCGGGCGCCAGGGTGGCGCCGCTGCACTCCTCGCCGGCCACGGCGAACTGGTCGAGGTCGGCGCCGACGATCGCGACGGCGCTGAGGTCGAGCGCGGTGCTGCCCTCGTTGCGGACGGCGAAGGCGTGGGCGCCGCCGCGAGCGCCGGCCGCGACGGGGTCGAAGTCATAGGCGCCAGGCGTCAGCGTCACCGCGGGCGCCACGCCGAGGCCGCTCAACATCGCCATCGTGCCGCCTTCGTCGTCGCCGAACAGGGCCAGGCGGGCGAGCTTGGGCCCGGCGTCCTGGGGGGCGAACCGAACGTGGGCGACGCAGGTGCCGGCGGGCGCCACCGGAGCGCCGCTGCAGCTCTCGTCGAGCAGGCGGAAGCTGCCGGCGTCGCCGCCGGCGACGATGCCGATGAAGAAATTGCCCGGCAGGTTGCCGTGGTTGGTGAAGAGGACCGTCTGCACCGGCCCGGCCGTGCCGACCGTGACCGCGCCGAAGAGGGTCGGGTTGGAGCCCGGTTCGACCCGTGCCTGGCCGCCGGTGCCGGCCAGCGAGGCGCCGAAGGTCGAGCCGTTGGCCTGCGCCTGCAGCTGGGCTTCGTAGGCGACCGTGTCCCAGGGGTTGAAACCGATCTGCACGCTGCAGGATTCGCCGGGCGCCAGCCAGCGGCCGTTCCAGCAGTCGCCGCCGTTGGTCCAGAAGTTGTTCGAGTTTTTGCCGCCGATCCCGATCGAGCCGATCTGGGTCCCGGCCTCGCCGACGTTGGCGAGCTGGAAGTTGGTTGACGATTCGCTGCGGTTGACGCGCTGGATCCCGAAGTCGTAGGAGCCCGGCGTGAAGGCGAGCTGCGGTGCCACGCCGGTGCCGGCGAGCGGCGTCGACTGCGTCGGAAATTCCTGCGGCTGCACGATCAGCGACGCTTCCTTGGCGCCGAGCGAGCCGGGGGCGAAGGCGATCGAGGCCGAGCAGTCCTGGCCGGGTTCGAGCCAGCCGCAGTTGCTGCCGCTGAGCTTGTAGTCGCCGGCGTCGGGGCCTTCGACCGTGACCTTTTCGATCGTCGCCACGGTCGCGCCGGCGTTGTGGATGTTGACATTGACCATCGTCGATTCCGTCCCGACCGTGACCTTGCCGAGGTCGAGCGGCGCCTGCGGGAAGGAGAGTTCCGGGGCGACGGGGGGTTCGCCGCCTTCTTCGGCCGCCAGGCCCGAAGCCGGGAAGAGCGCAACCGCGAGCAGCGCGAGCGCCAGGGCCAGAAGCACGATGGACGGGACGAGGAGGGAGGCGGCGTAGCTCTGGCCGCGCTGGCGGAGTTTGGTCATGCGGCCCCATCGGCCCCCGCTCGAGCCGAGCTTGAGGCTGGTCGCCTCCGTTCAGCCGGAAACCCCACTATTGGGTTTCGCCCGGCCCCACTTCAGCGCTTTCGCGCCTAACTCGCTGCCGGGTGCCGCTCCGGGTCAGTGCTCGGACTCGAGCAGGTCGCGCTGGCTGAGCGCGTAGAGCAGGCCCAGCGAGGGCAGCACCAGCACCGCGGCGACGGCAAAGACGATGAAGACCGTGACCAGGGTCGGGTCCGGCGCCGCCGCCTGGTCGATCCGCAAAGAAGTCGGCAGCAGGTAGGGAAACTGCGCCACCCCCCACCCCCAAATCACCGCGACCACAGCTCCCGCCGCCAGCACCCGCATCAACCACCCGCCGATGGGCCGATTTCCCACGTCATGCGTGGGATTTCGGCCCATCGGCCCCGCTTTTAGGAGGAGGGCGAGGAGGGCGACCCCGCAGAGGGCGGAGCCGATCACCAGGGGCAGGCCCTGGGCGACGAGGCGGTCGAAGACGTAACGGGCTTCGGCGTGCAGCTCGACCAGGCCGATCGCGGCGGCGACCCCGGCCACGCCGGCGGCGGCCAGCGCCCGCCGCACGAAGTAGCGCTCGAGGTCCTCCTCCCCGGCCCGGCGCGCGTCGCCGACCAGGAAGACGGCCGAGAGGTAGGCGCCGGTGGCGACGAACATCGCCCCGGTCAGCAGCGGCAGCGGCTGCAGCCATGACGAAAACGCCTCGCCGTTGCCGTCGGCGGGGACGTTGCCGGAGGCGATCGCGCCGACTGCGGCGCCCATGAAGAACGGGGTCAGGACCGAGGAGAGGGCGAAGGCCGCCCCCGCCGCCCGCTGCGCCGAGAGCCCCTGCAGCGACTTGCGGAAGGCGAAGCCGGAGCCGCGCAGGACGATCCCCAGCGCGGTCAACGCGATCGGCACGTAGAGCGTGCTGAAGATGGCGCTGAAGGCCGGCGGGAAGGCGGTCCAGAGGACGACGAGGATGAAGATCAACCAGACGTGGTTGGCCTCCCAGACCGGGGTCAGCGAGCGCTGGATCAGCGCCCGCGGCCGCTCCCCCCGCTCGGCGTCGCCGGCGATCAGATCCCAAAATCCGCCACCAAAGTCGGCCCCCCCGAAGAGCGCGTAAAACGTGGCCCCGACCCAGAGAATCGCCGCCGCGCCGTCGGCCTTGCTCATGGGGCCTCCGCCGGCGGCGCGTAGGGGCCTTCCGCTTCGGGCTCGGCGCCGTCCTCGCGCCAGCGGCGGGACATGCCGCGCAGGACTTTGACGGCGATCGTCCCGATCGCCACGTAGACCACCAGCACCAGCGCGAAGCTGAACCAGATCCCGCCGGCCTCGGTCACCGCTTCCTCGGTCCGCATGTAGCCCTGCACGATCCAGGGCTGGCGCCCGACCTCGGTCACGATCCAGCCGCACCAGAGCGCCAGGATCGCGCCGGCGCCGGAGACCGCGACCGCGCGCAGGAACCAGGGCGTCTGCGGGATCTCGCGCTTTTTCCACCAGGCCAGCGCCATCCACGCCCCCAGCGCCAGCAGCGCCGTGCCGATCCCGACCATCGCGTCGAAGGCGAGGTGCAGCAAGGTGTTCGCCGGCGGCCGTTCGTCGACCGGGATGTCCTCCAGCCCGATCACCTTGGTGTCGGCGCTGAAGCCGACCAGGAAGGAGTCGAGGTCGGGGATCGGGATCGCCGCCTTGACCCCGTCGGAGGTGCAGATGCCGCCGACGTACTCGGTCTGGTGCGTGCCGGTCTCCTGGATGCACTCCATGCCGGCGAACTTGGCCGGCTGGTGGTCGGCGACTTCGCGCGCCGCGGTGTCGCCGACGAAGAGCTGGATCGGGGTCGCGATCAGGCCGATCGTCAGCGGGATCAGCAACCCCAGCCGGTGCAGGCGGTCGCGCCGCCCTTTCAGCATCCCGACCGCGTAGATCGAGGCGACGAGGAAGCCGGTGACCATGTACGCGGCCAGCAGCATGTGCGGCACCTCGTAGCCGGTCGCGTTGTTGAACAGCACCTTCAGCGGCTCGGTGTCGACGACCTTGCCGGCGGCGTCGAGCGTGAACCCCTGCGGCTGGTTCATCCAGGCGTTGGCGGCGACGACGGCGAAGGCGCCGCCGATGCCGGTCACGAACATCGGCACCCCGGCCCAGAAGTGGGCCCAGCCCGAGAGCCGCTTCCAGCCGTAGATGTAGATCGCGAGGAAGATCGCCTCGAGGAAGAAGAAGATCCCCTCGATCGCGAAGGCGACGCCGAAAGCGGCGCCGAAGCGGTCCATGAAGTTGGGCCAGAGCAGCCCGAACTCGAAGCTCAGCACGGTGCCGGTGACGGCGCCGACCGCGAAGGTCACCGCCATCGCCTTGGACCAGCGTTTGGCCAGCTCCAGCGCGGCCTCGTCGCCCTTTTTCAGGCCGATGTAGTTGGCGACGAGGATCGTCGCCGGCAGCGCCACCCCGAGGCAGGAGAGGACGATGTGGAAGCCGAGGGTGAAAGCCATCTGCTCGCGGGCGGCGAGCAGATTCGATGCCGACGCGGCCAGGGGGAGCGCGTCGAGCGAGAACATGAGCCGACCCTATTCCCCGCGGCGGGCGTTCCGGTAGCGCCGGATCAGCGCGTTGGTGGAGCTGTCGTGGCGCAGCTTCGGCTCTTGGCCGGCCTCCAGCTCGGGGATGATCGCCACCGCCAGGACCTTGCCCAGCTCGACCCCCCACTGGTCGAAGGAGTCGATCCCCCAGATCGCCCCCTGGGTGAAGACGCTGTGCTCGTACAGCGCCACCAGCGAGCCCAGGGTCGCCGGCGTCAGCCGCTCGGCGAGGATCGTGTTCGAGGGGCGGTTGCCCTCCATCACCCGGTGCGGCACGACCTCCTCCGGCGTCCCCTCGGCCCGCACCTGCTCCGCCGTTTTGCCGAAGGCCAGCGCCTCGCCCTGGGCGAAGACGTTGGACATCAGCAGGTCGTGGTGGCGGCCGAGCGGGTTGTTGGAGTGGGCGAAGCCGATGAAGTCGCAGGGGATCAGGCGCGTCCCCTGGTGGATCAGCTGGTAGAAGCTGTGCTGGCCGTTGGTCCCCGGCTCGCCCCAGTAGACCGCGCCGGTCTCGTAGTCGACCCGGGCGCCGTCGACCGTGACGTGCTTGCCGTTGGACTCCATCGTCAGCTGCTGCAGGTAGGCCGGGAAGCGATGCAGGTACTGGTCGTAGGGGAAGACGCCGCTGGTCTGGGCGCCGAAGAAGTCCGAGTACCAGACCGAGAGCAGGCCCATGATCATCGGCAGGTTGGCGCCGATCGGGGCCTCGCGGAAGTGCTCGTCGACCGCGTGGAAGCCGCTCAGCATCTCGGCGAAGCGGGCCGGGCCGATCGCCAGCATCGTCGAGAGCCCGATCGCCGAGTCCATCGAGTAGCGGCCTCCCACCCAGTTCCAGAAGCCGAACATGTTCTCGGTGTCGATGCCGAACTTGGCGACCTCCTCGGCGTTGGTCGAGACGGCGACGAAGTGCTTGGCGACCGCGGCGTCGTCGCCGCCGAGCCCGGCCAGCGACCACTCGCGAGCGGAGTGGGCGTTGGTCATCGTCTCCAGCGTCGTGAAGGTCTTCGAGGAGATCACGAACAGCGTCTCCTCGGGGTCGAGGTCGCGGGTCTTCTCGGCGAAGTCGGTGCCGTCGACGTTGGAGACGAAGCGGAACGTCATCTCGGGGCGCGAGTAGTGCCGCAGCGCCTCGTAGGCCATCACCGGGCCGAGGTCGGAGCCGCCGATGCCGACGTTGACGACGTTGCGGATCGGCTTCCCCGTGTGGCCCAGCCACTCGCCGGAGCGGACCCGCTCGCTGAACGCGCCCATGCGGTCGAGCGTCTCGTGGACCTCCTTGACGACGTCGACGCCGTCGACCACGAGCGAGCGGTTGCGCGGCATCCGCAGCGCCACGTGCAGCACCGCCCGGTCCTCGGAGACGTTGATGTGGCGGCCCTCGAACATCGCTTCGCGCCGCTCCTCGACCCCGCGCTGGCGGGCCAGCTCGCCGAGCAGGAGCAGCGTCTCGTCAGTGACCCGGTTCTTCGAGAAGTCGAGGTAGAGGCCGGCGGCGTCGGCGACCATCCGCTCGCCGCGCCCGGGGTCGGTGGCGAAGAGGTCGCGCAGGTGCTGCCCCTCGATCTCGCCGTAGTGGCGCTGCAGATCGGCCCAGGCGGGCAGCTCGCGCAGCGGCGCCAGCTCGCTCACTCGGCGCCGCCCCCGCGCTGGGAGGAGATCGACTTCAGCAGCTCTTCCCAGGACTTGTTGAAGCTCTCTTTGCCCTCTTTCTGGAGCCGGGCGGCCAGCGCCGCGACGTCGATCCCGGCCGCCTCGAACTCCTGCAGCAGCTGCTCGGCGTTGCCGCCGTCGGCCGCCATCAGGTCGCCGACCTCGCCATGGTCGGCGAAGGCGATCAGGGTCGGCTCGGGCATCGTGTTGACCGTGAAGGGCGAGGCGAAGGCCTCGATGTAGAGCGTGTCGGAGGCGTCCGGGTCCTTGGTCCCGGTGCTGGCCCAGAGCAGCCGCTGCGGGCGCGCCCCCTCGTTCAGCAGCCGCTGCATCCGGGCCGAGTCGAGCAGCTCGCGGTAGCCGCGGTAGGCGCGGCCGCCGACCGCGATCCCGAGCCGGTTGACCAGCTCGTCCGGGACCTGCTCGGCGACGGCGACGTCCCAGCGGCTCATGAAGATCGACGCGACCGAGGCGACGTCGGGGTCGAGCCCGGCCTCGATCCGCCGCTCGATCCCACGCATGTAGGCCTCGGCGGCGGCGATGTACTGGGCGGCGTCGAAGAGCAGGGTGACGTTGATCGGGATGCCGGCGAAGATCGACTCCTCGATCGCGGTCAGGCCGGCCTCGGTGCCGGGGATCTTGATGAAGAGGTTCTCGCGCTCGGCCTTGGCGTGCAGCGCCTTGGCCTGCTCGAGCGTCGCCGCGGCGTCGTCGGCGAGCAGCGGCGAGACCTCGAGCGAGCAGAAGCCGTCGACCCCGGCGGTGCGGGAGTGGACGCCGGCGAAGAGCTTGGTCGCGTCCTGCAGGTCGGCGACGGCGAGCTCGAAGAAGACGCGCTCGTCGGCGTTGGCGCCGACGCCCTCGCCGGCGTCGGCGGCGGCGCTGACCTCGGCGATCTGCTCGTCGTAGGAGTCGCCGCCGGAGATCGCCTTGTCGAAGATCGTCGGGTTCGAGGTCAGGCCGGTGACCGAGAGCTCGTCGATGTAGCCCTCGAGGGTGCCGTCGCCGAGCATCGCCCGGGTGATGTTGTCGAGCCAGAGGCTCTGCCCCAGCTCGTGCAGTCGTGCGGTTGCCTTCACGAGGACCTCCTCAGGTCGTGGATGAGTTGCCGGCCGCGCGCCCCGCGACCTCGCGCGCCACCTCGGCGACCTTGTCCGGGGTGAACCCGAACTCGG
>DASYKN010000003.1:0-7985 GCA_035995325.1 Solirubrobacterales bacterium
GTCGAGGCCGCACCGGACCCGCCTCTGTCACGGGCTCCGTTTGGCACGAGTTCGGGGTAGCCCTTCTCGGCGAAAGGGACCTCGATCACGTCGAAGTCTTTGGGGGCGACGGTGGGTTCGTAGACGTCTTGGGCCTCCTCGAGGACGGTGCCGACGTGGTAGCGCGAGGAGATGTGGACCAGGGCCAGCATCTTCACGTGGGCCTCGCGGGCGACGGCGGCGGCCTGGCCGATCGTGGAGTGGCCGGTTTCGGCTGCTCGCTGCACCTCCTCCTCGGCGAAGCTGGCGTCGTGGACCAGCAGCTCGGCGTCGGCGGCGGCAGCGACCGTGGCCGGGCTGGGCGAGGTGTCGCCGGTGATCACGACCGTGCGGCCGGGGCGGCTGGCACCGACGACCTGGTCGGGGCTCACCGGGCCCGCGGACCCCTGAACCTCCTCCCCGCGTTGCAACGCCGCGAAGTCGGGGCCTTCCGGGACCCCGAGCGCCTTCGCGGTCTCGAGGTCGAAGCGGCCGGGGCGCTCGTCCTCGACCAGGGCGTAGCCGTTGGCGCGGCCGCTGTGGGCGGCCTCGAAGGGTTGGATCTCATAGTCCGCGTGCGCCACCGCCTGGCCGGGCGCCAGCTCGACCAGCTCCAGCTCGAAGCCGATCCGGCCGATGATCGGCTTCAGGATTGCGAACAGATCCTGCAGGCCCGGTGGCCCGTAGACGGCCAGCGGCAGCTCGCGGTCGGTCAGGTCGTAGCTCTTCAGCAGACCGGGCAGGCCGAGGATGTGGTCGGCATGGAAGTGGGTGAGGTAGATCTCGTCGACCTGGACCAGCCCGAGCGAGCGCTGCAGCTGCCGCTGGGTGCCTTCGCCGCAGTCGAACATCAGCCGCTCCCCCCCACGCGCGACCAGCACGCTCGCGGTCGAGCGCCGTGCCGACGGCACCGAGCCGCCGGTCCCGAGAAAGGTCACCGAAAGGTCCATCGCCGCCGAGCCTACTTGGATCGAAACGTGCATTTCCCCCGCATAGCGTCGGCAATGCACCTCTCGTCGCGGCGCCGGCGATCCCGGTGTCGTTTCGGGCTAAGCTGCGCGGCGAGCGCCCGTAGCTCAGCTGGATAGAGCGCTTCCCTCCGGAGGAAGAGGCCACAGGTTCGAATCCTGTCGGGCGCGTCTCGTGGTGGCCGCTAAGCGCTTTTGAAGCGGGAGCGCCACTCGGCGCGGTCGAACTCGGCCGGCTCGGTCTCGGCGAGGAAGCGCTCGAGGACGGCGATGAAGCGGCCGGGGCTCTCCAGCTGCGGCACGTGGCCGACGCCCTCGAAGACCTCGAGCCGGCTGTGCGGCATTTCGCGGTGGGCCTCCTCGGCGTGGGCGACGGGGATGATCGGGTCGCGGTCGCCCCAGACGATCAGCAGCGGCAGCGCTTCGGCCAGGTAGAGGCGGTCGAGGGCGGCGACCCGCTGGCCGTCGGTGCCGACCACGGCGCGCAGGGTCGCGAGGAAGGCCTTGCGGCGCTCCGGGTCCGAGAGGGAGGCGTAGCCGCGTGCCACCTCGGCCAGGTCGGCGTTGGGCCTCATCCCGAGCAGGCCGAGGCCGCGGCCCAGCAGCGAGCCGGCCTGGCTGCCGACGCCGGCGGTGGCGGCGATGAAGAGGTCGGCGCCGGGCAGCGCCGCCGCCCGCAGGACCGGGCTGACGTCGGGACCGAGGCCGCCGCTGGAGACCAGGACCAGGCGCTCGACCATCTCCGGGAACTGGTAGGCGAACTGCAGCGCGACGCCGCCGCCGAGCGAATGCCCGACCAGGGTCGCGCGCTCGCGCCCAAGCGCGATCAAGAGGTCGCGCAGGCCGCTGGCGAGGCTGCCGAGCGAGTAGTCGCCGCCGCCCGGCGCCGAGAGGCCGTGGCCAGGGAAATCGGGTGCGATCACGTTGTGGCGCAGGGCGAGCGGCTCGACAACCGACTGCCAGTTCTCGGCCGTCCCCGCCATGCCGTGGATCAACAGCAGCAGCTCGCCGGAGCCGGCCTCGACGTAGCTGACCGCGCGGCCGTGGACCTGCACGGTCTTCGTCTCGACTGGCGGGGAGCGCAACGGCGTCGGCTTGGCGGCCACGGCGACACGGTACCCGTCGGGGAGGCCGCCGAAGCCTGGTTGGCGAATCCCTGGCCGATTCCAATACTGTCGCGCCCGTGAGCGAGCCGCCCCAGGACAATCGGATCCCGCGCGGCGCCCTGATCGTGATCGCCATCGGCCTCATCGCCACCCTCGCCGCCGCCCTGCTGGCGACGGACAAGGGCAGCGGCGAAGCGGCCAACCTCGAATGGGTCCAGTCGGCGCCGATCCCCGACTCGAAGCCGGTTTCGGTGCCCGGAGGCAGCCAGTCGATGCAGCTGACCGACGGCGAGATCAGCTCGACCGGGACCAACGTCAGCGGCTACGCGCTGTTCCGGGTCGCTTCGACCCTGAAGATCGACGCCGGCGCGCCGGTCGGCAACGGCCGCATCCTCTGCGCCGTGAACGCGGCGCCGCGGACCGAAATCGCCCAGACCTCCGGTGGCCTGCGGGCGACCTACCCACGCTCCTCGGAAGCGGGGATCTACAGCCAGGAAGTGCCGGAAACGAACCTGATTGACTTCAGCGCCCGCGGCAGCGAACTCGCCGTCCTCGAAACCGACCCGATCGGCGGCTTCACCACCGAAAAAGGCGTGAAGCTGGAATGGCCCGAGTACGAAGTCGGGACCGAGCACCTCAAATACTTCATCGCCGGCGGCAAGCCGAAGCAGGCCCTGGAGCTGCCCTTCTACACCGTCTGGAAAACGACGACCGTTCCCGCCGCCGGGGTCGCCTGCACGCTGACCACCAGCGCCGGCAAAGCAACCGTCCAGACCAAGGGCGCGCTGAAGAAGGTCTCGCCGCCGATCGACGAAGAGGCCGAAGAAGAAAACGAAGAACAGGCCGAGGAAGAAGCCGAAAAGGAAGAAGAAGGGGAAGGCTGAGTTTCAGTCTCCGGGAGCGACCAGCAGCTCCGGTCCTTCCTCGCTCCCCTTCCCCACTTTGTTCAGCTTCGGGTTGGCCGGATAGCTCTGCATCCGCCCGGCGTCGAGCGGCCCGCACATCGCCACCGCGTCCTCGAGGCTGAGGTCGGGACGCAGCCAGGCCGCCTCGGCCTCGGGGCTGGGCAGGATCGCCGGCATCCGGTCGTGGACCGGGGCGACGACGGCGTTCGGCGTCGTGGTGACGATCGTGCAGCTGTAGAGCCAGCCGTCGTCGAAGCCGCGATCGTCCTCGTCCTCCCACTGCTTGCGGGTGCAGATCCCGGCGAAGGCGAAGGGCTCGCCGCCGTCGACGGTGAAGCGCCAGGGCTGGCGCGGCTGCTTCGGGTCCTCGGCCTTCATCCACTCGTAGAAGCCGTCGGCGACGATCAGGCAGCGGTGGCGGAACTTGCCGACCAGCGGCCCGTAGGCCTTGCTCGAGGTCAGGTTCTCGGCTTTGGCGTTGATCATCCGGTAACCGACCTTGAGGTCCTTGGCCCAGCGCGGGACCAGGCCCCAGCGCATCAGCCGCGCCTCGCGCTCGCCCGCTTCGGCCTCCTCCGGCAGCGGCGAGGAACGGACGGTGAGGATCTCCTGGGTCGGGGCCACGTTGAAGCGCCCGAGCCCTTTTTCCAGCTTCTTGGCCCGCTCTTTCGAGGGCGCCGGCGCTTCGCCGTCGCCACCACGCTCCAGCGCCTTCTCCAGCTCGGCCTGGAAGCGGTCGGCGATCTTCTTCGTGTCTTTGTTCGTGACCGTGAATCTTCCGCACATCAGGGGCGCGCCTCCGGGTGTTGGCGGTACCACTCGAGGGTGCGGGTCAGGCCGTCTTCCAGGCCCGCCTGCGGTCGCCAGCCGGTCAGCTCCCGCAGCTTGGCCGAGTCGACGAACTGGCGGTCGATCTCGCCGGCCGGGTTGCCGGGGCCGTATTCGGGCTCGAGGCCGCCGCCGGCGATCGCCGCGATCGCCTCCACCACCTCGGCCACCGCATGCGGCTGCTCGCCGCCGGCGTTGAAGGCCTCCCCCGCCCCCGGCCCGCCGGCGCCGACCGCGTGCTCGATCGCCAGGTAGGCGGAGACCGCGTCGTCGACGAAGAGGAAGTCGCGCTGGGGGCTGCCGTCGGAGCGGATCGCCGGGCGGCGGCCGTCGAGGACGGCGGCGACCGCCTCGGGAATCAGGCGCGAGAAGTTGAGGTCGCCGCCGCCGTAGATGTTGGCGAAGCGGGTGACCGCGACCGCCAGGCCGTAGGCGGGGCGGTAGCTGAGCGCGATCGCGTCGGCGGCCGCCTTGCTCGCCTCGTAGGGCGAGGCGGGCCGCAGCTGCATGTCCTCGCGGTAGGGAAGCTGCTCGCTCGGCCCGTAGGCCTTGTCGGAGGAGGCGACGACGAGCGCCGGCACCTCGGCCCGGCGGCAGGCCTCCAACAGGGTCCAGGTGCCGCGCACGTTGGCCTCGAAGGTCGCCGCCGGCGCCGCCATCGCCGGTCCGACCAGGGTCTGGGCGGCGAGGTGGAAGACGACGTCGAACTCGCCCGCCGCGACCGCCGCCTCGACCCGCGGCTCGTCGCAGAGGTCGGCCTCGACCAGCTCGATCTCCGGCGCCACTCCCTGTAGAGCGAGGCCGGAGAGTGGCGGCGGCGCCAGGTCCAGCACGGTGACCGCGTCGCCGCGCTCGAGCAGCGCCCGGGCCAGGTGGGAGGCGACGAAGCCGTGGCCGCCGGTGACCAGTGCCCGCTTCACCGTGCCTCCGCCGCGGCCGGTTCCCAGAGTCGCCAGGGCGCTTCGTCGCCAGCCCAGAGGTCGTTCAGCGTCACCGCGTCCTTGTAGGTGTCCATGCAATCCCAGAAGCCCTCGTGGCGGAAGCCACGCAGCTCGCCGTCGGCGGCGAGCTGCTGCAGCGGCTCGCGCTCCAGCACGCTCTCCTCGTCCAGGTAGGCCAGCGCCCCAGGCTCGAAGCAGAAGAAGCCGCCGTTGATCCAGTGCTCACTGCGCGGCTTCTCGACGAAGCCGGCGACACGGTCGTCCTGCTCCAACGCCGCCACCCCCCACTGCAGGTGCGGGCGCACCACGGTCACGCTTGCGAGGCCGCCGTGGCGCTCGTGGAAGCCCAGCAGCGCCCCGAGGTCGACGTCGGCGACGCCGTCGGCGTAGGTGGCGCAGAAGCGCCCCTCCCCCAGCCGCTCGCCGAGCTTGGCGATGCGGCCGCCGGTGGGGGTGTCGAGACCGGTGTCGACGCACTCCACCGCGACCCCCGCGGGCCACGGCTCCCGCGCCGCGAACTCCGCCACCGCCTCGCCCATGTAGCCGGTGGCGAGCAGAAAGCGCTCGAACCCCTGGGCCGCATAGATCTGGATCACGTGCCAGAGGATCGGCCGGCCGCCGATCTCGACCAGCGCCTTCGGCACCGACTCGGTCCGCTCCCGCAGCCGCGTCCCCCGTCCCCCACAGAGGATGACCACCGGCGGTTTCGTCGCTTCCAGGGTTTTACCCCCTATAGGGGGGACAAAGCTGGAAACGCTCAGCCACCGGCGACGGCGGGGAGGATCGTCACCTCGGCACCGTCATCGATGCTCGTCTCCAGGCCTTGCTGGAAGCGGATGTCCTCGCCGGAGACGTAGACGTTGACGAAGCGCCGCAGGTCGCCATCCTGGGTGATCCGCTCGCGCAGGTCGCCGTGGGCGTCGAAGACGGCGTCGAGAACCTCGCCGACGGTCGCGCCCTCGACGTCGACCTCGGCCTGGCCGCCGGTGGCGGCGCGCAGCTGGGTCGGGATCTTCACGGTGATGCTCATCAGACGGCTACCTCCTGGCGGAACTCGGCCTCGAAGCTGTCGAGGTCGGGGTCGATCTCGTGCATCTGGAACGTATCGCGGGCGGCGTCGAGCGTCTTCAGCCCCTCGCCGGTGATGTAGACGACGACGCGTTCGCCGGCGCCAAGCTCGCCGCGCTCGGCCAGCTTCTTCAGCACGCCGACGGTGACGCCGCCGGCGGTCTCGGTGAAGATCCCGGTGGTCTCGGCCAGGAGCCGGATGCCCTCGCGGATCTCGGGGTCGTTGACCGAGTCGATGCCGCCGCCGGTACGGCGCGCATGCTCGACCGCGTAGGGGCCGTCGGCCGGGTCGCCGATCGCCAGGCTTTTGGCGATCGTCTCCGGCTTCTGCGGCTTGCAGACGTCCCAGCCTTCGGCGAAGGCGGTCGCGACCGGGCTGCAGCCCTCGGCCTGGGCGCCGTTGAAGATCGGCTGCGCGCCCTCGACCAGGCCCAGGTCCAGCCACTCCCGGAAGCCACGGCCGAGCTTGGTGAAGAGCGAGCCGGAGGCGATCGGGCTGACCACCCGGTCCGGCAGTTCCCAGCCGAGCTGCTCGACCGTCTCGTAGGCGAGCGTCTTCGAGCCCTCGGCGTAGTAGGGCCGCAGGTTGACGTTGACGAAGGCCCAGGGGCGGTTCTCGGCGAGCTGGGTGCAGAGCCGGTTGACGTCGTCGTAGTTGCCGCGGACGCCGACCAGGTTGGTCCCGTAGATGCCGGTCGCGAGCAGCTTCTGCTCCTCGAGGTTGGCGGGGACGAAGACGTAGGAGTCGAGCCCGGCGGCGGCGGCGTGGGCGGCGACGGCGTTGGCGAGGTTGCCGGTCGAGGCACAGGCGACGGTCTCGAAGCCCAGCTCCTGGGCCTTGGCGACGGCGACGGCGACGACCCGGTCCTTGAACGAGTGGGTCGGGTTGGCGGCGTCGTTCTTGACCCAGATCTCCGCCTCGGTCCCGATCCGCTCGGCCAGCCGGTCGGCCTTGACCAGCGGCGTCAGCCCCGGCTCCAGCGGGTCGTTGGGGCGACCCTGGAAGGGCAGGAAATCGGCGTAGCGCCAGATCCCCTGCGAGCCGGCCTGGATCCGCCGCTTGACCTCGACCGCGTCCAGCGACGAGTAGTCGTAGGCGACCTCCAGCGGGCCAAAGCAGTTTTCGCAGACGTAGCTGGCGTCCAGCGCGTACGCGGTCCCGCACTCCTTGCACTTCAAGCTCTCGATTGACATCCGATCCTCTTTCTCACAAAAAAACCTCCGCCATGTTGTGGGGCAGAGGTCCGATCGGACATCCCCCACATCTTCCAGGTCTTCGACTGCGACCTGCTGGAGTTGGCACCTGCCCCGGACCGCTAGGTCCGAGATGGTTGCCGGGGCTTCACTGGGCCAGTCCCTCCACCCCTCTAGATGTGGCGCTTATGTTGGGAAGAACCTTACCAGGGCCATTTGCGGCGATTGCAGGCGGACCGTGCGGTTAACCTAGTCACCACCATGTGCCTGCCGCACGACGAGAAACCGAGCCCGAGCGATGCCGAACCTTCCGAAACCACGGCTGCGACGGCCTGGCCGGCGCGGCGCGCTCGTCGAGCCCTCCTCCCCGGCTGAGCCCCAGACCCCCAACGTCGAGCAGATCGACGCCGCCGGCCTGCGCTGGGTCAACATCGAGCGGCCGGGAGCGTTGGAGCGCGCCTGGCTGCAGGAGCATTTCTCCTTTCACCCCCTCGACATCGAGGACGTCCTCTCGCGCAACCAGCGGCCGAAGATCGACGTCTACGACGACTACCTCTTCATCGTCCTCCACTTCCCGATCTTCGACCGCGCCGCCGGCCGGCTCGGCACCGGGGAGCTCGACCTCTTCGTCGGCCCCGGCTACGTGGTCACGATCCCGAACCAGCCGCTGCAGCCGGTCGAGTACTTGTTCGAGCGCTGCCGGGCCAAAGAGGAGCTGCGCGAACAGCTCTTCTCGCGCGGCTCCGGCTACCTGCTCTACCGGCTCGTCGACGACAGCTTCGACTACTGCTTCCCGATGCTGCGCAAGATCGGCAACAAGCTCGACGCGCTCGAGGACGACATCTTCGAGGAACGCGCCGACGAGGTCGTCCGCGACATCTCCAACGTCAAGCAGGAGATCATCAACTTCCGCAAGGTGATCCGGCCGCAGCGGCCGGTCCTGCGCGACCTCGAGAA
>DASYKN010000004.1:0-6128 GCA_035995325.1 Solirubrobacterales bacterium
CCACGGCGAGATCCTCTCGATCGCCTTCGCCGGCGCCGGCCAGCACCAGGACGCCGGCGGCAAGATCATCCACGCGGCGCCGAAGACCTCGTCCTCGATCTTCTCCAAGTCGATCTCCAAGGACGGCGGCCGGGCGACCTATCGCGGCCTGCTCGAGATCGCCGACGGCGCGACCGAATCCCGCTCCAAGGTCGTCTGCGACGCGCTGCTGCTCGACGAGGACTCGCGCTCGGACACCTACCCGACGATCCGGATCGACGAGAACGACGCCGACGTCGGCCACGAGGCGACCGTCTCCAAAATCGGCGACGAGCAGCTCTTCTACCTGAAGAGCCGCGGGCTCAATGAGGAGGAGGCCTCGAAGATGATCGTCAACGGCTTCATCGAGCCGGTGACCAAAGAGCTGCCGATGGAGTACGCGGTCGAGCTGAACCGGCTGATCGAGCTGCAGATGGAGGGCTCCATTGGCTGAGCTGGCAACCGAACCCGCTTGGCTTTCGGAGAGGCGCCAGCGAGGCGCCTCTCTCGCGCAGAGCCTGCCCCTCCCCGACCACAAGTCGAAGGGCTGGGAATTCACCGACCTCTCGGGGCTCGACCTCGACGCCTACGAGGCGGCGGGCGCCGACGCCGAGATCTCCGGCGGCGAGGGCGCGACCGTGGTCTCGCTGGCGGACGCCCTCTCCTCCCACGCCGAGGTTCTGCAGCAGCATCTCGGCTCGCTGGTCCCGGTCGAGGACCCCTTCGTCGCCCGCAACGAGGCCGGTTGGCGCGACGGCGTCCTCATCCACGTGCCGCGCGGGGTCACCGTCGCCGAGCCGATCCGGGTCGAGATCCCGGTCGACCGCGACGGCGCCGCCGTCGGTTGGCGCACGCTGATCGTGCTAGAGGAGGGCGCCGAAGCGGAGGTCTGGGAGCACTGGTCCTCGCCCAGCGACGAGGTCGACGGCCTGCTCAACTCGGTGGTCGAGCTGAGCGTCGGCCAGGCGGCGACGCTGCGCTACGTCAACACCCAGGACATCTCCGAGAAGGCCTGGATCTTCGCCACCCAGCGCGCCGAGGTCGAGCGCGACGGCCGCCTCGACTGGGCCGCCCTCGGCTTCGGCTCCGCCCGCGGCAAGGTGCGGATGGAGACCAAGCTGGCCGGGCCGGGCTCCGAGGCCCGCGTCACCGGCGGCTACGCCGGCGGCCCCGGGCAGCACCTCGACTTCGACACGATCCAGGAGCACGCGGCCCCCAACACCAACTCCGACCTCGCCTTCCGCGGCGTCCTTGCCGCCGGCTCGACCGCGGTCTGGCGCGGGATGATCAAGGTCGACCCCGGCGCCCAGCAGACCGACGCCTTCCAGGAGAGCCGCAACCTGCTGCTCTCGACCGATGCCCACGCCGACGCGATTCCCGGCCTGGAGATCCTCGCCGACGACGTCCGCTGCACCCACGCGGCGGCGATCGCCCAGGTCGACAAGGAGCAGCTCTTCTACCTGACCTCGCGCGGGCTCGACCCGGCGGGGGCGAAGGCGCTGATCATCGAAGGCTTCCTCGAGTCCCTGGTCGAACGGCTGGCCGAGGGGCCGGTGCGGGACGAGATCTCCGCCGCCCTCGAGCAGCGGCTCGCCGAGATCCTCTAGCCGCCCGCGTCCGGGTCGTCGTCTTCCTCGCCTGAATCCCGCCGCCGCTCCGCGAGCGTGGTTTTGACGATGCCGGCGATGACCAAGGCGACCGGCAGCAGGTAGAAGATCCAGAGGTAGTGGCCGACGTGGGCCAGCGGCAGGGTCACGTGTTCGAGTAGGAGAGCAGGTAGAGGCCGAAGCAGGTGAAGGCGACCATCACCGCCAGCATCCAGTACTGGGAGCGGGCTGCCTGGCGGTAGTCGGGCCAGTAGACGAGGGCGCGGTCGTGGGCGAGGGTGAGCCCGAGGACGTGGCCGACGACTAGGGCGCTGACCTGGACATACCAGATCGCATTGGCGCTGAGGATGGTGAAGTCGATGCCGGCGGAGGCGGTGCCGAAGAGGTCGGTGTGGGCGGTTCCGAGCGGGTCGGAGAGCAGGTAGGTGAACTGGGCCTGCTCCTGGAAGACGAAGAGGCTGAAGTAATGGGCGACCAGGTAGGCGAGCGCGATCGGGATCAGGGTGTGGGCGAAGCCGACGCGCAGCTTGGCCAGCGACGGCGCTCCCCGCACGGTCCGCATCCCTCGCACCCCGAGCATGTAGACGAGGGCGACGCCGGCGAAGCAGAGGGCGAGGAAGACCGTGTCGGTCAGCCGCAGCGCCGCGGTCAGCCCGAGGCCACGGTCGACGATCCATTCGAAGGTGCTTTCGATCGCCGGCTTGAAGGCGCCCTCCTGGCCGCCGTCGAAGCTGGTCGAGGCGATCGAGGCGATCACCACGGCGGCCGAGCCGGGCAGCGTCGCCCAGTGCGTCGCCGCCGCCAGGGGCCGTCGGCGCCCGAGCCGGCCGTCCTCGACCCCGAAGCAGCCGAGCTGGGAGAACATCCCGAAGTAGACGGAGAAGATCTCGCCGCGCTCGCACCACTCCTCGACCCCGAACAGGGCCATCATCGCCAGCGTGTAGGCGCTGTAGAGCAGGGCGGCGGTGGCGGCGGGCTCCGGCGCGAGGCCGACGGCGACGCCGCCGCTGGCGCCGTAGACGATCTCCAGCCAGACGACTGCGAGCAGCCCGATCGCCGCCGGCCAGCGCCCCAGCGCCTCGGGGTAGGCGAGGTGCGCCGGGCGCTGGCCGGCGATGGCGCGGAAGCCGGCGCCGGCGGCCCTGCCGATAGCCCGCCACGGGTTGAAGGGCCTGAAGATGTCGCCGAAGATCGCGGAGAAGAAGGGGAAGCCGAGCCAGGTGGTGACGAAGAGGAAGGTGAGGGCGAAGTTGCGGTCCGGGGCTTCGGTGCCGCGCAGCCCGGCGTAGACCGCGACGCCGAACAGGAAGACCCCGGCCAGGCCGCAGAGGACCTGGACCGGCGGGCTGGTCGCGGCGCGGGCCAGCCCCGCTCCGAGCGGGCGCCAGTGCGCCTGCTCGAAACGGGGACTGCGCCAGGCTGCCGAGAGCGCGAAGAAGGAAGCGATCAGGACGATCGACGCTCCCCAGGCGAACAGCCAAGCGGGGATCGGCAGATCCTGCCTGGCGGCCAGCGCGTGCGCCATCGGCAGCCAGCTCATGGGTTGACCCGCAGCTCCGCGATCTGCTCCTTGCGGCCCTCCAGCTCGACCTCGAAGATGCCTTCGAGTTCGGCCGGGAAGTCAAAGCTGGCCGCCCCGCCCGCCGGCACGTCCTCCATCAGGTCATAGCCGTGGACGTGGACCTCGTCGGCGACGTCGGACTCGACCTGGAAGCGGATCTCTTCGCCGGCGCTGTATTCGAGCTGCTGGATGCCGCCGACCGGTTCGCCGTTGCGGACGACGACGGTCGCGATCGCGCCCTCGCCGTCCTTGCCGCCTTCGAGCTGGGCGCAGGCGATCGGCGTCGGCGGAGCATCGGCGCCATGGCTGCCGCCGTCGGCTTCGCTGTGGTCATGCCCTTCGTGGACCAGCACGGCTTCTCCCCCGCCCCGCGTCGCCGCGGCGGTCATCTGGTCGTCGCCGGACGCTTCGTGGAGGACGATCGAGCCGGCTTCGCCGAGCGGCACCTCGCGCGGGCTCGACGCCTTGGCTTCGGCGCTGCCGGCGGGGTCGGCGCTGAACTCGAGCTGGATCTCGTTCGGCGGCTCGTCGGAGCCGGCGGGGTCGAACTTGAAGTGCGGCCCGCCCGGGCCGGGCTGTTCGCAGCCTTCGCTGTGCAGGTGGGCGACGTACGCCGCCTTCGGCTCCAGCCCGGTCAGCTTCAGCGAGGCGGTGGTGCCGCCGTCGGCCCTTTCCAGGCTGGCCTCCCCGGCCAGCGACTGGTAGTCCGCCGGGGCGCCGGATACGACCTCGAACTGGCCGCTGACCGTGTCGTTCTTACCGCTGTCGCTGCTGCCGCAGGCAGCGAGTGCCGCCGTGGCGAGCGCGGCGACCAGCGCCGTGGCCACCTTGTTCCGGTGTCTCATCAACTTGTCTCCTCTCGATCGGGACGCGCTCGCGGCCGCCTGCCGGCGATGCCGGCGGCGCAGCTGCAAGGCGTGAAGCTCTCGGTCGCGCCTAGGCGGGCGGGGCGCGACCGGAGAGCGAGAGAGCGAGCAGGAGCCCGCCGCCGGGGGCGAAGGAGATGGGGCGCAGCCGCGGCTGGCGGCGGGCGGCGGCGTGGCGGCGGCCCTTGCGGGCGGCGATCCGCTCGGAGAGGCGGACGATCGCCTCGCAGCCCGGGTAGCGGCCAGCCAGCAGGCAGAGGAGCAGCGCCAGGAGCGGCACTGCCGGCAGCAGGAAGGCGCCAAGCTCAGCCAAGGCGCCCAGGATAACGTCCCGGAAAGTGAGACCAGGACGCGACAACATCGCCGCCCCCGACCTGCCCGGGGGGCTCGCGTGGGTCGGCACCGAGCCCGAGTCGATGCCCGCGCTCACCGCCGGCGGCCCGGCGCTCGTCCACTTCATCGACTTCGCCCAGCTCAACAGCGTGCGCACGCTGCCCTACCTGAACGAGTGGTCGCGCCGCTACCGCGGGGCCGGCCTCAGCGTGATCGGCGTCCAGTCCCCCCGTTTCCCCTTTGGGGCCGACGCCGGCACGGTCGCCCGTTGCCTGGCGGTGCTGGGGATCGAGTTCCCGGTCGCGATCGACGCCGACCACGAC
The DNA here is from genome assembly GCA_035995325.1 of Solirubrobacterales bacterium. Classification (GTDB taxonomy): domain Bacteria; phylum Actinomycetota; class Thermoleophilia; order Solirubrobacterales; family 70-9; genus VAYN01. Next base: position 4,709 of record DASYKN010000004.1, read on the forward strand.
CTCTGGGCCGCCTACGGCTGCGAGGGCTGGCCCAGCCTCTTCCTCTGGAGCCTCGGCGGCGCGCTCTCCTGGGTCCACTTCGGCGAAGGCGAATACCTGGAGACGGAGATCGCGATCCAGCAGGAGCTGCGCGAGATCGACGCCCTGCAGCCGCTGCCGGAGCCGATGGCGCCGCTGCGCCCGACCGACGCCCCCGGCGCCAGGGTGATGGCGCCGACGCCGGAGGTCTTCCCCGGCGGCTCCTGGGAGCGGCCCTGGGTGGCGGGCGAGGACGGCGAGGAGCTGGCGCTGGAGTACGCGGCCGGCGGCGCCTATGTGACCGTCGAGGGCGCGGGCGCGCTGGCGATCGAGCTCGACGGCGAGCCGGCCGGCACCCTCGCCACCGCCGACCCCGGCGTCTACCCGCTGGCCAAGCACGGCAGCCACGAGGCGCACGCGCTCACACTCCGCCCCACCCCCGGTCTGCGAATCTGGTCGCTCAGCTTCGCCGCAGGCACCCCATGAACCAGGAGGAGAAACGATGATCACCAAGCTCGACTTCGTCGGCATCCCGTCAACCGACGCCGACCGCTCCCGCGCCTTCTACGTCGACACGCTCGGCCTGCGCCCGGACGAGAAGGGCCAGTACGAGTTCTGGGTCGGCGAGACCTGCTTCGGCATCTGGGAACCGGCGAAAATGGGGATGGAGTTCGCGCCGCAGAGGAACGCCCACCCGGCCCTGCACGTCGACGACGTCGCCGCCGCCCGGGCCGAGCTGGAGGCCAAGGGCGTCGAGTTCAACGGCGACACCTTCGACACCGGCGTCTGCCACATGGCCCTGTTCAGCGACCCCGACGGCAACGACCTGATGCTGCACAATCGCTACGCGCCGCGCGACTGAGCGGCGCAGCGGGGCTGGCTAAGCGCGGGCGTTCAGCTCTTCGCGAATCGTCTTCGGCAGCATGAAGCGCACGTCCTCGTGGACGGTGCGCAGCTCGGAGACGTCGTCGGCGCCGCGCTCGCGGAAGAGGTCGACCAGGCTGGAGACCAACTCCTCGGGGGCGCTTGCGCCGGAGGTGATGCCAACCGTCCCGACCCCCTGCAGCCAGGCCTCCTCGACCTGGGTGTGGTTGTCGATCAGGTGCGAGGCGGCGCCGTGTTCGCGCGCGACCTCGACCAGGCGGTTTGAGTTGGAGGAGTTGGTCGAGCCGATCACCAGGACCAGGTCGCACTCGCGGGCCAACTGCTTGACGGCGATCTGACGGTTGGTCGTCGCGTAACAGATGTCGTCTGACTTGGAGCTGACGATTCCGGGGAACTTGGCCCGCAGGGCGGCGATCACCTCGGCCGTCTCGTCGACGGAGAGCGTGGTCTGGGTGATGAAGGCGACTTTGTCGGGATCGGGAACCTGCAGCGAGTCGACCTCGTCGGCGGTTTCGAT
>DASYKN010000005.1:0-17445 GCA_035995325.1 Solirubrobacterales bacterium
GGGCTCGGTCTTTGCCGAGAGCAACCAGGGCAGGGTGGTTTCGGTGAGGGGTGGGGCTGGGCTCTTTGGGTCCTCCCCACCCTCACTGGGACTGGGATCCGCTGCCGGTGCTTCCTCCAAGATCAGGTGCGCGTTGGTGCCCGACACCCCGAAGGAGGAGACGCCGGCACGGCGGGGGCGATCTCCAAGGGGCCAGCTCTGCGGCTCGTTCAAGAGCTCGACCGCGCCCTCTGACCAGTCGACGTGCTCGCTGGGTTGCTCCGCGTGCAGGGTCGGCGGCAACAGTTCGTGCTCGAGGGCCTGGATCGTCTTGATCACGCCTGCCACTCCCGCGGCGGCCTGGGTGTGGCCGATGTTCGACTTGATCGAGCCCAGTCGCAGCGGTCCGTTGGCGCGCTCCTTGCCATAGGTCGCGAGCAGTGCCTGAGCCTCGATCGGATCGCCAAGCGGGGTGCCGGTGCCGTGGGCCTCGACCGCGTCGATGTCCTGTGGAGTCAGGCCGGCATCGGCCAGCGCCTGGGCGATCACGCGTTCCTGCGAGGGACCATTGGGGGCGGTCAGCCCGTTGGAAGCGCCGTCCTGGTTGACGGCGCTTCCACGGATCAGGCCCAGGACCCGGTGGCCCTTGCGACGCGCCTCGGAGAGACGCTCGAGCAAGACCAGGCCGACGCCCTCTCCCCAGCCAGCGCCGTCGGCGCCGGCGCCAAAGGACTTGCAGCGGCCGTCGGGGGAGAGGCCACGCTGGCGGGAGAAGGTGGTGAAGACGGCGGGGCTGTAGATCACCGTGACCCCGCCGGCCAGCGCCCGGTCGCACTCGCCCTGGCGCAGCGCCTGGCAGGCCAGGTGCATCGCGACCAGCGAGGATGAGCAAGCAGTGTCGACCGAGATCGCCGGTCCCTCGAAGCCGAAGCTGTAGGAGAGGCGGCCGGAAACCAGGCTGCCGCCGGTGCCGAGGTAACCGTCCAGCTCGGCCGGCCTCGCCTCGGGGAACAGCGCATAGTCGTGGTACATCACCCCGGCGAAGACCCCGGTCTGGCTGCCGCGCAGCGAAGTGGGGTCGATTCCCGCGTCCTCGAATGCCTCCCAGGCGCCTTCCAACAAGAGGCGCTGCTGGGGATCCATCGCCAGCGCCTCGCGGGGCGAGATGCCGAAGAAGGCGGCGTCGAATTCGCCCGCCTCGTAGAGGAAGCCGCCGTGGCGCGCATAGCTGGTGCCAGGGCTATCGGGGTCGGGGTCGTAGAGACGCTCGACGTCCCAGTCGCGGTCGGCGGGAAACTCATCGATCGCGTCGCGACCCTGGGCGACCAGATCCCAGAGCTCCTCGGGCGAGGACACCCCGCCCGGGTAGCGGCAGCTCATCCCGACGATCGCGATCGGCTCCTCGGAGGGCCTGACCGAGATGGCCGGCAATGCGGATGACGCCTTTGCGCCGGATAGCTCGCCGAGCAGATACTCCGCAATCCCCGCGGGCGTCGGGTAGTCGAAGACCATCGTGGCGGGGAGGCTCAGGCCGCTCAGGGCGTTAAGGCGGTTGCGCAGCTCGACCGCGGAGAGCGAATCGAAGCCGAGGTCTTTGAAGCTGCTCTCGGAGTCGATCGCATCTGCCGAGGAGTGGCCGAGGACGGCGGCGATCTCGGCCGAGACAAGCTCGAGCACCAGGGCCCGACGCTCTGCCTCGGGAGTCTCGGCAAGGCGGCGGGCAAGCAGGCCGTCTCGACCTGAGGAGCGGCGGGTGGGAACCCGGAGCAGATCGGCGAGGAGTGGTGATAGCAAGCCCGCCTTGGCGGCTGCGCGAAGGGTGCCGCGATCCAGTGGCGCGGCAAGGGCGAAGCTCTCCCCGGTGGCGAGAGAGGCGTCGAAGAGATCGAGGCCTTCCTGAGAGGAGATCGCCTCGATGCCCGCCCGGGAGAGGCGCTCGCGGTCTGCCGTCTCGGTGAGCGCGCTCGCCTCCTCCCACAGGCCCCAGGCGATCGAGTTGGCGGGCAGTCCTTTTGCCTGCCTGTAGGCGGCTAGCGAATCGAGGAAGGCGTTGGCGGCGGCGTAGTTGCCCTGGCCCGGTGATCCGAGAGTGGCGGCAGCTGAGGAAAAGAGGACGAACTCCGACAGCTCGATCTGCTCGGTCAGCTCGTGCAGGTGCCAGGCGGCATCGAGCTTGGGTGCGAAGACGCGCTGCAGTCGCTCGGGATCCAGCGAGGCGATCGTGGCGTCATCGAGCGCTCCGGCGGCGTGGATCACGGCGCCGAGGGGCTGCTCGTCTGAGACCGTGGCGAGCAGGGCTTCGAGCTGGGAGCGATCGGAGACGTCGCAGGCGACGATCTCGACGGTTGCGCCAATAGCTTCCAGCTCTTCCTTCAGCTCCGCTGCACCCTCGGCCTCTGGGCCTTGTCTGCTTGCCAAGAGCAGGTGGCGGGCGCCGTGGGCCTCCACCAGATGGCGGGCGACAAGGGAGCCCAGGGTCCCGGTCGCGCCGGTGATCAGGGTGGTGCGCTCGGGGTCGAAGGATTGGGTCGACTCCTGCTCCTCGGGGGCTTGTGCCCGATGCAGCCGCGGCGCCAAGAGCCCCCCCGCCCTGATCGCCAGCTGGGGCTCCCCAGATCGCAGGGCCTCCTCAAGGACCTCGACGGAGGCCGCTGAGCCATCGGTATCGATCAGGGCGATGCGACCGGGGTGCTCGGACTGCGCCGAGCGCACCAGGCCCCAGAGCACAGAGGAGGCGAGGCCGGTGAGCTGATCTCCCTCTTTGGCCGCGACCGCCTCTTTGGTGAGCACGGTAAGGCGCGAGCCCGCTGCGTCCTCATCGGCCAGGTGGGCCTGGATCTGAGCGAGGGCATGGGCGGCGATCTGGTGGGCTTGCTCGGGTTGTGCGGCTTCGGTGCAGTCCAGCAACTGGGGCTGTGGGAGCCCTTGGGCGAGTGGGGTTTGTGGAGCCGGGCTCCAGCGCAGGGCAAAGAGCGAGTCGCGGTGGGGATCGCGGGCGGCGCCGAGCTGGGCGGGAGATACCTCGCGGGCGCTGAGAGAGTCAAGGCCGAAGACGAGGGCTCCGCTTTCATCGGCGAGGGCGAGGGAGATCTCGTTGGAGTCCTGTGCGCTGAGGCAGAGGCGCAACGATGAGGCCCCGCTCGCATATAGCCGGGCGCCGGTGAAGGCGAAGGGAAGGCTGGGGTTGGCTTTGTCTTGGAGGTCAAAGCCGACAGCGTGGAAGGCGGAATCGAGCAGAGCCGGGTGGATGCCGAAGGCACTTGCCCTTGAGCTCTCCTGCTCGGCGAGGGATAGCTCGGCGAAGAGCTCCTCGCCTCGCCGGTAAGCAGCGTTCAGCCCTTGGAAGGCGGGGCCGTATTCGAGGCCAGCATCGGCAAGGCGCTCATAGAGGTCGGCGACCTCCAGGGGCTCGGCTCCCTCGGGGGGCCAGGTGCCGGTGAGGGAGGCGGCCTGTTGGCGCTGGGCCGAGGACTCCTCCTTGGCCTGGGCCAGGTATCCGCTCGCGTGGCGGGTCCACTCTGGCTCCTCGCCTTCTGTTGCCTCGGGGCGGGAGTGGATGGAGAAAGGGCGACGGTCCTCCTCGTCGGGGTCGCCGAGGGCGAGCTGGATCTGCACGGCTCCCTGCTCTTCCAAGACCAAGGGCGACTCGACCACCAGCTCCTCGAGCAGCTCACAGCCAAGCTCGGCTCCGGCGTGCAGGGCCAGCTCGAGGAAGGCGGCGCCTGGGATGAGGACTGCTCCGAGCACTGCGTGATCGGCGAGCCAAGGGTGCGACTGCAGGGAGATGCGCCCGGTGAAGAGAGCTCCCTCGCCTTGGGCGAGGGGAACCGTCGCCCCGAGCAACGGGTGTCCTGACTTGCCGAGACCCGCTGCGGCCATGTCACCGGCACCAGCGCGGTAACCGAACCAGTAGCGCTCGCGCTGGAAGGGGTAGGTGGGCAGTGAGGTCGGCTTTGCTCCCGTTGCTTCAAAGGCGCTCTTCCAGTCGATCTCGGCACCCTTGGTCCAGAGCTCTGCGGCTGAGGTGAGGAAGCGCTCGGGACCACCTTCGTCTCTGCGCAGCGAGCCGGTGATGAGCGCTGCGTCTGGGTCCTCGAGCTCTGCCTCAACGCACTCGGCCAGGCCGACGGTGAGCACCGGGTGGGGACTCAGCTCCAAGAAGGTGCGGTGGCCCGCTTTGATCAGCTCACGGATGACTTGCTCAAAGCGGACCGTCTCGCGCATATTGCGATACCAGTAGGAGGCGTCCAGCTCGGCGGTGTCAAGCTGGGAGCCGGTAAGGGTCGAGTGGAAGGCGATCTGCCCCGAGCGGGGCTCGATTGGCTCAAAGGCCTCGATCAGCTCCTCTTCGATCTGCTCGACCTGGACCGAGTGAGAGGCACAGTCGACGGGCAGGGTGCGGGTTCTTTTGCCTTCTCGCTCGCAAGTCGCGAGCAGCTCTTTAAGCGCCCCCGGCTCTCCGGATATGACGGTCGAGGTGGGACCGTTTATCGCCGCCAGGGAGAGGCGGTTGCCGTAGCTCTCTATGAGAGGTGCGATCTCCTCGGCAGAGGCGGCAACCGAGGCCATCGCTCCTTTGCCGGCGATGGAGACGAGAGCGCGGGAGCGCAGGGCGACCACGCGGGCTGCGTCTTTCAGCGAGAGGCCTCCGGCCACGTGTGCCGCGACGATCTCTCCCTGGGAGTGGCCGATGACCACGTCTGGGGTTACTCCTAAGGAGCGCCAGAGCTCGACTAGGGAGACCATGATCGAGAAGAGGGCGGGCTGGACCACGTCGAGGCGATCGAGGTCTTCCCCCTCTCCGCGCAAGGCCTCTTCTATGGAGAAGCCCTGCAGGTGCTCGGATAGGGCCGCCTCACACTCGGCGATCTTCTTGGCGAAGACGGGAGAGCGCTCGATCAGCTCCAGGGCCATCCCCGCCCACTGGCCGCCTTGGCCGGGGAACATGAAGACGATCGGGCCGGCGGTGCGGGCGGTGGATCGCAAGAGACCGTCGGTTCGCTCTTCGGTGGCCAGGGCAGAGAGGGCTTTGACAAGGCCCTGGCGGTCCCCGCCCACCAGGGCAGCACGGTGCTCGAAGGCGCTGCGCCCGGCGAGAGCGTTGCCGATGTCGGCGGTCTTCAGCTCTGGGTTGGCGCTCAGGTGAGCGGCGAGGCGAGAGGCCGTTTCGCGCAGGGCCGGCTCGGTCTTTGCCGAGAGCAACCAGGGAAGGGTGGTTTCGGTGAGGGCTGGAGTTGAGCTCTCGTCGGGGTCTCCCCCGTTGCGATCGACAACACTTGGATCCGCTGCCGGCGCTTCCTCGAGGATCAGGTGCGCGTTGGTGCCCGACACCCCGAAGGAGGAGACGCCGGCGCGGCGGGGGCGATCGTCGGCGGGCCAGCTCTGCGGCTCGTTCAAGAGCTCGACCGCGCCCTCTGACCAGTCGACGTGCTCGCTGGGTTGCTCCGCGTGCAGAGTCGGCGGCAACAGTTCGTGCTCGAGGGCCTGGATCGTCTTGATCACGCCTGCCACTCCCGCGGCGGCCTGGGTGTGGCCGATGTTGGACTTGATCGAACCGAGGCGAAGCGGTCCGTTGGCGCGCTCCTTGCCGTAGGTGGCGAGCAGGGCCTGCGCCTCGATCGGGTCGCCAAGCGGGGTGCCGGTGCCGTGGGCCTCGACCGCGTCGATGTCCTGGGGCGCAAGGCCGGCGTCGGCCAGCGCCTGGGCGATCACGCGTTCCTGCGAAGGACCGTTGGGAGCCGTTAGGCCGTTGCTGGCGCCGTCCTGGTTGACGGCGCTGCCGCGGATCAGTCCTAGGACCCGACGGCCCTTGCGTCGCGCCTCGGAGAGGCGCTCGAGCAAGACCAGACCGACGCCCTCTCCCCAGCCGGTGCCGTCGGCGCCGGCGCCGAAAGACTTGCAACGGCCGTCGGGGGCGAGGCCGCGCTGGCGGGAGAAGTCGATGAACGTGGTCGGCGTCGCCATCACCGAGACGCCGCCGGCAAGCGCCATCTCGCACTCGCCCGAGCGCAGCTCCTGACAGGCGAGGTGGATTGCGATCAGCGACGAAGAGCAGGCGGTGTCGACAGATACGGCGGGACCCTCCAGTCCGAAGGCATAGGCGAGCCGGCCGGAGGCGACGCTGCCGGCAGTGCCGGTGCCGAGATAGCCGCCGAGGATCTCGTGATCGGCCGCGCGCAGCTGGGAACCAACCACGTAGTCGTGGTACATCACCCCGGCGAAGACCCCGGTCTGGCTGCCCCGCAGCGAGGCCGGGTCGATCCCCGCGTCCTCGAATGCCTCCCAGGCGCCTTCCAACAGCAACCGCTGCTGGGGATCCATCGCCAGCGCCTCGCGGGGCGAGATGCCGAAAAAGGCGGCGTCGAACTCGCCCGCCTCGTAGAGGAAACCGCCGTGGCGGGCATAGCTCGTCCCCGGGCTATCGGGGTCCGGGTTATAGAGACGCTCCAGCGGCCAGCCTCGGTTAGCCGGGAACTCACCGATCGCGTCGCGGCCCGCGGCGACCAAGTCCCAGAGCTCCTCGGGCGAGGAGACCCCGCCGGGATAGCGGCAGCTCATCCCGACAATTGCGATCGGCTCGTGCTGGCGCCGCTCCAGACCCTGCAGCTGCGTGCGGGTCTCCTGCAGCTCGACCATCACCCGCCGCAGGTGCGGGAGAAGCTTGTCGTCCCCTGCCGTGTCGGTCACGAGCGGTCGAGTTCCTTGTCGATCAACTCGACGATCTCGTCGGCCGTCGCCGACTGGATCATCTCGATGGTGGCGGCGTGGGAGTCGGCGTCGCCGTTGCCGTTGCCGGCCAGCTTCGCCATCAGCGCCTGTAGCCGGGCGCCGATCCGCCGCCGCTCGGCGTCGTCCTCGCCGGCCGTTTCGACCAGCGCTTCGAGCCGGTCGAACTCTTCGTCGACCGCCGTTCGCCGCCCCGCCCCGCCCCCCGCCATCCGCTGCTGGACCAGCTCGGCCACCGCCGCGGGGGTCGGGTAGTCGAACACCATCGACGCCCGCAGGCTCAGCCCCGTAACCCGCCCCAAGCCGTTCCTGAATTCGACCGCACCGAGCGAGTCGAAGCCGAGTTCCTTGAAACTCCTTCGCGACTCAATCGACCGGCCCGGCTCGTGGCCGACGACACCCGCCACCTGATCGAGCACAGCATCGAGAACCGCCGCGCCCCACTCCTCTTCGGGCATCTCCCGGAGCCGGCGCGCGAGCGAGCCGTCACCGCTCCTCGCCGTGCCCCGCGCCGGCAAGTGGACGAGCTCGGCCAGGATCGTGCCCAGCGTTCCGGCCCGCGCCCGCTCGCGCAGCGCGACGTTGTCGAGGAGCATCGGCAGCAGCAGGGCGCGGTCGGCCCCGCGAGCGGCGTCGAAAAGACGCAGGCCGTGCTCCGCGGCGAGCGGCGCGATGCCAAGCCGGGCGATGCGAACCCGGGATGCCTCGTCGAGCTCGGCCGCCATCCCGGTCGACTCCTGCCAGGCGCCCCATGCCAGCGACATCGCCGGCAGGCCGCGACCGCGCCGCTGCCCCGCCAGCGCGTCGAGGAAGGCGTTGGCCGCCGCGTAGTTGCCTTGCCCCGGGCTGCCGATCGTCGCGGCGGCCGAAGAGAAGAGGATGAAGTCGGAGAGCCCCAGCCCCGCGGTGAGCTCGTCCAGGTTGACGGCCGCGTCCACCTTGGGCGCCATTACGCGCTCGAGGCGCTCCGGGTCAAGCGCTTCGATCACCCCGTCGTCGAGCACACCGGCGGCATGGATGACCGCGCTCAGCCCATGCGCCTCGGGAATAGCGGAGATCAGCCGCTCCAGCTGATCGCGCTGGGAGGCGTCGCAGGCGGCGATCCGCACCTCGCAGCCAAGCTCCTCCAACTCCGCCCGCAACCGCTCCGCGCCCTCCGCCCCTGGACCGCTGCGGCTCGCCAAGAGGAGGTGCCGGACGCCGTGTGCCTCGACCAGGTGCCGCGCGACCAGGGCACCGAGCCCGCCGGTACCGCCCACGATCAGGGTCGTGCCGTCGGGATCGAACGCCGCCGGGTCCTCCCCTGATTGGGGCGGGCGCCTGGAGAGCCTCGGCGCGAGCGGCGCTCCCCGCCTGATCGCCAGCTGCGGCTCGGCGCTTGCGAGCGCGGCGCCCGCCACCGCGAGCGAGTCCTCCTCCCCATCCAGGTCGAGCAGTTGGAAGCGACCGGGGTGCTCGGCCTGGGCACTACGCAGCAACCCCCAGAGGGCAGCCTGCGCGGGGTCGGGACTCTCGTCCCCATCCACGGCCACCGCGCTCCTCGTCAGCAGGACCAGCCGCGAGTCCTCGAACCGCGCCTCGCCGAGCCAGTGCTGCAGAAGCTCGAGCGTGCGCCGCGCGCACGCGCCGGCCGCCGCAGCCAGCCCCGACTCCGGGCCACCAGGCGAGCGGGGAGCCCGAATGAGCAGGAGGGCGGGTACCCGAGCGCCGGAGTCGATCGCCTCGACGAGCGTGGCCAGGTCCCGGTGGCGCTCCAGCTCGACGCCCGGCAGGTGGAGCTCCTCGCCATCGTCCAGTAGGGCTGCGTCGATAGGGGGGCCGAGCTGCGATCGGCCAGAAAGCTCCTTCCAATCCAGCGCGAAGAGCGCATCGTCCGCCCCGCCGCCGACCGCGGCGAGCGCACTCCGGTCGACCGTCCGCATCGTCACCGCGCCGATCGAGAGCACCACCTCACCACGCGGGTCAAGCGCGAGCATCGTCGTCTCCCCCAGACCACCGCCCAAGACGACACGCAGCGAGGTCGCGCCCTCGCGCCGCAGTCGCACGTCGGAGAACGAGAAGGGAGCCATCGCCTCGAGCGCCCTGCCCTCGCCGATGCTCTCCAGGGCGAGCGCGTGCAGGGCGGCGTCGGCGAGCGCCGGGTGAAGCCCAAACCCCGAAGCCGAGTCCTCTCCCGCGGCGCCCAGGCTCGCCTCGGCGAAGATCTGCTCGCCGAGCCGCCAGGCCGCGGCGAGCCCCTGGAACGAGGACCCATACTCGATGCCGGCCTCCGCGAGATGGTCGTAGATGAACTCCGCATCGAGCCGCTCGGCGCCCGCGGGGGGCCAGCTCCCGCCGGCGTCCGCGGCCGGCTCGGGCGAAAGCGCCTCTCCCGGCGCGGCGAGAGCACCCGAGGCATGGAGCGTCCAGATCGACTCGACCGCGTCCTCAGCCTCCGGCCGCGAGTGGATGAGCAGCTCACGGCGACCCTCCTCATCGGGCTCCGCGACGGAGAGCTGCACCTGCACCGCCTCGTGCTCTTCGAGCACGAGCGGCGCCCGCAAGACGAGCTCCTCGATCGCCTCGACACCGAGGCGCCGCGCCGCGGCCAGGGCCAGCTCGAGGAAGGCCGTGCCGGGGAGAAGCACCGCACCAAGCACCACGTGGTCCAGTAGCCACGGGTGGGATTGCGGCGAGATCCGGCCGGTGAATAGAACGCCCTCGCCGTCCGCCATCGCGACCGTCGCGCCGAGCAGCGGGTGGTCAGCCGAGCCGAGGCCGAAGGAGGAGGCATCGCCACCTCCGGACCTGCCCGAGAGCCAGTAGCGCCGGCGCTGGAAAGGGTAGGTGGGAAGCGACGCGTGCCTGGCGCCGGTTCCCTCGAAAGCGGCCGCCCAGTCGAGCTCCACGCCCGCCGCCCAGAGTGCCGCCAGAGCGCGGGTCAGCGCCGCGGGCTCGGCTCGCTCGCCGCGCAAAGCGGGCACTACGGGAACCGGCGCCTCGTCCTCCTCGGCAAGCGGCAGGCACTGCTGAGCGAGGGCGCTCAGCACGCCGTCGGGACCGAGCTCAAGGAAGGCGGTGGCGCCCTGGGCACACACGGCCGCAACCGCGTCGGCGAAACGGACCGGCTCGCGGGCGTGGCGGACCCAGTAGGCAGGGTCGGCGGCCTGCTCGGCGCTGAGGATCTCACCGCTGAGGTTGGAGACGATCGGGATCTTCGGCTCGCCGTAATCGAGGCCCTCGGCGACAGCCGCGAAGGCGGGGAGCATCGGCTCGATCAGCGGCGAGTGGAAGGCGTGGCTGACGTCGAGCCGCTTGGTCTTCCTGCCCTTCGCCGCCCAGATCGAGGCGAGCTCGGAGACCGCCTCGCCCACCCCTGAGAGCACGACCGAGTCGGGAGCGTTGATCGCGGCGATCGAGACCTCCGCCTCCCTGCCCTCGATCGACTCGTGGGCCTCCCGCTCGCTCGCCTGCACCGCGACCATCGCCCCGCCGTCCGGCAGCTCGCCCATCAGCGCGCCGCGGGCGGCGACAAGCTTGGCGGCGTCCGACAGGGAGAGGACGCCGGCGACGTGGGCGGCGGAGATCTCGCCGATCGAGTGCCCGGCGAGGAGCTGGGGCGAGAGCCCAAATGCCTCCAGGAGCCTGAAGAGGGCGACCTCGATCGCGAACAGGGCGGGCTGGGCGTAGCTGGTGTGCGCGAGCAACTCCGCCGCTTCCGGGTGAGCCGCAAAGACGATCCCCTCCAGCGACTCAGCGAGGTGGGGCTGCAGCTGCTCGCAGGCGGCGTCAAAGGCGGCGGCGAAAACTGGCGAGGCCGCATGGAGCTCGGCCCCCATGCCGGGGCGCTGGGAGCCCTGCCCAGTGAAGAGGTAGGCGAGGGAGCGAGGCGAGCCCGCCATCCCGCGGGCGAGCCCCTCGGCCGCGCGCCCGCCGGCCAGCGCATCGAGAGCGCCGAGCAGGCTCTGGCGATCCGCCCCGAACGCCACGGCGCGGTGCTCGAAGGCGCCGCGGCCGGCGAGGGTGAGGCCAGCGTCCGCCGGGCTCAGCTGCGGATTCGCCCGCAGCTGAGCGGCGATCCGACCGGCCTGGGCCTCCATGGCGGGCCCACTCTTGGCCGACAGCACCAGCGGCACCGGACCGCGAAGCGGCGGCGGGGCGCCTGTGCCCGTCACGGGGGCATCGCTGGCTTTCGCGGCGGCGAGATCTTCCTCCGGCGCCTCCTCGAGGATCACGTGGGCGTTGGTGCCGGAGACGCCGAAGGAGGAGACGCCAGCCCGCCGCGGTCTCCCCTGCCGCTCCCACGACACCGGCTCGGTCAGCAGCGAGACGCCGCCCGTCGACCAGTCGACGTGGGTCGAGGGCCGCTCGACGTGCAGGGTCCGCGGCAGGGCGCGGTGGCGCATCGCCTCGATCATCTTGATCGTGCCGGCGACGCCGGCCGCCGCCTGGGCGTGGCCGATGTTGGACTTGATCGAACCGAGCCGGAGTGGGCCGTTGGCGCGCTCGCGGCCGTAGGTCGCCAGCAGCGCCTGGGCCTCGATCGGGTCGCCGAGCACCGTGCCCGTGCCGTGCGCCTCGACCGCGTCGACTTCGTCGGCGCCGAGGCCGGCGGCGGCAAGTGCCTGCCGGATGACCCGCTCCTGCGAGGGACCATTGGGGGCGGTGAGCCCGTTGCTGGCGCCGTCCTGGTTGACGGCGCTGCCGCGGATCAGCCCCTGCACCCGGTGGCCATTGCGCCGCGCCACGGAGAGCGGCTCGAGGACGAGCAGACCCATCCCCTCGGCCCAGCCGGTGCCGTCGGCCGCATCGGCGAAGGACTTACAGCGACCGTCCGAGGCGAGGCCGCGCTGGCGGGAGAACTCGACGAAAGCGGCCGGGGTAGACATCACCGTCGCCCCGCCCGCCAGCGCCAGCGAGCACTCGCCGGCGCGCAGCGCCTGGCAGGCCAGGTGCATCGCCACCAGCGAGGACGAGCAGGCGGTGTCGATCGTCATCGCCGGCCCCTCCAGCCCGAAGCTGTAGGCGAGGCGGCCGGAAGCGACGCTGGTCGTTTTGCCGGTGAGGCGGAACCGCTCCAGCTCGCCGGCCTGGCCGAGGCCAGGCCCGTAGTCGGAATGGATGACGCCGGCAAACACGCCGGCGTCGGCGCCGCGCAGACTCGCCGGATCGATGCCGGCGTCTTCAAAGGCCTCCCAGGCGCCTTCGAGCAGGAGGCGCTGCTGGGGGTCGGTCGCCAGTGCCTCGCGCGGCGACATCTCAAAGAAGGAAGGGTCGAAGTGGCCGGCGTCGTGGACGAAGCCGCCCTCGCGGGCGTAGCTCGTGCTCGGGCGGTCCGGGTCGGGATCGAAGAGCCGGCCCAGGTCCCAATCCCTGTCCTCCGGGAACGGCGAGACGGCGTCCCTCCCCTCGGCGACAAGCTCCCAAAGCTCCGCGGGGGAGGCGACGTCACCGGGGTAGCGGCAGCTCATCCCGACGATCGCGATCGGCTCGTCGAGCGCCGGCCCGCCGCCGGTTATGCGGACCGCCTGGCGCTTACCGGCCATCTCGTCGCCCAGGTATCCGGCCAGGGCGGCCGGGGTCGGGTAGTCGAAGATCAGCGTCGAGGGCAGGCGCAACCCGGTGGCAGCGTTGAGGCGGTTGCGCAGCTCGACCGAGCCGAGTGAGTCGAAGCCGAGCTCCTTGAAGGGCCGCTCGGGGACGATCGCCTCGGCCGACTCGTGGCCCAGCACCGTCGCCGCTTCGCGGCGGAGGATCTCGAGCACGACCTCGCTGCGCTCGGTCTCCCCCAGCCCGGCCAGTCGTCGGGCCAGCGAACCCGTCGCCGCCGAGCGCCGCGAGGAGCCCCGCATCAGGTCGCGCAACAGCGGCAGCACCGCGCCGTCCCCGGCCTGGCCGCGCAGCGTCCCGATGTCGAGCCGCACCGGCAGCAGCAGCGACCGGGCAGAGAAGGCGGCGGCGTCGAACAGATCGAGCCCCTCGGCGGCGGAGAGGGCGACGATCCCGGCCCGGGCGAGCCGGGCGAGATCGACGTCGGTCAGCTTGTCGGTCATGTCGCTCGACTCGGCCCACTGGCCCCAGGCGAGCGAGACTGCGGGCAGCCCGCCCGAGCGCCGGTGCGCCGCCAGCGCGTCGAGGAAGGCGTTGGCGGCGGCGTAGTTGCCCTGGCCGGGGCTGCCGAGGGTCGCGGCCGCCGAGGAGAAGAGGACGAAGGCCTGCAGGTCGAGCTTCTCGGTCAGCTCGTGCAGGTGCCAGGCGGCGTCGAGCTTCGGCCCGAAGACGCTCTGCAGGCGCTTGGGGTCGAGCGAGTCGATCGTGCCGTCGTCGAGGACGCCGGCCGCGTGCACCACGGCGCCCAGCGGATGCTCATCCCCAACCGAGTCAATCAACGCCGCGAGCTGGGCGCGGTCGGCGACGTCGCAGGCCTCGATCCTCACCGCGGCGCCGAGCTCGGTCAGCTCGGTCTCGAGCTCAGGGGCCCCGGCGGCCTCGCGCCCGCGCCGGCTCGCCAGGACCAGGTGGGTCACCCCATGCTCGGCGACCAGGCGCCGCGCGAGCAGGGCGCCGAGCCCGCCGGTGCCGCCGGTGACCAGCGCGGTGCGCTCGGGGTCGAGCGGTGCCGGAACGGTCATCACGAGCTTGCCGACGTGACGGGCCTGGCTCATGAAGCGGAAGGCGTCGGGCGCGTCGCGGATGTCCCAGGCGCGCAGCCGCAGCGGCTCCAGCGCGCCCGCGGAGAACAGATCGAGCAACTCGCCGAGCATCTCCCCGAGGCGGTCGGGGCCGGGATCGAGCAGGTCGAAGGCCTGGTAGGCCACTCCGGGCCACTCGGCCGCGGTCCGTTCCGGGTCGCGGATGTCGGTCTTGCCCATCTCAATGAAGCGGCCATCGCCCGCGAGCAGGTCGAGTGAGGCGTCGACGAACTCGCCGGCCAGGGAGTCGAGGACCACGTCCATGCCCTCGCCGCCGGTCAGGTCGAGGAAGTCCCGCCTGAAGTCGAGATCGCGCGAGGAAGCGATGTGGTCGGGGTCGATTCCCATCTCGCCCAGCACCCCCCACTTCGTTGGGCTGGCGGTGGCGAAGACCTCGGCGCCCAGGTGCCTCGCGATCTGCACGGCGGCGATACCTACGCCGCCCGCCGCGGCGTGGATCAGGACCCGCTCGCCCGGCTTCAGCCCGGCGAGGTCGAGAAGCCCGTAGTAGGCGGTGAGGAAGGCAACCGGAACCGTCGCCGCCTCGGCGAACGTCCAGCCCTCGGGGATCTGGGCGAGCAGGCGGCGGTCGGTGACCGCGAGCGGGCCGAAGCCTCCCGAGACCAGCCCCATCACGCGGTCGCCGACGGCGAGACCCTCAACCGCCGCGCCGACCTCCAACACCACGCCCGCCCCCTCGCCGCCGATCGCATCCCACTCACGGTGCAGCGGCACCAGGCCGAGGGCGGTGACAACGTCGCGGAAGTTGAGCCCGGCCGTTTTCACCGCCACCCGAACCTGACCGGGCTCCAGCGGCGCGGTCACCTCCTCAGAGGGACGCAGGACGAGGTCTTCGAGCGTGCCCGAGCCGCCGAGATCGAGCTGCCACTGCAGGACGTCGCCATCGACTTCCAGCGAGGGCTCGGGCCCGGCCTGCGTCATCCGCGGCGCCAGCGCCTCGCCCGCCCGGAGGGCGAGTTGCGACTCGTCCGCCGATAGCAGCGCGGAGAGTGCGCCCGGAAGCGCGTTCCAGGAAGCCTCCTCAGTGTCGAGGTCGATCAGGGCCAGGCGACCCGGCTGCTCCGACTGGGCGGATCGGGCCAGGCCCCAGACCGGCGCCGTCGCCAGCCCGGATATCTCGTCCTGGGGGGCCGTGGCAACCGCCCCTCGGGTCAGGAGGACCAGCTTGACCGAGGCAAGCCGCTCCTCGGCGAGCCAGCTCTGCAGCAGGTCGAGCGCCGACTCGGCGGCGGCCCGCGTGGCTGCAAGGAAATCGGCTCCACCGTCCCCCTGGCGAGCGCCCGCGGGCTCGGCGAGGACCGCCGCAGGCGCCGCGCCGCGCTCGACCGCCTCGAACAGGCTTTCCAGGTCGGGGTGGGCGGCGACGGAGAGGCCGGCACTCTCCAGCGAGCGGACGAGCGGCGAGTCGGAGGCGCCGAGCACCGCCACCTCCTCGACAGGGGCTTCCGTCGCCTCCGGAACCGCCGCCCACTCGAGGCGGAAGAGCGACTCGCGGCGAGCGCCGCGGGTGCCGGCGAGCTGCTCGGCCGAGAGAGCGCGCGTACTAAGCGAGGCCACCGAGACCACCGGCTCGCCGTCCTCGTCGACAGCCGTCAGCGAGATCGTCCGCTCGGTGGAATCCCCGGATCCCGCCGTCGAGGAGAGGCGCACGCGCAGGCTCTCGGCGCCCGAGCCGGAGAGATTGACGCCGCTCCACGAGAACGGCACCTGCACGACCGGGGCGGCACCGCCGGCCTCGGGGGGATCGAAGAACAGCGAGGCGTGGAGCGCAGCGTCGAGCAGCGCCGGATGCAAGCCGAAGGCCTGAGCGCTGCGCCCGGCGGGGAGCCGCACCTCGGCGAAGATCTCCTCGCCCAGGCGCCAAGCGGCCGTCAGCCCCTGGAAAGAGGGGCCGTACTCAAGCCCGGCGTCGGCGAGGCGGTCGTAGAAGAACTCGGCGTCGAGCTGCTCCCCGCCCGCCGGCAGCCAGGCCTCCCCGCCGGCGGAGCTCGGCGGGGCCGGCGCGCCCTTGGCAAGGGCACCAGAGGCATGCAGGGTCCACTCCACGGCCACCTCACCATCGCCTTCTGGCCGGGAGTGGATCGAGAGAGCCCGCCGCCCCGCCCCGTCCGGCGCCGAGACCGAGAGCTGGATCTGGACGGCGTCGCGCTCGGCGATGGCCAGCGGCGCCTGCAGGGTCAGCTCATCGAGGGTCTCCGCGCCGAGTCGCCGCCCCGCCGCCAGGGCCAGCTCGACAAAGCCGGCACCCGGGAACAGCACCGTGCCCATCACCGAGTGATCCCCGATCCAGCCCTGCGACTCGATCGAGAAGCGGCCGGTAAAGAGGGTGCTCTCGCCGTCGGCGAGGCCGACCATCGCACCAAGCAGCGGATGCTCGGTTGAGACCTGACCGAAGGAGGAAGCATCGCCGGGGGCGGTCTCGCCGCGCAACCAGTAGCGCTTGCGCTGGAAGGCGTAGGTCGGCAGACCGGTCCGCCGGGCGCCGGAGCCGGCGTAGGCGGCGCTCCAATCGACCTCGACGCCGCCGGCCCAGGCGTCGGCGAGTGAGCCGAGGAAGCGCTCAGAACCACCCTGGTCGCGGCTCAGCGAGCCGACCACAACGGCGGCGTCCGGGTCGCCGAGAGCATCCTCAACGCTCTCGCCGACCCCGACCCTGAGCACCGGGTGGGGGCTGGGCTCGACGAACGCCCGGTAGCCGTCGGCGAGCAGAGCGCGGGTCGCCTGCTCGAAGCGCACGGTCTCGCGGGTGTTGCGGTACAGGTACTCGGCATCGAGCTCGGCGGTGTCCATCAACCCACCGGTGACAGTCGAGTAAAAGGGGACCTCGGATGAGCGCGGGGAGATCGAGGCGAAAGCTTCGAGCAGTTCCGTGCGGATCTCCTCCACCTGTGGCGAGTGAGAGGCGCAGTCGATCGGCAGCTTGCGCGCCCGCAGGCCCTCGGCCTCGCAGAGCCCGAGCAGCTCATCCAGGGCATGCGGCTCGCCGGCGACCACCGTCGAACCCGGGCCGTTAATCGCCGCGATCCCGAGCCGCTCGCCAAAGCCGCCCAGCAGCCGGGAGAGCTCTCCTGGCCCGGCGGCGACCGAGACCATCCCACCCTTGCCGGCGAGCGGCGTCAGTGCGCGGCTCCGCAGCGCAACCACGCGGGCGGCGTCCTCGAGCGAGAGGCCGCCAGCGACGTGACAGGCGGCGATCTCCCCCATCGAGTGGCCGACGACCGCGTCCGGGTGGACACCGAAGGAGCGCCAGAGCGAAGCCAGCGAGACCATCAACGCGAAGAGGACGGGGTGCACAACGTCGAGCCGGTCGAGCTCGGTCCCGGGGCCGCGCAGCACGTCCTCAACTGAGAATTCGAGGTACGGGGAGAGCGCCTCCTCGCACTCGTGCATCCGCTCGGCGAAGAGCGGTGAGGAATCGAGCAGCTCGACCGCCATCCCCTCCCACTGGCCGCCCTGGCCGGGGAACATAAAGGCGAGCCGGCCCGGTGGGCTGGCGATTCCCCGCGTCACGCTCTCGACGGGCTCGCCGCGACCGAGTGAGGCGAGCGCGCCGGACAGTGCCCGGCGATCGCCCCCCAACAGCACCGCGCGGTGCTCGAAGGCGGTACGGGTGGCGAGGGTGAGGCCGACGTCGGCAATCTCGGCACCGGGGGATCGCGCGAGGAACCGCTCCAGACGCTCTGCCTGTGTGCCGAGGGCCTCGGCGCTCTGGGCAGAGAGGACCCAGGGCGTCGTGGCGGAGCCGAACGGCGGCGTCGGCTCGGTTGCAGCGGCAACTTCGACCGGCGGAGCCTCCTCGAGAATCAGGTGCGCATTAGTGCCACTGATCCCGAAGGAGGAGACGCCAGCGCGGCGGGGCCTGCCGTTGGCCCGCCAGGGCAGCGCCTCGCCGAGCAGCTCGACCTTGCCCGCCGACCAATCGACGTGCTCGGAGGGCCGCTCGGCGTGCAGGGTCCGCGGCAGGGTCTCGTGGCGCAGGGCCTGGACCATCTTGATCACGCCGGCGACGCCGGCGGCGGCTTGGGCGTGGCCGATGTTGGACTTGATC
>DASYKN010000006.1:0-31169 GCA_035995325.1 Solirubrobacterales bacterium
GGCGCTGCTGGCCGAGCAGAGCTTCATCAAGCGCCACCGGCCGCACTTCAACATCCGCCTGCGCGACGACAAGTCCTACCCCTACGTCTGCGTCAGCCTCGACGAGGACTACCCGCGGGTCTACTTCACGCGCGAGAAGCACCGGCCGCACCGCGCCTACTTCGGCCCCTTCTCCAGCGCCAAGCGGGTGCGAGAGACCCTCGACCTGCTCGGCAAGCTGTTCCAGTTCCGCACCTGCGAGGGGACCGAGCCCGGCCGCCGCTCCGGCAGCCCCTGCCTCGACTACTACATCAAGCGCTGCGGGGCGCCCTGCGTCGGCTACGTCAGCCGCGAGGAGTATCGCCACAACATCGACGCGATCGTCGACTTCCTCTCCGGCCGCTACCGCCAGGTCGAGGCCGAGGAGGCAGCGAAGATGAAGACCGCCGCCGAGGCCGAGGAATTCGAGCGCGCCGCCCTGCACCGCGACCGCCTCAAGGCGATCCGCTCGCTGTTCGAGCGCCAGCGCATCGCCGGCGGCACGGTCGGCACCGCCGACCTGATCGGGGTCGCGGTCGAGGGCGCCGACGCCAACGCCCAGGTCTTCCAGGTCCGCGACGGGATCCTCGCCGAGCGCCAGAGCTTCTACCTCGAAAACCAGGCCGAACGCGACCAGGCCGAGGTCGCCGAGGAGTTCATCGGCCAGTACTACTCGGCCTCGCCCTCGATGCCGAAGACGATCGTCGTCGGCCCCTATCTGCGCGAGCGGGTCGGGGTCCTGGCGGAGGCGCTGAGCGAGCGCCGCGGCGCCCCGGTCGAGGTGCGGGCGGCCGAGCGCGGCGACAAACGCCGCCTGCGCGAGCTGGCCGAGCGCAACGCCCGCCTCGCCCTCGACCAGGACCGGCTGCGCCGCGAGCATCGCCGCGCCCGCCGGGTCGAGTCGCTGGCCTCGCTCAGCGAGGCGCTGGGGATGGAGGAGCTGCCGGTGCGGATCGAGGGCTTCGACATCTCCAACATCGGCGGTGAGCACACGGTCGCCTCGATGGTCGTCTTCGCCGGCGGCGCGACCAAGAAGTCGGACTACCGGCGCTTCAAAGTGCGTGGAGAGAAGCGCGGGCCGGGGGGGAGCCGCGGCCCCGACGACTTCGCCTCGATGGAGGAGGTGCTGGAGCGGCGGGTCGCCCGCTACCTCGAACAGGCCGACCTCTCGCCGCACGACGGCAAACGCGACGAGAGCTTCGCCTCGCTGCCCTCGCTGGTGATGATCGACGGCGGCAAGGGCCAGCTGGCGGCGGGGATGAAGGCGCTGGCGCCATTCGTCGAGCGCGGTGTCACCGTGATCAGCCTCGCCAAGCGGCTGGAGGAGGTCTACGTCCCAGGCCGCGCGACGCCGCTCGACCTCGCCGCCAACTCGGAGGGCTCGAAACTGCTGCAGCGGGTCCGCGACGAGGCCCACCGCTTCGCGATCGACCACCACCGCGGCCGCCGTGACCGGGCGATGACCAGCTCGGTGCTGGACGAGCTGCCGGGGATCGGTCCCGCCCGCAAGCGCGCCCTGCTGCAGCACTTCGGCTCTCCGGAGCGGTTCCTGGCCGCGAGCCGGGAGGAGCTGGAGGCAGTGCCCGGCCTGCCTGGCAAAGTAGGGCGCGAGATCCACGAGCAGCTGAACAGGACGAACTGATGGCCGACGGCAGGGTGACCCTGGTCGTGATCACCGGGCATTCCGGGGCCGGCAAGTCGGAAGCGATCGCCGCTTTCGAGGACGGCGGCTACTTCTGCGTCGACAACCTGCCGCCACGGATGATCGACAGCCTCGGCGAGCTGTTCCGCCACGAGGGCAGTGGCGTCGAGCGCGCCGCCGTCGTCTCCGACGTGCGCGGCGGCGAGTACTTCGAGGGCCTGGTGCAGGTGCTGGACGACCTCGAGCGCGACGGGCTGAAGCCGCTGGTCCTCTTCCTCGAGGCCGACGAGGAGACCCTGCTCGACCGCTACAAGGAGACCCGCCGCCGTCACCCGTTGGCGCCCGACGGCCGCATCGTCGACGGGATCCGGGCCGAGCGCGAGCTGCTGGCGCCGCTGCGCGAGCGCGCCGACGTGGTCATGGACACCAGCGACCTGACCGGGGCCGAGCTGCGGCGGCGGATCGCCGAGGAGATGCTGGGCGAGGAGGACGGGGGGGAGCTGGCGCTGACCCTGCTCACCTTTGGCTTCAAGAACGGGCCGCCGCGCGACGCCGACCTCACCCTCGACGTCCGCTTCCTGCCCAATCCCCACTATGTGGACGAGCTGCGGCCGATGACCGGGATGGACGAGCAGGTCCGCGCCTATGTCGAGTCAGGGACGCAGGCGGGCGAGTTCTACGGCCGCCTGCTGCCGCTGCTGGAGTTCCTCGTCCCCGCCTACGTCACCGAGGGCAAGAGCCACCTGACGATCGCCGTCGGCTGCACCGGCGGCCGCCACCGCTCGGTCACCGTCGCCGACCGCATCCGGCGGGATTTGGCGGCGCGCGAGGATGTGATCGTGAAGGTCAAGCATCGCGACGTCGAGTTGGGCTGAGGGGGCGTGGGGGCCGGGTGTCGGGTGCCCCCGCTTCGGAATTCAGTCGCGCACCCTTCGGGTGCGGCTCCGGATGTTGGAGCCCGCCTATGGCGGGCAGGAATCGGATTGCATTGCCGCCGCTTCGCGACATTCCTGCGCGGGGCACCCGACACCCGGCCCACGACCAGCCCACTCTCGACGGAGAGCCCGTGCTTCAGCTGAACCAAGGCGGCGCTGCGAAGGGAGGGGTCCGGTTGTCCTCTGGGCGAATGTCGCGAAGCGGCGATATGCAATCTGTCTTCTGCGCGCCATAGGCGCGCTCCAACACCCGGAGCCGCCCGCGCAGCGGGCGCGACCAAATTTGCCCAGGGGACAACCGGGCCCCTCCCCCCACAGGGTGGCCAAACCCTCCTCTCCATAGAATCGCCAAGCTTTGCCTGAACCAGCAATCTCCATCCGTGGCCTGTGCAAGAGCTACGGAGACACCGAAGCTGTGCGTGGCATCGACCTCGAGGTCCAGGCCGGTGAGGTCTTCGCCTTCCTCGGCCCCAACGGCGCCGGCAAGACGACCACGGTCGAGATCCTCGAGGGCTATCGCAAGCGCAGCGGCGGCGAGGTCACGGTGCTGGGCGAGGATCCGGAGAAGGCCGGGCGCGAGTGGCGCGAGCGGATCGGGATCGTCCTCCAGAGCGGCCGCCTCGACCCGTACCTGACGGTGCGCGAGTCGCTCGGCCTCTACGCCGGCTACTACCGGGCGCCGCGGCCGATCGACGAGGTGATCGCCCTGATCGGCCTCGAGCAGAAGGCCGACGTCCGCGCCAGCAAGCTCTCCGGCGGCCAGCAGCGCCGGCTCGACGTCGGCATGGCCCTGGTCGGCGACCCCGAGCTGCTCTTCCTCGATGAGCCGACGACCGGCTTCGACCCCTCGGCCCGGCGCCAGGCCTGGGACGCGATCGCCGGCCTGCGCGAGCTGGGCAAGACCGTCTTCCTCACCACCCATTACATGGACGAGGCGCAGCGGCTCGCCGACCGGGTGACGATCATCGCCGACGGCGAGATCGTCGCCCGCGGCACCCCCGAGGACCTCGGCGACCGCGAGAGCCAGCCGGCGACGATCCGCTACCGCGAGGGCGAGCGCGAGGTCAGCGTCGAGACCACGACCCTGGTCCAGACCCTGCATGAGCTGACCGGGGCGGCGCTGGCCAGGGGAGAGGACCTCGACGGGTTGGAAGTGACCCGGCCCTCGCTCGAGGACGTCTACCTGGAGCTGACGGCGCCGCCCGAGGAGGCCTCGGTAGCGGAGGACGGGCCGGCGGGGGAGGCCCCGAAGTGAGTTCCCTGGCCCTCGTCGCCCACCAGTTCCGTTACGACCAGAAGGCCTTCTGGCGCAATCCGGCCGCCGTCTTCTTCACGGTGATGTTCCCGGTCGTCGTCTTCCTCATCCTCGCCGTCGTCTTCGACGGCTCGACGGTCGCGGTCGACGGCGGCGTCGAGGCGACGACCTACTACGTGCCGGCGATCATGGCGCTCTCGGTGATCTCGGCGACGATGCAGACGCTGGCGATGACCCTGGTGATCGCCCGCGAAGACGGCCGCCTCAAGCGCGGCCGCGGCACGCCGATGCCGGCCTGGGTCTTCATCGCCGGCCGGATCGGCAACTCGATCGTGGTCGCGGTGCTGATGCTGGCTCTACTGGCGGCGATCGGCGGCGCCCTCTACTCGGTGCCGTTCCCGTGGAGCCACCTGCCGGAGCTGCTGCTGACGCTGGTCGTTGGCGCCGCCTCCTTCTGCTGCCTCGGCATCGCCCTGACCGCGGCGATCCCCTCCCAGGACGCGGCGGCGCCGATCGTCAACGCCTTGCTGCTGCCGCTCTACTTCCTCTCCGGCATCTTCATCCCCGAAGACGAGCTGCCCGGCGGCGTCATCGACTTCGCCAACCACTTCCCGGTGCGGCCCTTCTTCGAGGCCTTCTTCAGCGCCTACGTCCCCGGCGCCGGCAACGCGATCGCCTGGCACGAGCTGACCGTCGTCGGGATCTGGGGCGTCGCCGGCCTGCTGCTGGCGATCCGCTTCTTCCGCTGGACCCCGCGCAGCGGCTGAGCGACGGGTCAGACGACTTTCCGGGAGGCCCGTCTATAGCCTCTTCGGCCTCATGCTGCACCACGTCCTCCTGGAGGTTTCCGACCTCGAGCGCGCCGCCGCGTTCTACGACTCGATGCTGGCCCCACTCGGGTGGCGCCGCCATTTCGAGGAGGACTCGACGATCGGCTGGGGCATCGCCAAGCCGGTCTTCTTCATCGCCGCCCATCACGAGCCGCAGCCCGGCTTCGGGCTGCTCAGCTTCTCGGGCCTCGGCCTGGTCGCCGTCAAGGCGGCCTGGGAGGGCGGGATGCGGGCCGGCGGCGTCAACGTCAGCGACCCCGGCGAGCGCCGCTCGCACGGGTCCGGCTCCTACTCGGCGTTCCTCAAGGACCCCGACGGGTACGAGATCGAGATCACCATCGGGTCCGACTAGGCCGACTCCGTAGGATCGGGATCGGCTCCACCAAACGAATTCAGGAGGCATCACCCCATGGCTGTGAAGGTCGGCATCAACGGTTTCGGCCGCATTGGACGCAACGTCTTCCGCGCGGCTCACGCGGCGGGAGCCGACATCGAGTTCGTCGCGGTCAACGACCTCACCGACCCCGCCAGCCTCGCCAACCTGCTCAAGTACGACTCGATCCTCGGCCGCTTCCCGGAAGAGGTGACGGTCGACGGCGACACGATCTCGGTCGGCGGCACGCCGCTCAAGGTCCTCTCCGAGCGCGACCCGGCGGCGCTGCCCTGGGGCGACCTCGGGGTCGACGTGGTGATCGAGTCGACCGGCTTCTTCACCGCCCGTGCCGACGCCGCCAAGCACCTCGAGGCGGGCGCCAAGAAGGTGATCATCTCGGCCCCGGCCAAGGAGCCGGACGTGACCGTCGCGCTCGGCGTCAACTTCAACGAGGCCTATGACCCGGCCAGCCACGACATCATCTCCAACGCCTCCTGCACGACCAACTGCCTGGCGCCGCTGGCCAAGGTGCTGCACGAGGCCTTCGGGATCGAGCAGGGCCTGATGACCACGATCCACGCCTACACCGCCGACCAGCGGCTGCAGGACATGCCGCACTCCGACCCGCGGCGTTCGCGGGCGGCGGCGCTGAACCTGATCCCGACCACGACCGGCGCCGCCAAGGCGGTCGGCCTGGTGCTGCCGGAGCTGAACGGGAAACTGAACGGGTTCTCGATGCGGGCCCCGGTCCCCGTCGGTTCCGCCGTCGACCTCGTCTTCACCACCCCCGACCCGCTCGAGGTCGACCAGGTCAACGCCGCCCTCAAGGCCGCGGCGGAGGGCCCGATGAAGGGGATCCTCGCCTACACCGAGGATCCGATCGTCTCCACCGACATCGTCGGCGACCCGCACTCCTCGATCGTCGACGCCGGCGGCACGATGGTGATCGGCGACGGCCGCCTGGTCAAGACGATCGCCTGGTACGACAACGAGTGGGGCTACTCGAACCGCTGCGTCGAGCTGGCCGGCAAGGTCCTGGCGGGCTCCTAGCCTGCCGGTCCGCTCGCCGTGAGCTTCTCCAAGGCCAGCGTCCGCGACGCCGAGGTGGCGGGCCGGCGGGTGCTGGTCCGGGTCGACTTCAACGTCCCGCTCGACAACGGCGAGGTCGCCGACGACATGCGGATCCGGGCGGCGCTGCCGACGCTCGAACTGCTGCGCGAACGCGGCGCGGCGCTGGTCCTCGTCGCCCACCTGGGACGGCCAAAGGGCAAGCCCGACCCGGCGCTCTCGCTGGCGCCGGTGGCGAAGCGGCTGGGCGAGCTGCTGGGGACCGAGGTGACGCTGGCCCCCGGAGTGATCGAGGGCGACGTCGACCTCGAGTGCGGCGCCCTCGGCCCGGGCGACGTGCTGCTGCTCGAGAACGTGCGCTTCGAGCCGGGCGAGACCGAGAACGACCCGAAACTGGCGGAAGCTCTGGCGCAGCTGGCCGACCTCTACGTCAACGACGCCTTCGGCGCCGCCCACCGCGCCCACGCCAGCACCGCCGGGGTGGCCGAGCATTTGCCGGGCTACGCCGGGCTGCTGCTGCAGCGCGAGGTCGAGGAGCTGAGCGCGGTCGCCGACTCGCCGAAGCGGCCGTTGGTCGTCGTCCTCGGCGGCTCCAAGGTCTCCGACAAGATCGGCGTCATCGACCGCTTTCTCGAACTCGCCGACAAGATCCTGATCGGCGGCGCGATGTGCTTCAGCTTCTTCCGCGCCCAGGGCGTCTCCACCGGCGACTCGCTGGTCGAGGAGAAGGGGGTGGAGCTGGCGGCCGAAGCCCTGGAGCGCGCCAAGGGCTCCGACTGCGAGCTGCTGCTGCCGGTCGACCTCGTCCTCGGCGAGAGCTTCGACGCGGCTACCGAGCGGCGCGAGAGCGACTGCGTCGAGGTACCCGACGGCTGGATGGGGCTCGACATCGGCCCCCGCAGCGCCGCCCGCTACGGCGAGGCGATCGCCGCCGCCGGCACGGTGCTGTGGAACGGGCCGATGGGGGCCTTCGAGATGGAGCCGTTCGCGGCCGGCACCCGCACCGTCGCCGAGGCGGTCGCGGCCTCGCCGGCGACGACCGTGATCGGCGGCGGCGACTCGGTCGCGGCCCTGCGCAAGTTCGGGCTCGACGACAAGGTGGACTGGCTTTCGACCGGAGGAGGGGCATCGTTGGAGCTGCTGGAGGGTAAGAAACTGCCAGGGGTCGAGGCCCTGCTCGACAAGGAGGCCGTCGCCGATGCCTGATCGCACCCCCTACATCGCCGCCAACTGGAAGATGAACAAGACCGTCGCCGAGGCGGCCGAGTTCATCGACGCGCTGCTGCCGCGGATCGCCGCGACCCAGTGCGACGTCGTCGTCTGCCCGCCGTTCACGGCGCTGAGCGAGGTGGTCCAGCGCCGCTACGGGACCGCCGTCAAGGTCGCCGCCCAGAACATGCACGAGGAGCAGGCCGGCGCCTTCACCGGCGAGGTCTCGGCGCCGATGCTGGCCGAGCTTGACGTCGAGGCGGTCGTCCTCGGCCACTCCGAGCGGCGCCAGTTCTTCGGCGAGACCGACGCGGCGCTGGCGCGCAAGGTGCCGGCGGCGCTGGCGGCCGGCCTCGAGCCGATCCTCTGCGTCGGCGAGAGCGAGGCGGCGCGCGACGGCGGCGAGACCGAGGAAGTGCTGGAGCGGCAGCTGCAGGCCGACCTCGCCGGCGTCGAGTCCGCCGACCTGAGCCGCGTCGTCGTCGCCTACGAGCCGATCTGGGCGATCGGCACCGGCCGCACGGCGACCCCCGAGCAGGCCCAGGAGGCCTGCGCCTTCATCCGCGACGTGCTGCGCATGCGCGGCGCCGCCGCCGACCAGGTGCGGGTTCTCTACGGCGGCTCGATGAAGCCGGCCAACGCGGCCGAGCTGCTGGCCAAGCCCGACGTCGACGGCGGCCTGATCGGCGGCGCCAGCCTCGACCCGGCCGACTTCGCGGCGATCGTCGAGGCCGCCGGGTGACCCTGGTCCCCTCGCTGGCGCTGGTCATCCTCGACGGCTGGGGCCTGGCCGAGCCGGGGCCCGGCAACGCGATCTCGCTGGCTAGGACGCCGGTCTTCGACTCGCTCTGGGAGCGTTTCCCTCACACCCAGCTCTCCGCCCAGGGACGCGACGTCGGCCTGCCCGACGGGCAGATGGGCAACTCCGAGGTCGGCCACCTCAACCTCGGCGCCGGGGCGATCGTCAAGCAGGACCTGGCGCGGATCGACGACGCCGTCGCCGACGGCAGCTTCTTCGACAACCCGGCGCTGCTGGCCGCCTGCGAGCACGCCCGCGAGAGCCCGCGCGGGCGCCTGCACCTGCTCGGCCTCGTCTCCGACGGCGGCGTCCACTCGGGCTGGGAGCACATCGAGGCCTGTATCGAGCTGGCCTCGCAGGAGGGCGTGCCCGACGTCGTCTTCCACGCCTTCACCGACGGCCGCGACACCCTGCCGCACGGCGGCCGCGCCTACCTGGAGGAGCTGCAGCGGTGGCTGCGCCAGGCGGGCCACGTCGGCACCGTCAGCGGCCGCTACTACGCGATGGACCGCGACACCCGCTGGGAGCGGACCAAACTCGCCTACGACGCGATCGTCCACGCCCGCGGCGCCCACGCCGCCAGCGCCGCCGAGGCGATCGAGGCGGCCTACGCGGAGGAGGTGACCGACGAGTTCGTCAAGCCGACGGTGATCGGCGACTACGACGGCGTCGCCGCCGGCGACGTTGCGGTCTTCGTCAACTTCCGCCCCGACCGCGCCCGGCAGATGACCCGCGCCCTGGCCGAGCCCGGCTTCGACGAGTTCTCCCGCACCGGCGCCCCGCCGCTGGAGCTGACGACGATGACCTCTTACCGCAAGGGCTGGCCCTATCCCGTCGCCTTCCCCGAGGAACGGCCGCAGACGACGCTGGCGGAGACGATCTCCAAGGCCGGCGGGCGCCAGCTGCACGTCGCCGAGACCGAGAAGTACGCCCACGTCACCTACTTCTTCAATGGCGGCGTCGAGCAGGAGTACGAGGGGGAGGAGCACTGCCTGGTCGAATCGCCGCGCGACGTCCCCACCTACGACCACAAGCCGGAGATGAGCGCCAAGGCCGCCGCCGACACCTTCGCCGAGCATTGGGGCGTGGGGGAGTACCGCTTCGGGATCATCAACTTCGCCAATCCCGACATGGTCGGCCACACCGGCGTGATCCCGGCCGCGGTCGCCGCGGTCGAGGCCGTCGACGCCTGTCTCGGCGAGGTCATCGCCGCGGTCGAGGCCCGTGGCGGCGCCTGCATCGTCACCGCCGACCACGGCAACTGCGACCACATGCTCGAGCCCGACGGCTCGCCCAACACCGCCCACTCGCTCAACCCGGTGCCGCTGATCGTCACCCAGGAGGGGCTGGAGCTGCGCGACGGCGGCATCCTCGCCGATGTCGCCCCGACGGCCCTCGAGCTGCTCGGCATCCCCCAGCCGGCGCCGATGACCGGCAAGTCGCTCATCGCGTGAGGAGCGACCCGGAGCGGTTGCGCTTCGAGATCGGGGCGCGGGACGGGGCGGCGCGTGCGGGGACTATCCACACGGCGCACGGGCCGATCGAGACGCCGGCCTTCATCCCGCTGGCGACCAAGGGGTCGGTGCGGGGGCTGGAAGCGCGGGAGGTCGCCGACCTCGGCTACCAGCTGATCCTCGGCAACACCTACCACCTGTTCGTCTCGCCGGGGCCGGAGCGGATCGCCGCCGCCGGCGGCCTGCACGAGTTCATGGGCTGGGAGCGAGCGCTGATCACCGACTCCGGCGGCTTCCAGGTCTTCTCGCTCGCCCACGGCGGCGTCGCCAACGAGGTCAAGGGCAGCGGCCGCTCCGGCGGCGAACACGGCTCCAAGGTCGAGATAACCGAGGAGGGCGCCCGTTTTCGCTCGCCCCGCGATGGCACCGAGCTGTTCATCTCCCCCGAGGTCTCGATGCAGGTGCAGGCGGCGCTCGGCTCCGACATCGCTCTCGTCTTCGACGAGTGCACGCCTTTCCACGCCGACCGCGACTACACCGCCCGCTCGACCGAGCGCACCCACCGCTGGCTCGATCGCTGCCTCGAGTGGCACGCCGAGAACGGGCCGGCGCGCCAGGCCGTCTTCGGCATCGTCCAGGGCGGCACCCACGAGGACCTGCGGCGCGAATCGGCCGCGGCGATCGCCGCGGCCGGGGTCGACGGGATCGCGATCGGCGGCACCCTCGGCCGCGACAAGGAGGAGATGCACGGCGTCCTCGCGATGACGGCGCCGCTCCTTCCTGACGAGGCGCCCGTGCACCTGCTCGGGATCGGCGAGGTCGACGACCTGCTCGGCGGCATCGCCCTCGGACTCGACGTCTTCGACTGCGCCGTCCCCACCCGGCTCGCCCGCAACGGGGTCGCCCTCGTCCCCGACCCCGAGAACCGCTTTCGCCTCGACCTGCGCAAGGCGCGCTGGGTCGGCGACCGCGACCCGTTGGTCGACGGCTGCCCCTGCCCCGCCTGCCAGCGCCACGACCGCGACTACATCAGCTACCTCTCCCGCGCCGAGGAGCTAACCGCCGTCCGCCTCCTGGTCATCCACAACCTCACCTACATGCACCACCTCACCACCCAAGCCCGCGCCGCGATCGAAGCAGGCAACTTTGAGGCCTACCGCACCGCGATCCTCGCCGGCGCCACCCCCTGGAGCGCCCCGAGCACCACCAGCTAGGCCACTCGGAGGGCTAGGCCCTCATCGAATCAGGCCAGGCGTTCCGTAGCCCGGACGTGGACCCTCCGAACGTCTTGTACTTCTCGGTCATCCACAAAGAGGCGCCAGCCGGCGGCTCCCCACCCGAGCAAGTTAAGAGAGGAGGGGGTCCACGTCCGGGCCCCAACCCTCGCTCTTATTCGGTGTTCTTTTTGACCAGGTCCTTCACTTCTTCGACCACCTTGTCCACCGTGTCCCCGGCGACCTGCTTGACCTTGACCCCGGCCGCCTGGTCGGTGGCGTAGATCACGGCCGCCGCGACCGCGGCGGCGATCAGGACCAGCGCCACCAGGGCGAGGACGAACCTGACGAAGCGGGAAAAGCCCGAGCGGGTGCTGGGCGCGGCCGCCCGCGGCGGCGGCGCCACCGGCGGCGGCAGGGGGGCGCGCGCTTCCGGGCGCCGGGTCTGCGACTGCGGCTGGCGGTACTCGGTCTGGGCGGTGGTGCGGTCGAGGTGGCGGGTGGCGGCGGTGTCGCCCCCAAGAACGCGAGTCGGGGTCGCCCCCTCCGGCGCCGGCAGGGTCACGTCCTCGCCTTCGAGGCCCATTCGCAGGCCGCCGGCAAGCTCGTCGGCGCTGGCGTAGCGGCGGTGCGGGTCGCCCTCCAGCGCCCGCAAGACGGCGCCGCCCAGCGTCTCCGGCACTTCGTCGTTGTAGGTGCTGGGGGGCAGCGGCTTCTCGTTCTGCTGGCGCACCGCCAGCTCCGCCAGCGAGGAGCCCTCATATGGCAGGCGGCCGGTGAGGAACTGGTAGAGGACGACGCCGAGCGCGTAGACGTCGGTCGCCGGCGTCGCCTCCTCGCCACGGACCTGCTCGGGAGCCAGGTAGGCGGCGGTGCCGACGACCGAGCCGACCTGGGTGATCCGGGTCTGCTCGATCGCCCGGGCGATCCCGAAATCGGTCAGCTTGACCGTCATCTCGCCACCGCCGACCGGGCCGCCGAAAACCATCAGGTTGCCGGGCTTGACATCGCGGTGGATGATCCCGCGCCGGTGCGCGTAGTCGAGCCCGGAGCAGGCCTGGACCCCGATCTCGGCCGCGATCTCCGGCCCGACCGGGCCGTGGCGTTGGAGGATCTGCGCCCCCGAGCGGCCGTCGACGTACTCCATGACGATGTAGTGGCGGCCTTCGTCGATGCCGGTGTCGTAGACCTGGACGATGTTGGGGTGGATCAGTTTCGCCACCGCCAGCGCCTCGCGGCGGAAGCGGGCGACGAAGCGCTCGTCGTCGGAGAGGTGCTCGGCCAGCACCTTGACCGCGACCGTGCGCTCGAGGATCAGGTCGGTCGCCTTGTAGACGTTCGACATGCCGCCGCTGCCCAGTCGCTCGGCGGTCTGGTAGCGGCCCGAGAGGGTCCCGGCCTCCATCAGTCGCCGCCTTCGGCGGGCGTGCCCGGCCCGACTCCGCCGGCCGCGGTGCCGCCGCCCGTTTCTTCGACCGGCGCTTCTTCTTCCTGCTTTTCGTGGCCTTTGGCTTCGCCTTCGGCCTGCGACGGCAGCTCCGGCGTCGTTTCTTCGGGCGCCTCTTCGGCTTCCTTTTCCGGCTTCTCGGGCTTGGCCGGCTTTTCCGGCTTCTCCTTCTTCGTTTCTTCCGGTTCTTCGGCTTCGTCGATCGCCGGCACCGTTTCTTCTTCCGGTTCGACTTCTTCGCAATTGGCGACCACTTCGTTGAGCCGGGTGGCGCCTTCGCGCAGCGCCTGCTTCAGCTTCTTGTCGACGCCGCCGAGCTCGTCGATCTGAGCGCTGACCGCCTGCGCCGCGTCCTCGGCGCCGACGCAGTCGCCTGCCGTCGCCAGTTCCTTCACCTGGTCGAGGTTGGCGGTGATTTCGCTGGCGGTGCTGCCCGGCAGCAGGTCGGCGCTGTCGCCGCTGCCGCAGGCGACCAGCCCCAGCGTCGCCGCGGCGGCCAGGGAGAAGGCGAGCAGGAAGTAGCTCAAACGGGCCATGATCCGAGTCTAGACAAGAGCCGGGGGGCCGTATTTTCCCTGCAATTGGCCATCAGCGCCCGATCTCCAGCCGTTCCGCCAGCTGGCTCGGCAGGCCCGCCGTGAGGATCGTCTCAGCCGCCGTGGCGACGTCGTATTCGACCCGGTGGAAGCGCGCGGTCCACTGCTCGGTGTCGAGCTCCAGCCAGGCGGCGCGGGGGTCGCCGTCGCGCGGCTGGCCGACGCTGCCGGGGTTGAGCAGCCAGGTGCCGCTCTCCAGCGCCAGCACCGCCTGGTCGCCGGCCTGGGCGCCCTGGGCCTCGCCGTGCCGCGCCCCCTCGGGCCGGGTGAAGAAGAGCGAGACATGGGAGTGGCCGATCAGCCCGATCCGCTCGGCCTGCTCGTCCATGCCCGCTTCCGCCTGTTCGGTCGAAAGCACGTACTCCCAGATCGGGTCGCGGGGAGAGGCGTGGAAGAGGCCGACCCCCTCGCGTGAGCCGGCCGGCTCGAGCCCGCGCAGGAACTCGAAGGTCGCGGCGCTGGCGTTCTCGCGGGTCCACTCGACCGCGGCGGCGGCGGTCTCCGAGAAGGAGGAGATGTCGAGCCCGCCCAGCGTCGCCAGGTCGTGGTTGCCGACCAGGCAGATCTGGCAGCGCTCGCGGATCAGGTCGGCGCAGGCGTCGGGCTGGGCGCCGTAGCCGACGACGTCGCCGAGGCACCAGACCTCATCCAGGCCGGCCTCGTCGACCGCCGTCATCACGGCTTCGAGGGCGGGCTGGTTGGAGTGGACATCGCTGAGGACGGCTACGCGCAAGCGGCCAGCGTACCCGTCACCCGCCGCGGGTCCATACGATTGGGCCGGTGAGCAACTCAGATTCGATTGCCGAGCTGCGCGGCGCCGTCGAGGCGGCGGCCCGGGCCCTGCGCGACGGTGAGCGGACCGAGCCGGCGCCCTCGCTCGACCGGCCGCCGAAACCGGAGCTGGGCGACTACAGCTCCAACGCGGCGATGCTGCTGGCGGCGCCGCTGGGCGACAACCCCCGTGCCGTCGCCGAGCGGCTGCGCGCGGAGCTGGAGAGCCAGCTGGGCGCCTCCGGCAGCCTCGAGCGGATCGAGGTCGCCGGCCCCGGCTTCGTCAACCTCTTCCTCGCCGATGCCTGGTACCGGCGCGCCCTCGCCGCCCTGGTCGCGGCGGGCGACGAGCTGGGCCCGGCACCGACCGCGAGCCCGGAGCGGGTCCTGGTCGAGTTCGTCTCCGCCAACCCGACCGGCCCGCTGCACGTGGGCGGTGGCCGCCACGCCGCCTATGGCGACTCCCTGGTGCGGCTGCTGCAGGCGGTCGGGCACGAGGTCGAGCGCGAGTACTACGTCAACGACGGCGGCAGCCAGATCGAGCGCTTCGCCGAATCGATCTCGGCCCGCATGCGCGGGGTCGAGCCGCCCGAGGACGGCTACGCCGGCGAGTACGTCTCCGAGCTGGCGGCGGAGGTCGCCGCCGAGGGCATCGACCCCGCCGACCTCGAGGCGCTGGGACGGCGCGGGACCGAGCTGATGCAGGATGGCGTGCGCGGCACCCTCGAGCGCTTCGGCGTCCGCTACGACACCTGGTTCTCCGAGCGGTCCCTCTACAGCCGCGGCGAGGTCGAGTCTGCCCTTGCCGACCTCGACCGGGGCGGCCACACCTACCGCCACGAGGACGCGCTCTGGCTGCGCACCACCGCCTTCGGCGACGACAAGGACCGGGTCCTGATCCGCGCCAACGGCGAGCCCACCTACCTCGCCGCCGACGTCGCCTACCACTGGGACAAGCTGCAGCGCGGCTTCGCCCGCCTGATCGACGTCCTCGGCGCCGACCACCACGGCTACGTCGGGCGGGTGCGGGCGGCGATCGAGGCGCTCGGCGCCGATCCGGCCAGCTTCGAGGCGCTGATCATGAACCTCGTCCACATCGTCGAAGGCGGAGAGCGGTCGCAGATGTCGAAGCGCAGCGGCGACTTCGTCTCGCTCGACGAGCTGCTCGACGACATCGGCGTCGACGCCAGCCGCTGGTTCATGCTCTGGCGCAGCCACGAGACCACGGTCGACCTCGACCTCGAGCTGGCCCGCAGCCAGTCCAGCGAGAACCCGGTCTACTACGTCCAGTACGCGCACGCCCGGATCGCCAGCATCCTGCGCAAAGCCGGCGCCGCCGCCGAGGAGGCCGCCGGTGGAATCGACCCCGAGGCGTCGACGGCGGCGATGGAGTCGAGCGAGCGGGCGCTGATCAAGCGCCTGCTGGAGTTCCCCGACGAGGTGCGCGAATCGGCCGCGCGGCGGGCGCCGCACCGGATCTGCGCCTACTCGACCGCGGTTGCCGCCGACTTCCATGCCTTCTACCGCGACTGCCAGGTCGTCGGGGCCGAGGGAGACGGCGTCGAGCGGTCGCGGCTGGCCCTCTGCCTGGCGACGAAGCGGACGATCGCCGCGGCGCTGGGGCTGCTGGGGATCTCCGCCCCCGAGCGGATGTGATGCCCGGCGGGCGCCGCAAGCTGCCCGTCCTGGCTGAGATCGGCACGCCTCCGTCCGGCCCGGCCCGGGCCTGGTCGCTGCGCCGCGCCGACCTCGCGGCGATGTCGAAGCTGCAGGGGGAGCTGGAGGATCGCTGCATCGTCCTCGGTGGCGAGCAGGCGCCGGCGGTCGCCCTGGCCCTGGCCAGCGCCGCCAGCGCCGCCGGTCGTCGCACGGCCCTGGTCGAGTGCGACCTCGAGCGCCCGCGGCTTGCTGCCGACCTCGGCCTGGCGCCGGCCCCGGGCCTGCACGAGTACCTGCGCTGGGAGGCGACGGCGCCGCAGATCCTGCAGCCCCTGGTCCTCGCCGGGCCAGCCGCGGGCGCGGCCACCGCGCCGCTCGTCTGCGTCGTCGCCGGGCGGCCGGCGAAGGACCCGGAGACGCTGAGCAGCCTCGAGAGCTTCCGCCACGCCGTCGCCAAGCTGCGCGGCGCCTATGACCTCGTCGTCCTCGCCGGCCCGCCGCCGGGCTCGAGCGCGCTGCCGGCCATCGCCGCCGAGGCCGACGTGCTGCTCGCCTCCAGCTCGCCGCAGGCGCTCGCGGGACGCGCGGGGCGGGCTCTGCGCGCCGCGCTGCGCAAGCTGCCGGTCGAGACCCGCGGCACGATTCTCATCGCCGCCGCCTGACCCGCCTCAGAGGTCGTAGCGGGCGAGGTCGGCGTCGAGCCGCTCGTCGTCCTCGGCGCTGGGCCCGTCCGGCGCCGCCGCCCGGTCGGAGCCGCCGCCGTCGCCCGCCCGGCGCCAGCGCAGGACCCCGAGGGCCAGGGCGACCACGGCGATGACGAAGGCGATCACCGGCACCAGGTAGGCGGAGAGGTCGAAGCCCGAGCCCCGTGGCAGCGCCAGCACCTCGTCGCCGTACTCCGCCACCAAGGCGTCCTTGATCTGCTCCTTGCTCTGGCCGGCGGCGACGCGGCGGGAGATGAACGCTTTCTCGCGCTGGGCCTGCGGCGATTCGGCCAGCTCCAGCAAGGTGCCGCAGACGGGGCACATGACTTCGGAGGAGATCTCGCTGAGCGAGGTCTGCGGCGTCGCCGCCCGGGCGCTGAGGGCGCCGACCGCGAGCAGCGCCAGCGCCACCCCGAGCCAGGCCGCAAGGGCGCCCCTCGGCCTCATCGGGAGCCGTGGCCGGCGCCAGGCGCGGGCTCCTCGGGGAGCAGCGGCGCCACTTCGCGCTCGAGGTATTCGTCGTCGACCGGGCCGCGCAGCAGCAGCCGCACCCTGCCGGCGGGGTCGACCAGGAAGTTCTCCGGCACGCCGGTGGTGCCGAAGTCGTGGGCGCTGGCGCCGTCGCCGTCGCGCAGCTGCGGATAGCTGAGGCCAAAGCGGCGGACGAAGGCGCGGCCGTCACCGCTGAGGTCGCGGCTGTCGATCCCCAGCACGGTGAAGCCGGCGTCGCCGTGGCGGCGCTGGAAGCTCTCCAGAGCGGGCGCCTCCTCGCGGCAGGGCACGCACCAGGAGGCCCAGAAGTTGACCAGGACCCAGCGCCCGCGGTAGTCGGCGAGCGAGCCGCTGCCGCTGCCTTCGAGCCGGGGCAGGGGGGAGCTGGGAGCGGGCTCGCCGAGGGCGACGCCGGAGGAGCCCTTGCTGAGCAGGCCGAAGGTGAGCAGGCCGACGACGGCGAGGACGGCAAGGACGGCGATGGCGGCGCGCAAGCTCAAGGGCGGAAGGTTAGAACCAGCCCGCTCTCGGCGGCGCTGCCGGCCTAGAATCAGCGCCAGCGCGGACGTAGCTCAGTTGGTAGAGCGCAAGCTTCCCAAGCTTGAGGTCGCGAGTTCGAACCTCGTCGTCCGCTTCGGCCCGAGCGCCCGGCGCGCCATCATGGGCCGATGCGCGCGATGGTCCTAGGGCGAGCCGGCCAGCCGCTGCGGCTGGCGGAGCTGCCGGATCCCACGGCCGGACCCGGCCAGGTCCTGATCGCGGTCCGCGCCTGCGGGGTCTGCCGCACCGACCTCCACATTCTCGACGGCGAGCTGAGCGAGCCGAAGCTGCCGCTGGTGCCGGGACACCAGATCGTCGGCGAGGTGGTCGGCCTGGGGGAGGGGGCGGCACGCTTCGCCCTCGGCCAGCGGGTCGGCGTGCCCTGGCTCGGCTGGACCGACGGCGATTGCCACTACTGCCGCAGCGGCCGCGAGAACCTCTGCGACCACGCCCGCTTCACCGGCTACGACCTCGACGGCGGCTACGCCGAGCTGGCGGTCGCCGACGAGCGCTTCTGCCTGCCGCTGCCAGCCGTCCTCGGGGACGAGGAGGCGGCGCCGCTGCTCTGCGCCGGGCTGATCGGCTACCGCGCCCTGCGCCTGGTCGGCGAGGCCGAGCGGATCGGCTTCTACGGCTTCGGCGCCTCAGCCCACATCCTCTGCCAGGTCGCCGTCCACCAGGGCCGGCGCGTCTTCGCCTTCACCCGCGAGGGGGACGAGGAGACGCAGGCCTTCGCGCTTCAGCTCGGTGCCGAGTGGGCGGGCTCCTCCGACCAGGCGCCGCCGCAGGAGCTGGACGGCGCGATCGTCTTCGCCGCCGTCGGCGAGCTGATGCCGGCGGCGCTGAGGGCGTGCGCCAAGGGGGCGCGGGTGATCAGCGCCGGCATCCACATGAGCGAGATCCCCGCCTTCCCCTACGAGATCCTCTGGGGGGAGCGCAGCCTCGGCTCGGTCGCCAACCTGACCCGGCGCGACGGCGAGGAGTTCCTGGCGCTGGCGCCGCAGGTGCCGGTCCGCACCGAGGTAACCGCCTACCCGCTGGAGCAGGCGGACGCCGCCCTGGAGGATCTGCGCGCAGGCCACTTCCGCGGCGCCGCCGTGCTGGTTGTCGGCGGCGGCTGACGGCCCCGCGCCGTGGCGCCGCGACCCAGTCCGCGAAACCCGTGGTTCCTTTTGCACCTGTGAGGTGGATAAGGAACCACGGAATCGCCCGCTCAGGCAACCGCCGCCAGTGGCTCCTCCTGGGCCCCCGCGCCGTCTTGAGCAGGCACCGAGACTCGGTAGAAGTGCTCCGTCGCTCCGCGCACCTGGCGCTGGCCGGTCAGCTCGATCAGCTTCGCTTTCGCCAGCTCGGTGACGTGGTAGTTGGTGTTGCTGAGAGGAATCTGCAGCTCTTGGCTGAGATCGCTGGGCGAGAGGGTGCGCCCCCCGTCCATTCCGAGGATTTCCATGATCGAGATTCGCAGCGGGTGGGCGGTGGCGCGGGCCAGATGCTCCCAATCGAGCGGCAGCGCGGTGGCGCCCCCGTTCCTGTGCCCATTTCCGTTGCTGTGGATCCCGTCGTGGCCGTTGATTGAGTGAATGCTACGACTTTTCATTACGGAATCATACCAAAAAATATTGATTCAAGATCTAAAAATCGGGTACAGTCCCCGTGGGATGGACGAAAGGGCTACCAACGGGCTAATCACCCTCCGGGGTGACGGGAGGACGGGACCGATGAGAATTCTTGCGACTGCCGGCGCGATCTTGATGCTGGCTCTGACGGCGTCGGCGGCAAGCGCCAACACCGGCGACATCATCGCCCCACAGCACCCGCCGAACTACACCTCTGCCGACGGCTGGCAGGCCGGCACCTGCAAAACCGACCTGCCGACCTGCAGCGTCGACACTCCGTCGCAGTTCTTCGAAACCGCCGCCGCCCATCCGCCGGTCGGGTTCACCCAGTTCATCGTCAAACACACGACCGAAGAAGTCGGGATGCTCAAATTCGAAAAGCCCGTCGGCGAACTTGCCGACGTCCGCGTCGACCTGCCGGTCGGGCTCAGCGTCAACCCGGGTGCGACGCCGCGCTGCGACCTCGCCCAGTTCGAAGGGTCGGCTGCCTCCTGCGACCCGCTCGCGAAAGTCGGGACCAGCTTCGTCTCCGCCGCCGACCCGATCCTCGGAGTGGTGGCGCCGCCGATCAGCGCCGACGTCTACAACCTCAAACCGCAACCGGGCGAACCGGCCCTGTTCGGGCTCGAACTGCTCGGCAACGAAATCTTCCTCAAAGCCGACGTCGAATGGGGTGGGGACTTCCACGAGGGGTTCACGATCGCCGTGCCGAAAGCGCTCGAACTGCCAGGGTTCGAAGGCTTCATCCTCAAAAACCGCCTGGTCTTCGACGGCACCGCCGGCGACGGCACCTTCATCACCACCCCCAGCACCTGCCTCGGCCCGGCCGGAACCGGGCCTGGCCAGTCCGGCAGCATCTACTCGACCTGGCTGCTGGCCGCGTCGTATGGGGAAGAGGCGGCCCCCGGCTACCAGTTCCCGGGCAGCGCCGCGCCCGCGTTCGAGTCGCCGATCCCGCCCGGCACCTCACCCAAAGACTGCGCCACGATCCCCTACGCGCCCGGCATCGCCGTCGACCCGGGGACCGCGCAGGCCAACTCGCCGGCCGGCGCCACTGTCACGGCCACCGTCCCCCATATAAAAGGAGCGGCCAACCAGGACAGCTCGGTAACCAGGAGCGCCGCGGTTGCGCTGCCGGTCGGGATGGGCCTCAACCCATCCGCCGCCAACGGGCTCCAGACCTGCACCGATTCCCAGTTCCCGACCAAAGGCAAAGCGGCGACCAGCTGCCCGGGGCCGTCGAAGGTCGGCACGGTTGAAATCCAGTCGCCGCCGCTGCCCGAAGGCAACCTCACGGGCGACGTCTTCGTTGGCAAACAGCTCAGCCGCGATCCCGAATCCGGCGACGAGTACCGCATCTTCATCGACGCCAAGTCGAGCAAATACGGGGTCGAGGTGCGGCTGCTCGGCCGCGTCAGGGCGAACCCGGTGACCGGGCAGCTGACGACGACGATCGCGGAAACCCCCCAGGTCCCGTTCACCTCCTTCAAGCTCAGCTTCACCGGCGGGCCGCGCGCGGCCCTCAGCAGCCCGCCGGTCTGCGCCAGCAAAGCCGCGGCGACGATGACCCCGTGGTCGGGCAACGCCGCCGCCAGTCCCTCGGGGCCGATCGTCCTCAGCAGCGCTCCCGGCGGCGGCCCCTGCGCGAAGACGCTGGCCGAGCGCCCCTTCGCCCCTGCCTTCTCGGCCCGGCCGAAAGGGACCAAGGCCGGCGCCTACAGCCCCGTCGCCCTGCGGATCACCCGTGGTGACGGCCAGCAGGAGCTGAAAGGCGTCGACGTCACCCTGGCGCCGGGGATGACCGGCAAGCTCGCCGGCATTCCCTACTGCCCGCCGTCGGCGCTGGCCGCCGCCGCCGCGAGCGCTGGCGCCAACGAGCAGGCGAATTCCAGCTGCCCGGCGAAAAGCCTGGTCGGCAGCGCCACGATCGCCGCTGGCACCGGCTCCGCGCCGTTGCAGATCGCCGGCAAGGTCTTCCTCTCGGGCCCCTACCGTGGAGCCCCGCTCTCCCTGGCGGTGATCACCCCCGCCACGGCCGGGCCTTTCGACCTGGGCACGGTCGTGGTCAGGGTGGCGCTGTTCGTCGACCCCGACACGGCGCAGATCCGCGCCCTCTCGGACCCGATCCCGGACGTCTACGGGGGCACCCAGCTCAGCGTCCGCTCGGTCGCCGTCGACATCGACCGCAAGGACTTCACCCTCAACCCGACCAGCTGCGGCCCGCTGACCTCGAGCGGCACGCTCAACGGCGGCGGCGCCGACCCGGCGAACCCGGCGGCCTTCAGTGCCTTCCCGGTCAGCACCCCGTTCCAGACCAGCGACTGCGGCTCCCTCGGCTTCAAGCCGAAGCTGTTCACCCGGCTCTACGGGGGCAAGAAGGCGACCAAGCGGGCTCAGCACCCGAAATTCCGCGCCGTCCTCGTCGCCCGCGAGGGCGACGCCAACATCGCCCGTGCCGCGGTCACCTTGCCGCACTCGCAGTTCCTCGACCAGAGCCACATCCGCACCATCTGCACCCGTGTCCAGCTGGCCGCGAACGACTGCCCGCAGGCGGCGATCTACGGCTACGCCCGGGCGCAGACGCCGCTGCTCGGGGACGAACTGGCGGGCCCGGTCTACCTGGTCTCCTCCAACCACGAACTGCCGGACCTGCTGGCTGACCTCAAGGGCCAGGTGGACGTGCGCCTGCGCGGCGTCATCAGCGCCGCCAAAGCCCGGATCAAGAACGTCTTCTACCCGGTGCCGGACGTGCCGGTGAGCAAGTTCGTGCTGACGATGAAAGGCGGCAAGCGCGGGCTCCTGGTCAACTCCCGCGACCTCTGCGCCAAACCGTCGTTCTCGTTCATGAACTTCAAAGCCCAGAACGGCAAGCCGCTGCGCAAGAAGCGGCTGCCACTGCGGGTCCCGGCCTGCCACCAGCGTGGCGGCGGCAAGCACAAGCGCTGATTGAGGTCGGCGGTCGCCGGGTATGGCCCTTGGCAGGGGCTTGCTCCGTGCAAGGCCAGGGGACAGGCAAGAACGAGAAGGAGATTTGATGCGGAAACGGGTGACCATTCTGGCTGCGATCGGCGCCGTGCTGGCGCTGACGACGAGCTTTGTCCCTGCCGCCCAGGCCGCTTTCGGCGTCTCCAGCTGGGAAGCGGGCACCTGCAAGGCGGACGTGCCGACGAAATGCACCTACAGCAGCGACAAATCCCAGTTCTTCACCCAGGCCGCCGGCCATCCGCCGGTGGGTCTCACCGACTTCGCGATGAACCTCACCAGCGGCCCGCCGCCGCTTGGCGGCACCCCCGAAGGCGCCATCAAGGACGCGCGGGTTGATCTGCCGGAGGGCCTCAACGTCGACCCGCAGGCGGTCCCGCAGTGCAACAAGGCAACCTTCGAATCGAATGCCGCCGTCGGCTGCGCGGCCAGCCAGGTCGGGATCAGCGAAGTCACCTCCGAGGTCGCCGGCCTGCCGGTCGGGCCGCTGCCGTTCCCGGTCTACAACCTCGACCCGCCGCAGGGGGTGCCGGCCCTCTTCGGCTTCACCGTTGGCCTGCCGGGGATCCCGATCGCCAACGTCTACCTGGTCGCCGACGTCGCCTGGGACAGCGACTACCACGAGGGCTTCACGATCAGCGAAATCCCCAACTCCCTGCCGCTGGTCGACAACCGGCTCGTCTTCGACGGCACCAAAGGCGGCACCTTCCTGACCATGGGCAGCCAGTGCAACGGGCCCTCGACCACCGGGCTGAAGGTCGACTCCTACGAGAACCCCGGCAGCTTCCTCAGCTACGCGACGACGCCGCCGGCGAACATCGACGGCTGCCAGTCGGTGCCGTTCGCCCCCTCCGTGGTGACCACCACCGAATCGAACGCGACCGACTCGCCGACCGCCGTCGCGGCGGAAGTCAAAGTGCCCCAGGGCGGGCAGCCGCTCAACAACTCGACCCTGCGCATGGCGACGGTCTCGCTGCCGAAGGGGCTCGGGCTCAACCCCTCCTCGGCGCCGAGCCTGCACTTCTGCAGCAACGACCAGCTCGGCAAGGGCACGAGGAAAGCGGTGGCC
Organism: Solirubrobacterales bacterium; assembly: GCA_035995325.1. GTDB lineage: Bacteria > Actinomycetota > Thermoleophilia > Solirubrobacterales > 70-9 > VAYN01. The sequence goes on from DASYKN010000006.1 coordinate 22,674, forward strand.
TGCCCGGCCGACTCGCAGATCGGCACCGTCTCGATCCAGACGCCGGTGCTGCCCGCCAACTCGCTGCCCGGCAAGGTCTTCCTCGGCCAGCAGCTCAGCCGCGACCCGGCCTCCGGGCAGGAGTACCGCGTCTTCGTCGATGCCGAGTCGCCGCGTTATGGCCTCTCGATCCGGCTGATCGGCAATGTCGCCGCCGACCCCCAGACCGGCCAGCTGACCGCGACCTTCCCGAACAACCCACAGGTCGCCTTCAGTGCCTTCCGCCTGCAGTTCAACGGCGGCGACAAAGCGCCGTTGACCAGCCCGCCGACCTGCGGCCCGAACACGACGACCTCGTCGATCTCGCCCTGGTCCGGCACCGCCGCCGTGGCGCCGACCAACAGCTTCACCCTGGCCAAAGCGCCCGGCGGCGGCGACTGCGCGAAAACGCTGGCTTCGCGGCCGTTCTCACCCGGCTTCTCGGCCGCGCCGAACAGCAACGCGGCGGCGGCCTTCACGCCCTTCGCGGCGCGGATCACCCGCAACGACGGCCAGCAGGAGCTGAAAGGCGTCGACGTGACTCTGCCTCCCGGCGCCACCGCCAAGCTCGACGGCGTGCCCTACTGCCCGGGCGCGGCGATCGCCGCCGCGGCGGCGCGGGCCGGCAGCGCCGAGCGGGCCAAATCGAGCTGTCCTGACAAAAGCCAGGTCGGCGTCGCCACGGTCAGCGCCGGCAGCGGCTCCTCGCCCCTGCAGATCACCGGCAAGGCCTTCCTCGCCGGCCCCTACAAGGGCGCGCCGCTCTCGCTCGTCGTCATCACTCCCGGCGTTGCCGGGCCGTTCGACCTCGGCACCGTGGTCGTCCGCGTGGCGCTCTTCGTCGACCCGGAAACGGCGCAGATCCACGTCGTCTCCGACGCGATCCCCGACGTCTTCGGCGGCGCCAAGCTGGACATCCGCTCGGTCGCGGTCAACGTCAACAAGAGCGACTTTACCCTCAACGGCACCAACTGCTCCAAACAGGCGACGGCCGGCTCCCTGAAGGGCGGCGGCGCCGACCCGGCCAACCCCGCCTCGTTCTCCTCGTTCCCGGTCTCCGACCAGGTCCAGCTCGACAAATGCGACGGGCTCGCCTTCAAGCCGAAGCTGAACCTGCGCCTGTTCGGCGCCCACAAGCGGGCCAAGCACCCGAAACTGCGGGCGATCCTCAAGGCCCGTCCTGGCGACGCCAACATCTCCCGCGCCTCGGTCGGGCTGCCGCACGCGCTCTTCCTCGACCAGGCGAGCCTCTCAACGATCTGCACCCGGGTCCAGTTCAGCGCCGGCGATTGCCCGAAGAAATCGATCTACGGCTATGCCCGCGCCTTCACGCCGCTGCTTGGCAAGCCGCTGGAAGGGCCGGTCTACCTGCGCTCCTCCAACAACCCGCTGCCCGACCTGGTCGCCCACCTCGCGGGCCAGGTGACGATCGACCTGGTCGGCCGGATCGACAGCTTCAAGGGCGGCATCCGCACCACCTTCGACCGCGTGCCCGACGTGCCGGTCTCGAAGTTCACGATGACCCTGCCCGGCGGCAAGCACGGCCTCCTGGTCACCTCCCAGGACATCTGCAAAAAACCGCGGGTGCGGGCGGTCATCCAGTTCAAGGGCCAGAACGGGAAGAAGGCGAACAAGCGCACGAAACTGCGCGTCCCCTGCGGAAAGAAGGCTTCTGGCAAGCACGGAAAGCAGGGCAAGAAGCACGGAAAATAAAAGGAGCGGGAAGAACCTCCCGAGCAGTTAGTCGCAATCGGCACTTGATTCAGCCGCACCGCTGTGTAATGTCTTCGGTGGGAGAGGTACAGAGCGCTACGCAGGGGTGCGTTTTTCGCTCAACGGGTTAAAGAGGAGGGATTTAATGGCTAGGCGCTTTATCGTTTTAGCTGTCGTAATGGCTCTCGGTGCCGTGTTCGCGGTGCCCGGGGCAAATGCAGCGTTCGGGATCGAAAAATGGGAATCGATCACCTGTAAAGAAAACACCGATACCCCGGCGCTGACGAATCCGCCAGTGCCAGTCGCCGGCTTCGCGCCGTTGCCGCAATCGCCCGACCAATGCACCGGCAGCACGCCGAGCAAGTTCTACACCCAGGCAGCCGGGCACCCGCCGTTCGGGATCACCGACTTCACCTTGAATACTTTCGCGCCCGCCACCGGTATCGGAGGCTTTCCCGAAGGGTTCGTCAAAGACATCATCGTCGACACTCCCGAAGGCCTCAGCGTCAACCCGCAAGCGTTGCCGGAATGTGAAGTCAAACAGCTCGAAACCGCCAGTTGTCCCCCGACCTCGCTGGTTGGAATCAACTACCTGACGGTCGCAGCCGGGGCTCCCAATCCAGGGACCGGTAAATGCGAAAAAGAAATCAAACCGGGAGAAATCATCGTCCTTCCGGCCTGCCCCCAGGCCCGCGTAGCGCTGCCGGTCTACAACCTGGTGCCGTTCAACGAAGTCCCCTCGATGGTCGGGTTCCTGACCGAATCGGGACCGACCTTCATCGTCGGCTCGTTGAGCCCGGTCGACCAGCACGTCACCTTCACGATCAGCGACATCCATCCTCCGTCGGCGACCAGCCCACCGATCGTCGGCTCGCGGCTCGTCTTCTTCGGCGACACCGAAGGCAACCCCAACCCGGCGACCAACGGGACCTACCTGACGATGCCGAGTGAATGCGCCGGCGGCCAGACCTCGAAACTGCGGGTCGATCAGCAAGCCGCACCGGGCAAATTCGTCGAAGCGTCCTACACCACGTCTGTCGGAGCGACCGGCTGCGACAAAGTCCCGTTCAAACCGACGATCGACGTGACCACCAAAGGCGGCAACGTCGACTCGCCGGAACCGACCACGATCGACGTCGGGATTCCGTTCAACGCGAAAGAACCGATCGCCAACTCGTACCTGAAAACGGCGAAGGTCGTGCTACCGGAAGGGATGGGAATCAATCCCTCCTCCGCCAACGGCCTCCAGACCTGCTCGGAAGCGCAGTTCGGGAAAGGTACGAACAACGCGATCGCCTGCCCGCCAGGGTCGGTGATTGGCGAAGTCGAGGTGCAGACGCCGTCGCTGCCGCCGAACTCACTTGGCGGCACCGTGTACGTCGGGGAACCGAAAGCGAATGGGCCGGGCGCGGCCGCCACCGGAGATCAGTTCCGGATCTTCATCCACGCCACGTCCAAACGCTACGGGGTCAACGTCCGCCTGATCGGCAACGTCACCCCTAATTCCGAGACCGGCCAGCTCACGGCCGTCGTCCCGAACAATCCGCAGGCCACGTTCAGCAATTTCCGCCTGCATATGAAAGGCGGCCCCACGGGAACGCTGACCAGCCCGCCGATCTGCGGGCCAAACGAAACGACGACGGAAATGACCCCGTGGTCGGGCAACCCGGACCAGAACAAACCGACGAGCAAACTCACCCTGACCGGTAACCTGGGTGGGGGAGCCTGCCCGGCCTCGCTCGGGGCACGTCCGTTCGCGCCGAGCTACACGGCGAAGACGGACAGCACCCTGGCGGGCGCCAGCAGCCCGTTCCGAGTCCACATCGGGCGTCCCGACGGCCAGCAGGAGCTGAAAGCCGTCAACGTCACCCTGCCGAAGGGCCTGACCGGCAAGCTCGCCGGCATCCCCTACTGCTCCGACGCGGCCCTCGCGGCGGCAGCAGCGAGCAGCGGCAAATCCCAGAAAGCGTCATCGAGTTGCCCGTCGGCCAGTCAGATCGGCAAGACGTCGACCGCGGCGGGTTCCGGTTCGGCCCCGCTGAAGATCGACGGCAAGGCGTTCCTCGCCGGTCCCTACAAAGGGGCGCCGCTCTCGATGGCAGTGATCACGCCCGGTGTCGCCGGTCCTTATGACATCGGCACCGTGGTCGTCCGGGTGGCGCTCAACGTCAACCCGGTGACCGCTCAGGTCAACGCCGTCTCCGATCCGATCCCGAATGTCTTCGGGGGGGTCAAGCTCGACGTCCGCTCGATCGACGTCGATCTCGACAAGGGCCAGTTCATGCGCAACCCGACCAACTGTGAAGTCGGGGCGACCGCTGGCACGATCAACGGTGGCGGCAGCAACCCGGCCAACGCGGCGGACTTCAGCTCCTACGGGGTCAGCGCCCCGTTCCAGGCAACCGAATGCAACAAACTCGCATTCAAGCCGAAGCTGTTCACCCGCCTCTACGGCCCGACCAAGCGGGCGAAGAACCCGCGCCTGAGGGCGATCCTGGAAGCACGCGAAGGCGACGCCAACGTGGCCCGCACGGCACTGACGCTGCCGCACTCGCTGTTCCTCGATCAGAGCCACATCAAGACGGTCTGCACCCGGCCGCAGCTGGCCTCGCAGACCTGTCCGTCGGCGGCCGTTTACGGCCATGCGGAAGCGATCTCGCCTCTGCTCGACAACAAGTTGAAGGGCCCGGTCTACCTGGTCTCCTCCAACAACAAATTGCCGGACCTCGTCGCCGACCTGCGCGGCCAGGTGAACATCCAGCTCCACGGCGTGATCAGCTCCAAGAACGGCGGTCTCAAGACCGTCTTCGACTCGGTGCCTGACGTGGCCGTGAAGAAGTTCATCCTCAACATGCAGGGCGGCAAGAAGAGCCTGCTCGTCAACTCGACCAACACCTGCGCGAAGAAGCAGACGGCCGTGTTGAACATCAAGGGGCAGAACGGCAAGAAGGTCAAGAACAACAAGTTCGGGCTGCGGATCAGCAACTGCGGCAAGAAGAAGTAGCTCACCAGTAACCCGTTGATCGCACCGGCGCGGATGGCCGAATAGCCTCCGCGTCGGTGCGTCCGACGCTCTCCGTCCTCATCGTCGCCTGGAACAGCCGTGAGGAGCTGGCCAGGACCCTGCCGGCCCTGCTGCCGGAGCTGGGGGAGGGGGACGAGCTGATCGTCGCCGACAACGACTCGGCCGACGGCACCCCCGAGGCGGTGCTGGAGCTGGCACCGGCGGCGCGGGTCGTCCGCACCGGCCGCAACCTCGGCTTCGCCGGCGGCTGCAACGCCGGCGCTGCCGAGGCCCGTGGCGACCTGCTGGTCATCCTCAACCCTGACGCGGCGCCGCTGCCGGGCTTCGGCGAGGCGATCCGCCGACCCTGGCTCGAGGGCCGCGGCTGGGCCGCCTGGCAGGCCCTGGTCGCCGACGCGGGGGGGACCGAGATCAACTCCGCCGGCAACCCGATGCACTTCACCGGCATCGTCTGGGCCGGCGGCCACGGCGAGCCGATCGCCTCGGTGCCCGCGGCCGGCGAGGTGACCGCGCTCTCGGGCGCCTGCCTGGCGATCCCCGTGGCCACCTGGCGCCAGCTCGGCGGCTTCCCGGAGCCGTTCTTCCTCTACCACGAGGACGTCGACCTCTCGCTGCGCCTGCGACTGCGCGGCGGCGCGCTCGGGATCGAGCCCACGGCCGTGGTCGACCACGACTACGAGTTCGGCGCCCGGGAGCACAAGTGGCGCTGGCTCGAGCGCAACCGCCTCGCCTTCCTCGTCCGCGCCTACCCGGCGGCTTTGCTCGTCCTCCTCGCCCCGGCCCTGCTGGCAACCGAGCTGGCCCTGCTCGCCGTCTCCTTTTCCGCCGGCTGGGGCCGCCAGAAGCTGGCCGCCAACCGCGAATTCCTCCGCTGGCTGCCGCGCCTCCTGCGCGAGCGCCGCCAGATCCAGGCCACCCGCACGGTCAGCGCCGCCGAGTTCGCCTCCTGGCTGACCCCCGACCTCGACTCCCCCTTCATCTCGCCCCTGGCCCGCTCACTCCCAGTGCGCCTCGCCCTCCGTAGCTACTGGCGAATCGTCCGCCTCTTGCTGCGCGGCAGCTAACGGGCCCTAGATCGGCTGGCCCGTGGGCCGAATCAGGATCTCGTTGACATCGACGTTCGGCCCCTGGGAGAGCGCGTACATAACCGCCTTGGCGATGTCGTCATCCTGCAGCGCCCACTCGCCGGGCCGGTTGTCGAAGAAGTCGGTGTCGGTCATCCCCGGCTCGATCAGGGTCACCTTGATCTTGGTGTTGTCGTGCATCTGGCGCAGCTCGCCGCGCAGCGACTCGCCGATCGCCGTCGCCGCCCACTTGGTCGCCGAGTAGAGCGAACCCGGCAGGGCGTGGCGCCCGGCGACCGAGCTGGTCACGAGGAAGTGCCCGTCGCCGCGCTCGAGCAGGTGGGGCAGGGTGGCGCGGATCGTCAGCGCCGCCCCGTAGACGTTGGTCAGGACCATTGCGCGCCAGTGCTCGGGCGACTCCTCGAGGAAGCCGCGGCTGGCGCCGAAGCCGGCGTTGGCGAAGACGGCGTCGATGCGGCCGAAATGCTCCAGCGCCGTGGCCGCCATCGCCTCGACTTGGTCCCACTCGGTGACGTCGCAGGTGACCGCGAGGGCGCGCTCGGGGCCGCCCAGCTCCGCCGCCAGCACCTCCAGCTCCTCGGTCCGCCGCGCCGCCAGCACGAGCCGGTAGCCGCCGGCCGCCGCGCGGGCGGTGGCGGCGCCGATGCCGCTGCTGGCCCCGGTGATCAACAGGACAGGGTCGCTTGCGCTCATAGCCCGATTCTCCCACTCTGGGTCCGCCGCCACCACCAGCTTGCGATAATCCCCAGGCCCGTGGACCCTCAGCGCAAGCGCAAGATCCGCCTCGTGGTCGCGCTCAGCGTCGCCGTGCTGCTCTCGGTGGCGTTGATCTACACCTCGTTCTCCGCCTCGACCGAGGCCAAGGAGCCCTCACAGCTGCTCGGGGCCGCTCCCGGGACCAGCTATGAGATGACCGGCAAGGTCGTCAAAGGCTCGGTCAGCCACCAGGGCAACGGCATCGCTTTCCGCGTCGTCGACCGCGACGGCAAGAGCCAGGCGATCCCGGTCACCTACACCGGCACCGTGCCCGACCCCTTCCGCGGCGGCCGCGAGATCGTCCTCACCGGCAGTGTCCAGAACGGCACCTTCGTCGGCGAGCCGGAAACCCTGATCACGAAGTGCCCTTCGAAGTTCACGACGCAAAGCGATGGCTAGCCTCGGCAGCGCGCTGCTGGCGCTCGCCTTCCTAGTTGCGGTCCTCGCCGCAGCCCTCGCCCTCGCCGGCCGCAACGGCAAGCGCCGCTGGGTCGACCTCTCGCGCCGCTCCGTCTACGCCTTCTTCGGCCTGATCACCGCCTGCGTGGCGATCATCGAGATCGCCTTCGCCGGCAACGACTTCTCCTTCAACATCGTCGCCCAGCACTCCTCGATCGAGACGCCGGCCTTCTACAAGCTGGCGGCGATGTGGTCGAGCCAGGAGGGCTCGTTGCTGCTCTGGGCCTGGGTGCTCTCGATCTTCTCCAGCGCCGCGCTGTACGCGACCCGCAACAAGCTGCGCGAGATCGTCCCCTGGGCGACCGCGGTGATGATGGGCGTCGCCGCCTTCTTCACCGGCCTGATGCTGTTCGCCCCGGACGTCGACCCCTTCGCGACGTTGAGCCCGGTGCCGGCCGACGGCATCGGCCTCAACCCGCTGCTGCAGCACCCGAGCATGATGATCCACCCGCCGATGCTCTACTCGGGCTACGTCTGCCTGACGATCCCCTTCGCCTTCGCGATCGGCGCCCTGATCACCCGCAAGGTCGACGCGGAATGGATTCGCGCCACCCGCCGCTTCGCGCTGATCGCCTGGGCCTTCCTCGGCTTCGGGCTGCTGCTCGGCGCCCGCTGGTCCTACACCGAGCTCGGCTGGGGCGGCTACTGGGCCTGGGACCCGGTCGAGAACGCGGCGCTGATGCCGTGGCTGGTGATCACCGCCTTCCTGCACTCGATCATGGTCCAGGAGAAACGAGGGATGCTGAAAGTCTGGAACGCCTGCCTGATCGTCGCCTCGTTCTCGCTGGCGCTGCTCGGCACCTTCCTGGTCCGCTCCGGGGTGCTGCAGTCGATCCACGCCTTCGGCGACAACACCGTCGGCCCCTACATCCTCGGCCTGATCGCGGTCGTCCTGATCGGCTCGACGGCGCTGATCGTCTCCCGCCTCGACGACCTGCGCTCGGAGAAGCGGATCGACTCGCTGGTCTCGCGCGAGTCCGTCTTCCTGGTCAACAACCTGCTGCTCGTCGCGCTCACCGCGGTGATCTTCTGGGGCACCTTCTTCCCGCTGATCTCCGAACTCTTCACCGGCAGCAAGGCCTCGCTGGCCGCCCCCTGGTTCGACCGCTACACGACCCCGCTGGCGATCGGGCTGGTGCTCTTCACCGGGATCGGGCCGCTGCTCGCCTGGCGCCGGGTCAGCTGGGCGTCCGCCAAGCGCGTCTTCCGGGTGCCGCTGGCCGTCGCCGCGGTGGCCGCGGTCGCGCTGGCGCTGCTCAGCGACGCCGGCCAGAAGCCGTGGGCCTTCGCACTCTTCGTCTTTGCCGCCTTCGCGATCGCCGGGCTCGGGCAGGAGTTCTGGAACGGGGCGGCGGCCCGCCGCAAGCTCTCCGGCGGCTCGCCGGCCGGCGCCCTGCTCGCCGTCGTCTCGCGCAACCGCCGGCGCTACGGCGGCTACAT
>DASYKN010000007.1:0-3900 GCA_035995325.1 Solirubrobacterales bacterium
CGGCACCGCCGAGGAGAACGGCCGCTTTCTCGCCGCGCTCGGCGAAATCCTCGACTAACTCGCCACCGCCTGCTAAAAAGTCAGGGAAGGTGAAGCGATCCACTGACACGACGAGCGTCACCCGCGCCGCAGGCGCCACGCTCGCCCCTGTCCGCTTCTCCTATTTCTGGCGATTTAGCTAGGCGTCCGGCCCCGCGGCTCCTGCCGCACCAAATAAGCAACTGGCCGGGCGTCGGACTGACTCGCCTCGTTTCGCTGCGCGCGCTGCGACGAGGAAACCGGAAGTAGGCTTGTCAACGTGGAGGACGGTGAAGGCAAAATGATGATCGGGATGCAGGGCGCGACGCGGGACCAGGTTCGAGACCAGCGAATCGAACGGATCGAGGAGCTGGTCTCCCCGGCGAAGCTGCTGGAGGAACTGCCCCTGGGCGAGGAGCGGGGCAAAGCCGTGGTCCGCGGTCGCGGTGAAGTCGGCAACGTGCTCGACGGCACCGACGACCGGGTTCTGGTCGTGGTCGGCCCGTGCAGCGTTCACGACCCGGCGGCGGCGCTGGACTACGCCGGGCGGCTGGCGGAACTTTCGCGCGGCCTCAGCAACGACCTGCTGATCGCGATGCGCGTCTACTTCGAGAAGCCGCGGACGACGACCGGCTGGAAGGGCCTGATCAACGATCCGCACCTTGATGACTCCGGCGACGTCAACACTGGCCTGCGGATGGCGCGCCAGTTGCTGCTCGAGGTGCTCGACCTCGGCCTCCCGGTCGGCACCGAGTTCCTCGACCCGATCACGCCCCAGTACATCGCCGACGCTGTCGCCTGGGGCGCAATCGGCGCCCGCACCACCGAGAGCCAGACCCACCGCCAGCTCGGTTCCGGCCTCTCGATGCCGGTTGGCTTCAAGAACCGCACCGACGGTGACGTCCAGGTCGCGGTCGACGCGGTTCGCGCCGCCGCGGCCCCCCACGCCTTCGCCGGGATCGACGACAACGGCGCCCCGGCGGTCCTCTACACGACCGGCAACCCCGATGGCCACGTCATCCTGCGCGGCGGCAAGGGCGCTCCCAATCATGGTGAGGAAGGCGTCGCGCTGGCCCTGGAGCGGCTGCGCGCAGCGGGCCTGCCGGAGCGGCTCGTGATCGACGCGTCGCACGACAACAGCGGCAAGGACCCGGTCAAACAGTGGCTTGCCGCGGGCCGGATCGCCGATCAGATCGCCGACGGCAACGCGGCGATCATCGGCGTGATGCTGGAGTCGTTCCTGGTCGAGGGGCGCCAGGACCTCGGCGAGCGCTCCGACCTCGTCTACGGACAGTCGATCACCGACCCCTGCATGGACTGGGAGAAAACGACTTCAACGCTGGACCAGCTCGCCTCCGCGGTAAAGGCGCGACGCGGCTGATGCGGATCGCGGTTCTCGGCGTCGGCCTGATCGGCGGCTCGATCGGGCTCGCCGCCCGGCGCCGCCTCGAGGCCGAGGTAGCCGGCTTCGACCCGGACCGGACGACGGTTGACCGAGCCCTCGAAGCCGGGGTGATCGACAGCCCGGCGCTGTCCGTCGCCGAGGCCTGCGAGGGATCCGAGGTGGTCTTCTGCGCGGCGCCGGTCGCCGGCCTCCCCGAGCTCGCCGCCGCGGCCCTCGACGCCTGCGGGCCGGATGCCGTCGTCACCGACGTCGGCTCGACCAAGCGCGACATCGTCGCCGCGCTCGGCGGGGACGAGCGCTTCATCGGCGGCCACCCGCTCGCCGGGGCCGAGACCTCCGGCGTCGAGAACGCTCGCGCCGATCTCTTCGAGGGGGCCCGCTGGTACCTGACGCCCAAATCAGAGCGCTCCAGCGGCGTTCTCTACGACCGCCTGCAGCGCACGGTCGCCGGCCTGGGGGCGCGGGTGCAGGCGATCGATCCAGACGCCCACGACCGCCTGATGGCGACGATCAGCCACCTGCCCCACGTCGTCGCCAACGTCCTCGTCGGCCAGGCCGCCGAGGAGCTGACCCGCGACTCCGAGCGGATGCCCGAGGTCGGCCCGAGCTTCCGCGACACGACCCGCGTCGCCGGCGCCAACCCGGCGATCTGGAGTGACATCTTCGCCAGCAACAGCGAGGCGTTGGCGGAAGCGGTCGACGCGGTCGCGGCTCGCCTGCGCGACGCCGCCGAGCTGATTCGCGGCGGCGAGCGCGACGCGGTGGCCGATTGGCACGCGAGCGCCGCTGCGGACCGGCGCCGGTTGCTCGAGGCCGAGCTCAGCGGTGGCCCGCTGCGCGAGCTGCGCGTCGTTGTCGCCAACCGGCCCGGCACGATCGCCGAGCTCGCCCTCGCCCTCGGTGAGGCCGGGGTCAACATCGAGGACATGGCGCTCTACCCGACGCCCGACATGACCTCCGGCGCCGTCTCGCTCTGGGTCTCCGGCGACGATCAGGCCGCGCGTGCGATGGCCTTGGTGCGCGAGCTCGGCCACACGGTCAGCGCCGTCGCCGACGGCGAATGACGATGCCGACCCGCTTCGATCCGACCGGCCCACTGCGCGGCTCTCTGCGCCCGCCGGCCGACAAGTCGATCTCCCACCGCGCCGCCCTGATCGCGGCGATGGGGGAGGGCGAAACGACGATCGAGGGCTACCTCGACTCCGCCGACACCCGCTCGACCCTGGAGGCGGTGCGGGCGCTCGGCGCCGAGGTCGAGGGCGTCGGTGCGACTGAGATCGATCCCGTGATCGGCGTTCGCGGGGTCGGCCTGGGCGGCGCCGGCCCGGCGACGATCGACGTCGGCAACGCGGGAACCCTGCTGCGCCTCTTGCCCGGCTGGCTGGCGGGTCAGCCCGAGGGCAGCTGGACCCTCGACGGCGATGACTCGATCCGGAGCCGGCCGGTCGATCGCATCGCCGTCCCGCTGCGCCGGATGGGCGCCAAGTTGAGCTGCCGCGAGGACCGCCTGCCGCCGCTCGAGGTCGAGGGCGCCGAGCTGAGCGGCATAGAGCATGAGCTGCCGATGGCGAGCGCCCAGGTCAAGTCGTGCCTGCTCTTCGCCGGTCTGATGGCCGATGGGCCGACCTGGGTCAGGGAGCCGGCGCGCAGCCGCGACCACACCGAGCGGATGCTCTCCGCGGCCGGCGTCGACGTCGCCTGGCTGCGCGGCGGGGTCGCCCTGCGGCCGCCGAAGCGGCTGCGGCTGGGCGAGTTCGCGGTGCCCACCGACTTCTCCTCGGCCGCCTTCTTCATCGCCGCCGCCCTGCTCGTGCCTGAGAGTGAGATCACCCTCGAGGGTGTCGGCACGAACCCGACCCGGACCGGCCTGCTCGGCATCTTCGAGCGGATGGGCGCCGAGATCGAGGTCGAGCCGGTGGGAGAGCGCGGCGGCGAGCCGGTCGGCACGATCCGCGTCCGTGGCTCCGCCCTGCGCGGCGCCGAGGTCGGCGGCGCCGAGATCCCGCTGGCGATCGACGAGCTGCCGCTGGTCGCGCTCGCCGCCTGCTTCGCCGAGGGTGAGACGACGATCCGCGACGCCGCCGAGCTGCGCCGCAAGGAGTCCGACCGAGTCGCCACCACCTGCGAAGCGCTGAACGCGCTCGGCGCGACGGCCGAACCGCGCGAGGACGGGATCCGGGTCGAGGGAAGCGGCGGCTTGCGCGGCGGCACGATCGATTCCCACGGCGATCACCGGATCGCGATGCTGGGCGCGATCGCCGGCCTCGCCTCTGGCGAAGGGGTCGAAGTAGAGGGCATGGATGCGGCCGCGGTTAGTTACCCGGGCTTTGAGGCAGATCTGGCCTCGCTTTTGGGGTGACCCGGGCGGGGGATAGCGGGTGCGCCTCTCCGGGAATTGACACCCCCAAGAGATTTGCGCTTGGGGTGAATCTGGTGCGCGGCTTCGCCGCGCAAAGACCGGATTGCAGAGGCCGCTT
>DASYKN010000008.1:0-2605 GCA_035995325.1 Solirubrobacterales bacterium
TCAGCAGCACCAGGCCCTCGGGGATCAGCGTCACCAGGCCCGCGGTCGCCGTCTGCGCCGCCTCCTCGAGGCCGACGTTGCGGATGCTGAGGCTGAAGACGAGGATCGCCGCCAGCGGCAGCATCACGTAGGTCGAGGCGACGATCACCCGGTTGACCTCTTTCTGCAGCGGCGAGGGCGGGTGGCGGAAGGCGCGCGCCTCGCCGGCCAGCTTGCCGGCGTAGCTCTCCTCGCGGACCGCGTCGACCAGGTAGTGGCCGGAGCCGGAGATGCAGAAGGAGCCGGAGAGCACGCGGTCGCCCTCGCCCTTGCGGATCCCGTCGGCCTCGCCGGTCAGCATCGACTCGTCGAGGGTCATGCCGCGGCTGGCGATCGCCTCGCCGTCGGCGACGAGCTGATCGCCGGGCTCGATGCGGACGACGTCGCCGGGGACGATCTCGGTCGCCAGCACCTCGGTCACGCTGCCGTCGCGGACGACCTTGGCACGCGGAGCGACCAGCACCGCCAGCTCGTCCAGGGTCGCCTTCGCCTTCAGCTCTTGGCGGATGCCGATATAGGAGTTGACGACGGCGATCAGGCCGAAGAGCGAGTCGGCGTAGAGCCCGAGGCCGAGATCGAGGACGAAGAAGGCGCCGATGATGCCGTTGAAGAGGGTGAAGACGTTGCCGGCGACGATGCTCGAGGTCGAGCGCGAGGAGTTGGTCGGCGGCGGCCCCAGCTTGCGCAGGCGCTTGCCGGCCTCGGCGCTGGAAAGCCCCTGGTCGGCGGTTGGCTGGGCGGTTGCCATTGCCGTCTATTCAATAGGGTGCGGGCCGGATGGCCTTGAAGCTTGGATTGAACCTCGGTTACTGGGGCATCGGCCCGGCGGGGGAGGACGCCCTCGAGGTCGTCCACGCCGCCGAGAAGCTCGGCTACGAGTCGGTCTGGGCGGCCGAGTCCTACGGCTCCGACGTGGTCAGCGTGCTGGCCTGGCTGGCGGCGCGGACGGAGACGATCAACCTCGGCGCCGCGATCCTGCAGGTTCCGGCGCGCCCACCCGCCGCCGCGGCGATGGCCGGGGCGACGATCGACAAACTCTCCGGCGGCCGCTTCCTCTTCGGCTTCGGCCCCTCGGGCCCGCAGGTCTCCGAGGGCTGGTACGGCGTTCCCTACGCGAAGCCCTGGGGCCGCACCCGCGAGTACATCGAAGTGGTGCGCGAGATCATCGCCCGTGAGGGGCCGGTCAACCACCAGGGCGAGCACTATCAGCTCCCGTTGCCCGGTGGCGAGGGCAAGCCGCTGAAGCTCAACTTCCACCCGCTGCGCAACGAGATCCCGGTCTTCGTCGGCGCGATCGGGCGCAAATCGGTCGAGCTGGCGGCGGAGATCTGCGACGGCTGGATCCCGATCTTCTTCAGCGTCGACGCCTTCGAGGCGACCTGGGGGGAGCATCTCGAGGCCGGCTTCGCCAAGGGCGGGCGGCAGCGCTCCGACCTCGAGGTCTCGCCCTCGCTGCAGGTCGCGATCGACGGCGACCTGGAGGCGGCCAAGAGCGTCGTCAAGGCCGGCCTGGTCCTCTACTTCGGCGGCATGGGCAGCCGCAAGACCAACTTCTACGTCGACCTCGCCCACCGCTTCGGCTTCGGCGACGTCGCCGACGAGGTGCAGCGGCGCTTCCAGGATGGCGACCGCGACGGCGCCTTCAAGGCGATGCCGGACGAGATCGTCGAGGCCACCTCGCTGGTCGGCACCGAGGCCGAGGTGGCCGAGCGGATCGAGCGTTTCCGTGGCGCCGGCATCGACCGCCTGATCGTCTCCCCGGTTCATGTGGACCGGGCCGAGCAACTGCACACCCTCGAGCGCCTGGCCGCCGTTTCCGGCGTGCAGACGCGCGGCTGACACTTCCCATAATCTTCCGCGCCGCGTGAAGATCGGAGTGCCGAAAGAGACTGCTGCTGGGGAGCGCCGGGTCGCGCTGGTCCCCGACGTCGTCAAATCGCTGAAGAAGAACGAGCACGTCGACGTGCTGGTCGAGCGCGGCGCCGGCGACGCCGCCGGCCATCCCGACTCCCAGTACGCGGAGGCCGGGGCCGAGGTCGTCGAGGGCGAGGTTACGTGGGGCGCCGACGTGGTCCTGCGCGTCGCCGCCCCCTCCAACGAGGAGATCGGCAGGCTCAACTCCAACCAGGTCTTCGTCGGCCACCTCTCGCCCTGGACCGCCGGCGAGTCGAACAGGGCGCTGGCCGCCGCCGGCGTCACCAGCTTCGCGATGGAGGCGATCCCGCGCACGACCCGCGCCCAGGCGATGGACGCGCTCTCCTCGCAGGCCGCCGCCGCCGGCTACGCGGCGACGCTGATCGCCGCCCGCGAGTCGGGCCGCTTCTTCGGGATGATGACCACCGCCGCCGGCACCGTCCCGCCGGCCAAGGTCCTCGTCCTCGGTGCCGGCGTCGCCGGGCTGCAGGCGGTCGCCACCACCAAGCGGCTGGGCGCGATCGTCACCGGCTTCGACATCCGCCGCGCCGCCTGGGAGCAGATCGCCTCGCTCGGCGGCCGCCCGCTGGAACTGGACTTCATCCCCGACGCCGAGGGCGAGGGCGGCTACGCCCGGCCGCTGACCGACGAG
>DASYKN010000009.1:0-23605 GCA_035995325.1 Solirubrobacterales bacterium
ATGAAGGAGGTCGGCGACAAATTCGGCGCCGGCGAACTGATCCTGCCCTTCGTCCTGCAGTCGGCCGAAGTGATGAAGCGCGCCGTCGCCCAGCTGGAGAACCACCTGGACCGGATCGACGGGCACACCAAGGGCAAGGTCGTGATCGCGACCGTCTTCGGCGACGTCCACGACATCGGCAAGTCGCTGGTCAACACGATCCTCACCAACAACGGCTACACGGTGATCGACCTCGGCAAGCAGGTCCCGATCGACGCGATCATCGAGGCCGCGGTCGAGAACGACGCCGACGCGATCGGCCTCTCCGCCCTGCTGGTCTCGACTTCGAAGCAGATGCCCGCCTGCATCCAGGAGCTGCACCAGCGCGGGCTCGAGTTCCCGGTGCTGATAGGCGGCGCCGCGATCAACCGCGACTTCGGCCGCCGCACGCTCTACCCGAAGGGACGCGAGTCCGACGACATCTACGAGCCCGGCGTCTTCTACTGCAAGGACGCCTTTCAGGGCCTCGACACGATGGACGCGCTGGTCGACGAGCCGGCCCGCGCGGCGCTGGTCGAGCGGATCCGGGCGGAGGCCAAGCAGCTGCGCGAGAAGCCGATCGTGGTCGACGACTCGCCGCCGGTCACCGACGCCAGCGTCCGCTCCGCCACCCGCGCCGACACGCCGATCCCGGCGCCGCCCTTCTGGGGCGCCCGCGAGGTCGCCATCGACCTCGACGACGTCTACCCCTACCTCGACCGCCACGTCCTCTTCAAGCTGCACTGGGGCGGGCGCGGCGTCAAGGGCGAGGCCTGGCGTCAGCTGGTCGAGGGCACCGACGAGGAGGAGGGCTTCGCGCCGCGCCTGGAGCGGATGTGGCGCGAGCAGGACTACCTCCACCCCCGAGCGCGGCTCGGCTACTTCCCCTGCAACTCCGACGGCAACGAGCTGGTGATCTTCGACCCCGAGAACCCCGAGCTGGAGATCGAGCGTCTCTCCTTCCCGCGCCAGCCCAAGCACGACCGCATCTGCCTCGCCGACTTCTACCGCCCCCTCGACTCCGGCGAGCGCGACGTGGTCGCCCTGCAGGGCGTCACCGTCGGGCCCGAGGTCACCGAGCTGATCGAGAAGCTGGAGCAAGAAGGCGAGTTCGCCGAACAGCTCTTCGTCCACGGGCTCGGCGTGCAGTCGGCCGAGGGCCTGGCCGAGTGGCTGCACTCCGACATCCGCCGCCAGCTCGAGATCGACCCCGACCAGGGGCGCCGCTACTCCTGGGGCTACCCCGCCTGCCCGGACCAGTCCGAGCACGAGAAGGTCTGGCGCCTGCTCGGCCTCGAAGAGATCGGGATGACCCTCTCCGACGGCTTCGCGGTGATGCCCGAGCAGTCGACGGTGGCGATCGTCGCCCACCACCCCCAGGCCGTCTACTTCGGGATGAAGTCGGGCTTCCTGCCCGAGGACAAGGCACCGGACGAGCTGATCGCCGGCACCGACCGCGGCGGCGAGCTGCCGCCGGAGTCCGATCCCGACGTCGATGACGGCGAGCCCGCCGCGGCGCCTGAGCTCAGCCGCTGAGGGCAGTCAGGAGACGCGCGCCGGGTGCAGCGCCGGGCGCTGCCAGTTGTGGCTCTTGTAGGCCGGCTCGAAACCGGCCCGGTGCAGGTTGCGGTGCGCGGCGGAGATCCGGTTCGAATCGAGTTCCCCCAGCTCGACGAAGACGGTGTGGCAGCCCGCCTTGTGGGCGTCGAGCAGACGCCGGCGCAGCAGCTGGGTATTGCAGCCGCGACCGCGGCCATGCTCCAGCGTGGTTCCCGGCCCGAGCTGGGCGACTCCGTCCTGAATCAGCATCGCGCCGGTCGCGACCACTTCTTCGTCGGGCGCCAGCGCCGCCGTGTAGCAGCGCCAGTGGTCCTCCTGCGGCAGCCCGAAGAAGAGGGTTCCCGCGGTGACCGGCAGGTCCAGCATCTCGGCGACGATCGTGCTCAAGCCTTCGCCGTCGGCTTCGTCTTGCCCCAGCTCGAAGATCCTGACGCCGGGATCCTCGGGTATGTCCGGCGGCGCCGACTCGCGCACCAGCTTGATCCAGCCGCCGCCGCGCTCGTAGCCACGCTCGCTGAGCCAGGCCTCGGCGCTGGCGGCGCCGGGCCGGCTCTCCGCCACCGGCACCCGGTAGTCGACTTCGCGCGCCCGCATCCATTCGATCGCGCTGCCGAGATAGCCGTCGTCGACCGCTCCGGGCTCAGCCGCCCCCTGAATCTGGTTGAGGCTGTAAATCTCCGGCAGGTCGCCGAAGGCGGTCGCCTGGACCGGCCCGAACCGCGCCATCTCGACGCCCGATTCCGTTACCGCTTCGGGCACTACCGACTTCCACATGTCGCACCTGAACTGCTGCGCGACCCGCTCCAAGACAGCCGTGTCGTATCGCATCAACCCGCCCCGCTGGCCTATAGCTCACTCGATCTTTCCCTTGGACCTTACGAGCAGGGATTCCCACTTGTCAACAAACTCCCGTGTATTCCAGCGACTTCCAGGAGGAAGGCGCCCGAACGGCTCTAGGCCGCGCCCTCGCGCCGGGCCGCGGCCCGCTCGCGAGGCTTCGACTCGAGCTGAACCGGCGCCGTCGAAAGGGCCTGCACCCGGAGGTCGCTCCAGGTCAGCCCCTCGCGGACGAGGGCGGGCAGGCCGAGCGCGACGGCCGTCGCGATCTCGACCGCCTGCAGGATGACCCCGTAGGCGAGGGCGTCGGCGGTGCCGATGTCGAAGCCGGTGTGGAGGACGCTGATCACCGCCAGCTGGAAGACGCCGATGTTCGACGGGGTCGCCGGCACCACCGCGGTCACGTTGACCGCGAAGAGGACGGCGGCGGCAGCGCCGATGCCCGCCTGCCCATCGAGCCCCAGCGCGTAGAGCAGGGCCCAGCAGGAGGCGAGCTGGATCGCCCAGGCGCCGAGCTGGGCGGCGGCCGCGGCGGTGCCGCGGCGCGGGTCGCGGAAGACGGCGAGGCCGGCGCGGACCTGGATCAGCGCCCGGTGCAGGGCGGCGCCGAGCCGGGCCAGGCGGCCGTTGCCGTTGCGGCGCATCAGCACCGGCGCGACGAGGACGACGACGAGCAGCAGCAGGGGCACGAGGCTGAAGACGAAGAGCTTCTGGGTGCCGGAGTGAAAGAGCGGCGTGGTCGAGACGATGATCACCCCGAGCAGCGCCAGCGCGACCAGGTTGAGCAGCGTCTGCGAGACCAGGGTGCCGAGCAGGACCGGGAAGGTTTCCCGCATGCGCCCGGTGCGGCGGGCGAGGGCGAGGGCGCGCGCCGGCTCACCGAGGCGGGCAGGCAGGGTCGCCGACATCAGCACCCCGATCATCGTCGCCGAGGTGACGTCACGGCGGCGGACCGAGCGGTTAGGCAGCGCGGCCCGGGCGATCCAATACCAGGAGGCGGCGCGGAAGAAGAGCGAGGCGGCCATCAGCGCGCAGGCGATCAGGACCCAGGTCAGGTTCGAGCGGACGATGCTTTCGACCACGTTGTCGACGCCGATCTTCTGCGCGGCGAGGACCGTGAGCCCAATTCCGAGGCCGCCGGCGACGATCAGCCCGAGCCGGCGCGCGACCATCCGCCCGCGATTGCCGCTCCTGGCCGGAGCCGGGTCGAGCGAGGGCAGCTTCTGCGCCGGGCGGATGGGGCCACCGTCGGCGGGCCGCAGCCCCGCCCAGTGGGCCATGCGCTCGCCGGCGCCGCTCGGCTCGGGCGCGGCGATTGCCCGCTCGTAGACCTCGGTGACCCGATCGGCGACGCGGGGCCAGGCATAGCGCTGGGCGCTGCTGCGCGCGGCCGCTCCCATCGCCCGCAGGCGCTCGGGCTCGTGGTAGACGCGCTGCAGCTCCTCGGCCAGGCGCTGGGGGTCGCCGGGCGGCACCAGCAGGCCGTCGACGCCGTCGGTGACGACGTCGCTGTAGCCGGCGATGTTCGAGGCGATCACCGGCGTGCCGGCGGCGAAGGCCTCGGTCAGGACCATGCCGAAGCTCTCGCCCGAGAGCGACGGGGCGCAAAGCACGTCGGCGCCGTGCAGCTCGGCCCAGAGGCGCTCGCCCGAGACCCGGCCGAGGACGTCGATCGAGCCCAGCAGCTCGGGGTCGGAGAGGTAGCGGAGGACGTCCTCGCGCTCGGCGCCGATCACGGTCAGGCGACAGGGCACGTGTTCGACCAGGGCACCGAAGGCAGTGAGCAGGATCGGCAGCCCCTTGCGCTCCTCGGGGCGGCCGACGAAGAGGATTTGCAGCTCCTCGCGCGAGGCCGCCGGCGCGCTCGGCGGCGCTTCGACGTCGACCCCGTTGGGGATGATCGTGTAGTCGCCGCCGTACCAGCGCCGGCCGGTCCAGGCAGCCGCCTCCGACACGGCGATCCGGGCCGAGAGGCGGTTGAACATGCGGCGGGCACCGAGGGCGTTGCCGATGTAGTTGGGCATCGGCTTGGTCGAGTAGGCGTGAAAGGTGCCGACGACCGGGGTCCGCGCCCCCAGGGTGGCGTTCCAGCCGACCAGCGGCGCCAGCGGCTCGTGGACGTGGATGACGTCGAACCCCTCGCGGCGCACCTCGCGCCGGGGCGTCAGCACTCCGCTCGTCGGGAACGGCGCCAAGTTGCCGACGGAGCCGTTGACGCCGAAGCCCATCGTCCGCCCCAGCGGCGTCAGGTAGTCCGGGGCCTCGCGCGCTTCCGGGGCGGCCCGGTGCAGCACGCGGCTGACCCGGCCCGGCGGGTCGAAGGGGGCAAGCACGCGAACGTCGTGGCCACGCCCGAGGAACTCCTCGGCAAGCGCTTCCACATGCCGGTTCACGCCGCCCTGGTAAGACCAGGAATATGGCGAGACGAGAGCTATGCGCACGAACGACTAAGGGTAGATCATCGCCCGGCCTGCGCCGGGCCGGCGGCGCCCGATTCCGCCCAGGCAAAGCCGGTGAAGACGAGCAGATAGGCGGTGCCGATCTCTAACAGCAGAGCGCCGGAGTCATTGGCGAGGGTGCCGACCACGGTCGCGGCCACCGCCCCGATCAGCCCGGCGCGCATCGCCGGGCTGTGCGCGAGCCAGGCGCGGATGCGGTCTCGCCGCGCCAGCGCAAGTGCCGCCAGAGCGACGATCAATGGCAGGAAGACGAAGACGATCGGGTGCGAGAAGCTGTCGACGGAGAGCTGCAGGCGGCGCTGGGCGACCTCGCCGAGCGCGCCGAGGCCGCCGGCGTCCAGCACCGAGCGGGTCAGGTGCGCGTTGGCGCCGGAGACCAGGTCGACCAGGGCGAGCAGCGCCAGCATCGCGAACGGCAGGGCGAGAATCAGCCAGGCCAGGCGCCGCCGCGCCGCGACGACGATCGCGGCCGCCACCGCGGCGCCGAGCGGAAAGACGATCGCGGCGCCGACATCGGCGCCGAAGCGGCCGGCGGCAAAGATGAAGGCCGCGCAAAAGCCGATCGCCAGGAAGACAGCGGCGCAGCGGCGGCGCGAAAGACGCGGGGCGAACCCACTCAGCCCCGCCCCGGTCCCGGCCACGATCAGCACCGCCAGCGTCGCCTCCAGCTCGTTGCCGATCCCGTAGAAGCGCACCCCCAGCCCCGGGTTGGGCCCGATCAGCGCCAGCGTGGTCAGCGAGGAGCCGCTGATCACGTCGACCGCGTAGGCGGAGACGGTCAGGGCCGAGGCGACCGCCAGCGCCCGGTAGCCGTCGAACAGGCCCAGCGTCGTCGCCGCCAGCAGCGGCGCCCCCAGCAGCGCGATCAGCATTTCCACCCCCTCGCTCGGCTCGATCGCGGCCCCGAGCAGGAGCATCAGCGGCAGGTAGATAACGGCGAGGCCCGTCATCCGCACCCCGACGCGGGCCTGGCGGCCACGGCTCACTGCCGCGAGCAAGCCAAGAACGACGACCCAGGCCAGCAGGCTGAGTCCGATAACCGGTCCGCGCCGGTCGGAGATCACCGCCATGCGGTCGCCGAGGGAGACGATCGCCGCCGTGTCGACCTCCCCCTCCGCCCGGATCGGCTGCCCCGACATCTCCTTCGGGATGTCGATCCCCAACCGGTCGAGGATCGTCGGCGCGACGTCGGTCGACAGCACGTAGCCGTCGGTCCGGGTCGTGTCCGAGGTCAGGTTGCCGTCGAACCCGCGGCCAGCGATCCCGATCGCCAGGCCGTGGTCCTTCGCGGGGGGCGGCTTAGCGATGGCGATCAACAGGTCGTTGCCGGTCGTTCTCCGCAGCAGGAAGGGGAGCGCGTCAAGGGATGCTTCGCGGACTTCAAAGGCGGCGGAAAGGGCGTGCGGGCGAGGGGCTTCGCTTAGTTTTTTCGGAGTCGCTTGGGGGCTGTCCGAGGTGGCTTGCCGCGAAAAAACACAAGACGCTTCGCCCCTCGCCCGCACGCCCAGGTCGGAGTCTTCGAGGGTCACGGTGAGGAGGCCGGGGACGATTTCGGCGGGAGCGGAGTCGGCTCGGTCGTGTACAGAGGACCACCAGTTCGGGCAGCTTCCGCTGAGGACGGGAAGGTCGGTGTCGTAGAGGGAGTCGAAGACTCGGTTGCCCTGGGAGATGTCGAGGTAGGTCTGCTGAGCGGGGACCTTGCCGAGGCCGGCGCTGATCAGGCCAGGCGAGAGCCCGGCCTGGGCGAGCTGCTGGACAGAAGTCCCGGCGGGCAGCCAGAGGAGGGTGATCTGGGTCGGCTGTTTGGCGGCCTGCGCCGGCGCCGCGGCGAGCAGAGCCAAGGCCGCTATCGTGACCCCGATGGCCGACCGCACGTTCGCCAAGTTCACGTTTTTCAAGGTTGATCCAGCCTGGCGGCGTCGAGATCCCGATCTCCGTGCCGCCGACAAGGAGGAGTTCCTCGCCGCCTGCGAGGACTTCGGCGTCGACCGCTCGCTGCGGGCCTACTCAACCATAGGCACGCGCGGCGACGTCGACCTCGTGCTGCTCAGCCAAAGCGCCAACCTCGAAGACATCCACACCTTCCACGTGGTGCTGGGGCAGAGCGGGCTGGCGAAATGGACGGAGACCCCCCACTCCTTCCTCTCGATGACCAAACGCTCGCCCTACTCCGAGGAGCAGGCGCGGCCGGAGATCTGCACCTCCGAGCGCAAGTACCTCTTCCTCTACCCGATGGTCAAGCAGCGCCGCTGGTACGGGCTGGCGCCGGAGGAGCGCGGCCGGATCATGAAAAGCCACATCGAGGTCGGCCGCCGCCATCCCGAGATCACGATCAACACGACCTACTCCTACGGAATCGACGACCAGGAGTTCGTGGTCTGCTTCGAGGGCGACGACCCGGGCGAGTTCCTCGACCTCGTCAACGAGCTGCGCCCGACCGAGTCGAGCGAGTACACGGAGCTAGAGACGCCGATCTTCACCTGCGTGGCGATGTCGACCCGGAAGGCCCTCGACGCGCTCGACGGCGCTCCGAGCGCGGTTGCGGCAGACGCGCCCGCCCTCAGCTGAGCTAACGCCGCCCCAGGCGCCGCATTCCCTATTCTTCCGCGTCCAATGAGCAAGATCGGCAGCCCCGAGAACCCCCTTCGCGTCGCCATCGTCGGCGCCGGCCCGTCTGGCTTCTACGCCGCCGAGCACATCCTCAAAGGCGAGGACCTGCACGCCCAGGTCGACCTCTTCGACCGCCTCCCCACCCCCTTCGGCCTCGTCCGCGGCGGCGTCGCCCCGGACCATCCGAAGATCAAGTCGGTAACCCGGGTCTACGAAAAAACCGCGGCGCGGGACGGCTTCCGATTCTTTGGCAACGTCAAGATCGGCCACGACATCGAGGTCGAAGAGCTGGAACGGCTCTACCACGCGACCGTCTTCACGGTCGGCTGCGAGACCGACCGCCAGCTCGGCGTCCCCGGCGAGGACCTGCCCGGCAGCGCCGCCGCGACGGCCTTCGTCGGTTGGTACAACGCCCATCCCGACTACGCCGACCACGACTTCGACCTCTCCAGCGAGCGCGCCGTGGTGATTGGCAACGGCAACGTGGCGATGGACGTCGCCCGGATGCTGGCGCTGACCGACCACGAGCTGCGCCAGACCGACACCGCCGACCACGCGATCGAGCTGCTGGACGCGAAGAAGATCCGCGAGATCGTCGTCCTCGGCCGCCGCGGGCCGGTCCAGGCCGCCTTCACCAACCCGGAGATCAAGGAGCTGGGCGAGATGGAGGACGCCGACGTGATCGTCGACCCCGCCGACGTTGAGCTCGACCCGGCCAGCGCCGCCTTCCTCGAGTCCGACGAGGTCGACAAGACCACCCGGGTCAACGTCGAGACGCTGCGCGAGTTCTCCCAGCGCGCGCCGGAGGGCAAGAAGCAGCGGATCGTCCTCCGCTTCCTCGCCTCGCCGATCGAGATCAAGGGCGACGGCAAGGTCGAGAGCATCGTCGTCGGCCGCAATGAGCTGGTCGAGGAGAACGGCGCCCTGCGAGCCAAGGACACCGGCGAGCGCGAAGAGCTTGAGTGCGGCCTGATCCTGCGCTCGGTCGGCTACACCGGCATCCCGATCGAGGGCGTGCCCTTCGACGAGAAGCGCGGGCTGATCCTCAACGAGGGCGGCCGGGTCCTGGACTCCCACGACTCCGGCCACAAGGTCGGCCATTACACCGCCGGCTGGATCAAGCGCGGCCCCTCCGGCGTGATCGGCACGAATAAGAAAGACGCGCTGGAGACGGTCACCCACCTGCTCGCCGATGTCGAGTCGCAGACCCTGCTGAGCCCGGAGAACCCGGACCCAGTCGCGGTTGAGAAGCTGCTGGCGGACCGCAACGTGCGCTACGTCAGCTTCGAGGATTGGCAGGCGATCGACCAGGCCGAGGTCGGCCGCGGCGAGCCCCACGGCCGCCCCCGCGTCAAGTTCGTCCGGGTCGAGGAGATGCTCGACACCGTCGGCGAGAAACTCGCCGGCTAGTTCCGCCCCGAGTCACTCGCGAAGCAGCGGTCCAGGAACTCGACCTGGTCGGAGACGACGCTCTCGAAAGCGGGGGCAAGCAGTGGCGCGAAGTGGCCACCGGGGTATAAGCGCAGCTCGCCTGCGGGGGCTCCGCGCGCCGCTGTGACTCCGAGCGCCGGCGGATTACAGAGATCGTCCTCGGCGATGCAGTAGAGGATCGGGCAGGCTATGCGCTTGGTCTTCCGCGCCAGACGGTAAGGCGGCGCCAGCACGGCGCGGGCGCAGAGGTCGTTGCGCCAGCTCGAGCCGGTCGGCGTCACCGCTTCGAATTCAGCGAGCGCGCCGGGAAACGCCAGGACCGCCCGCGAGCCCGGTGGCCCGGCGACGCGAACCAGGTAGGGATCCGCGGCTCGCAGGGCCCGCAATGCATCGCGCACCCCGGCCACGCCCAGCCGAGCGATGTGCCCGACGCCGCCGATGTACAGCAGGGTTCGAAGCCCGTCGACCAGCGGGGCGACGCAGATCGCCGCGGCTATCCCGGGCTCTTCGATCGCGAGCGCCTGCACGTTGCCGCCTCCGAGCGAGAACCCCCAGAGCGCGATCCGCGCACCGTCGACGAACTCGAGCCCGCGCGCGTAGGCGAGCGCCGCACGCCAGTCGTCGCGCTGGCGCCGTGCAGACATCAGCGAGCGCGGGCTGCCGCCACTGGTCCCGAAGTGACGGTGGTCGAAGGCGAGGACGGCATAGCCGGCGGCCGCGAAGCTCTCGGCGAAAGCGTCGAGGCGCTGCTCGCGCACGCACGATAGGCCCGAGGCCATGACCACGCACGGCGAAGGCAGCGTCGAGCTTGCCGGCCGGAAGAGCCAGCCGGCGCACTCCTCCTTCCCAGCTTGGAAGCGCACCTCCTCCCGCTGCATGGGCTCGATCCTAGTCCGGGTGGATTCGCCGCCGCATAGAATCGCCGCATGGCTGTGGACCTGGAAGAGCTGAAGGGGATGATCGAGGCGGCCCTGCCCGGCGCCACGGTCGAGGTCTTCGACGAAGACGGTGGTGGCCAGCACCTGAAGGCGGTCGTCAGCGCCCCTCAGTTTGCGGGCCGCTCGCGGATCGACCAGCACCGCCTGGTCAAGGCAGCGGTCAAAGCGCGCTTCGACGACGGCGCGATCCACGCGCTCTCGGTGAAGACCTCGGTTCCCGGCTGAGCCGCTCCTCCGCGGCGCTGCGCCAGCGCAGACAAAAAGTTACACTTCAGTTCGCCACACGTGCGACCTGCACCCCTAGCCTGCGGAGTATGGAGTCAATGCGCTCGACCTGGACCGATTCACGCCTCGACGACCTCAACGATCGGGTCAGCGAATTGAGCGCCCGCGTCGATGGCCTCAGTGCAAGAATCGATGCGCTCCAGCACACGATGATCCAGGGCTTTATCGCCCTGACCGTGGCGATGTTCACCGGCTTCATCGCTCTGGCCGGCCTGATCGTCACCAAGCTCTAAACACACGCGTCCCGACCGAGCGACCCGCCTCCCTACAATGCTGCTCATGGCCGACCCAGAGCTGAAGTCCAAAGTCCAGGAACTGATCGCCGCCAACCCGGTGCTGCTGTTCATGAAAGGCACGCCCGAGGCGCCGCGCTGCGGCTTCTCGATGCGGGTGGTGCAGGTCCTCGATCAGGTCGATGTCGAGTACGGCGCGATCGACGTGTTGCCGGCGCTGCAGCCGCTGCGCGAAGTCACCGCCGAGATCTCCGACTGGCAGACCTTCCCCCAGCTCTACGTCAACGGCGAGCTGCTCGGCGGCGCCGACATCGTCGAGGAGATGTTCGAGTCCGGCGAGCTGGCCGAAGCGCTCGGCGTCGAGCAGCCCGAAGCGGCCACGGCACCGGCGTCCGCAGAGAGCCTGCCCGCGCAGTCGCCGCCGCTGCAGATCGAATAGTTCGAAGTCGGTCTAGACGGCGGCCGCTTGCTCAGCGGCCTCGTCTTTAACCTGGAAGGACGAGCCGCAGCCGCAGGCCGCGACCACGTTCGGGTTGTTGACCTGGAACCCGGCGCCCTGCAGGCCTTCGATGTAGTCGACCTCGGAACCGAAGACGAACTGCATGCTGACCTTGTCGACGACGACGGAGACCCCGTCGACTTCGAAGACGTTGTCGTCCTCCTTCGCCTTGTCGAAGGCGAGCGCGTACTGAAAGCCTGAGCAGCCACCGCCGCGAACGGCGACCCGCAGAGCCTGCTGGTCGACCTCGGCTTGGCCCCCGAGCAGCTCGCCGATCTTCTCGACGGCTTTGTCGGTGAGCTTGATTGCGGCCTCTGGCGTCTCAGTCACTTCACAAAGTGTAGCTGCCGACGGCGGCCGCCCCGCGCGAACGCGTCTGCGAGACTTGTGCGGTTGAACTCGAGCACCCCGACCGCCGTCGTCTGCGACACGACTGCCTACCTTCCGTGTGACCTGGTCAAGGAGAGGGGCATCGAGACGATCAGCCTCTACGTCTCCGTCGACGGCCACCAGGAGCGGGAGCTCGACATCTCCGACTACGCCTCCTTCTACGAGCGTCTGCGGGCCTCCGAGAGCGGCGCGACCACCTCGCAGCCGTCGATCGGCGACTTCCTCGCCGTCTACGAGCCGTTGCTGGACGCCGGCAGGGAAATCATCTCGATTCACATCTCCTCCGGCATCTCCGGAACCTTCGAGGCCGCCAACCAGGCGCGCCAGCGGCTGGTCGACGAGGACAAAGGCGGCGAGCGCATCCGCGTCATGGACTCGCGCTCGGCGGCCGGGGGCATGGGCCTGACGGTCCTCGGCGCCACCGTCGCGGCGGCCAAGGGGGAGGATGCCGAGGCGGTTCAAGCCGCGGCCGAGCGGACCCGCGAAGAGCTGAAAATGTGGTTCGCGATCGACACCCTCGAGTACCTGCGCCGCGGCGGCCGCATCGGCGGCGCCCGGGCCTGGATCGGCAGCGCCCTGAAGATCAAGCCGATCCTCACCCTCGAGGAGGAGATCACCCCGGTCGAGCGCGTTCGCACCCGCGCCCGCTCGCTCGAGCGGCTGCGCGACTACGCCCGCCAGCGCCACGAGCAGGGCTTCGACGGCTGGGTCGTCCAGCACATCCAGGACGACGAGACCGCGGGCGGCTTGATGGACGACGCGCGCGAAATCTTCGGCTGCGAGCCGATTTTCGTCTCTGAGATCGGCGCCGTCCTCGGCGCCCACGTCGGTCCCGGCCTGCTCGGCATCGGCAGCGTGCCGACCGAGCTCGTCGCCCTCGAGCCGGGACGCGCTTAGCGGCGACGCTTCAGCATCGCGCGGACGCCGATCGCAAACCCGACCACGGCAGCGGCGGCGATCAGCTGGCCGCGATGCTCGTCGACCTGGCGGCGCCAGTCGGTCAACTCGGTGACGCGGCCGCGCAGGGCCTCGACGGAGCCGCCCAGCTGGCGGCGCTGGAGGTCGATGTCACGCCGGATCTCGGCGGCTGAGCGAGCCGGAGGCATCCCGGCGCTGGTCGGATCGGCACTCATTTGCCCCCTCCTTTGACGACGCTGTGCTCGACGTTCTCGACCGCCTTTTCGGCCTCGCCTTCGAACATCGTCCGGGTCAGCTTCGCCTCTTCGATCGCCTGCGCGGGGACCGGCGGCGAGCCGGCGCGCACGGCGCGGTAGGCGATCAGGCCCGCGAGGGCGGCGACCAGCAGGAAGACTGCGGCCTCGATGAAGAAGCCGGGCCAGGTCTTGCCGTCGAAGACCTCTTCGTTCAGCAGCCAGGCGATGCCCTCCATGACCAGGATCAGGGCAAGGAAGGCGAAAACGCCGGCGGCGACGCCGACGACGGAGCCACGCAGGAGCTTGCCGACTTTCTCGCTGACCTCGGCCTTGGCAAGCTCGAACTCCTCGCGAACCAGCGCTGAGGTTCCCTGCGAGACGTCGAAGACGAGGTCGGCGACGGATTTCTTCGGGGCCGACCCCGGCGACGGCTCCTGCGGCGGGGTTTGCGGCGGCGGGGTCTGGGTCGGCTCGGGCATGAAGCTCTCCTACTCGGGTGGGTCTTCGTCGAAGACGCGGCGCCAGACGATTGCGGCGAGGCGCGTGGCGGCAATGCTCGCAAGGGCGCTGCTCGCAGCCAGCACGCCGCTCCAGAGCAATCTTCTGACCATCTCGTTGTCCATACCCGTTCGCGACCTTACCTATCGCGGCTCGAGCCCGTCGCAGATCGTCGTCACCACAAGTTCCTTGGCCTGATCGAAGTCTGTTTCGGAGGCCGGGATGACGTCGAAGATCCAGCCGGAGAGCAGCTGCTCGATCGCCCCGTAGAAGGACATCGAGGCGAACATCGGCGCCACGTCGTCGCGGAAGGCGCCCTTTTTCTGGCCGTCCTCGACGATTTTGGCGATCGACTGGTAGGCGCGGCGAATCTCCTCCAGGTGGGTGCGGCCGAAGGAATTGGCGGCGCGGGTGACCTCGACGATGATCACCTTCATCAGCTCCGGGTCGTGGCGGTAGGAGTCGACGATGAAGGCGGCGACCGCGGCCAGCTTCTGCCGCGGCGCGGCGTCGGTGCGGTCGGTCTCCTCGATCGCGCTCAGCAGCAGCGACCAGCGCTCGACGAAGAGCTCCCCGAGGACCTCGTCCTTGGAGCGGAAGTAGTGGTAGACGAGCCCGTAGGCGACCCCGGCCTCGTCGGCGATGTCGGAGACGCGGGTGGCGTGGAAGCCCTGGCGGGCGAAGACGCGGATCGCCGCGTCGAGGATCTGGCGTCGCTTGTCGACCGGCGGTGCTTTCGCCATCAGGCGCGCGCCTCCGTCAGCTGCGGCCAGAGGTAGGCCTGGGGACGGCGGTTGGCGAGCGCCGGCAGCGACTCGCGGACCTCGTCCTGCGCCGCCAGGTCCAGCTCGGCGGCGACGAAGCACTCGCCAGCGGCGGCGCTGGCCAGGATCCGGCCCCAGGGGTCGACGATCGCCGTGTGCCCGTAGGAGTCGAAGTGCGGCGCCGCCGCGCCGGCCTGGTTGGGAGCGAGTACGAAGGCCTGGTTCTCGATCGCCCGCGCCCGCAGCAGCACCTCCCAGTGGTCGCGCCCGGTGGCGCGGGTGAAGGCGGAAGGGACGGCGAGCAGGCGGGCGTCGCGCAGGGCGAGGATGCGGAACAGCTCCGGGAAGCGCAGGTCATAACAGACGCTGAGGCCGACGATCAGCTCCCCGACCGGGGCGGTGACGATCTCGGTGCCGGGCCGCTCGTGCTCGGACTCGCGGTAGGAGACGCCGCCGGCGTCGACGTCGAACATGTGGATCTTGCGGTAGACGGCCAGGTCCTGGCCGTCGGGAGCGATCAGGACCGAGGTGTTGGATGCCTTCTCGCCGTCGCCCAGCTCCGCGATGCTGCCGGCGAGCAGGTGGATGCCGAGGTCCGCCGCCCAACCCCGGGCAGCGGTCAGGCTGGGGCCGTCGAGCGACTCGGCGCCGGCCAGCAGCTCCTCCCCCGCGGCCAGCAGGTTCCACTTCTCCGGCAGCGCGACCAGCTCGGCGCCGTCGGCGGCCGCGGCACGCACCAACCGCTCGGCCGTCGCCAGGTTGCGGGCCTTGTCGCCATTCGAGTTGAGCTGTACCGCGGCTACGCGCACGTTCTTCCGAGTCCGCTTTCCCTGGCTGATTGACCAGTCAATCGACGGCCTCAGTATAGGACGCGCGTGGCCTAGAGATGCATCATGCGGGCGACGATGCGATCGAAGATCGGCGTCGGTATCCAGGGCTTGAGGCGAACCTGCAGTTTGGCGTCGAGGCCGACCAGGTAGCGCGTGCGGGGACGGCTGGCGCTGAGCGCATGCTCGATCACCTCGGCCACCTTCTCCGGCGGTATCCCCCGCTCCGCCAGCTCTTTGATCGCCCGGCGGTAGCCCGCGATCGCCTTGCCGTAGAGGGCTTCGCGTTGCTCGGCGCCGCCGATCTCGTCGACGCTGCGTTCGCCCCGTTCCCAGATCGGGGTGTCAATCGATCCCGGCTCGACGATCGAGACCGGGATGCCCCAGGGCCGCAGCTCCTGGCGGAAGACGTCGCCGACGGCCTCGATCCCGAACTTGGCCGCGTGGTAGGCGCCGGTGAAGGGAAAGGCCTGGCGGCCGCCGATCGAGCTGAGGAAGACGATGCGGCCGCGGGCGGCGCGAATCGCCGGCAGCAGCGCCTGGGTGACCGCGACCTGGCCGGTGAGGTTGATCTCGAGCTGGCGGCGGAAATCGTCGATCGGGATCGTCTCCAGCGGGCTCGGAATCGCGACGCCGGCGTTGTTGACGAGGCCGTCGAGGCGGTCGCCGATCGCCGCCGCCGCGGCGGCGATCTGGCCCGCGTCGGTGACGTCCACCATCAGCGGCCGCAGCCGCTCGGAGGCGGCCTGGCGCAGGGCCTCGGCGTCCTCCTCGCGGCGCACGCCGGCGAAGACCTTCCAGCCGGCGGCGTCCAGCCGCAGGGCCGTGGCGCGGCCGATGCCGGTCGATGCTCCAGTGACCAGGACGGAGCGCATGCGGTTCAGGCTACTGCGATCCAGACGCGGCGTAAGCTAGATCCAGTGACCCCGGTCAAGGACGACGCCGAGCGCAAGCAGGTGACGGTGCTGTTCGCCGACGTCAGCGGCTCGATGGACCTGGCCGAGCAGCAGGACCCGGAGGAGTGGCGCAAGATCATGCAGCGCTTCTTCGCGATCCTCGCCGACGCGGTGGGCAAGTTCGAGGGCACCGTCGACAAGTTCACCGGCGACGGGATCATGGCCGTCTTCGGCGCCCCGATCGCGCACGAGGACCACGCGCGCCGGGCCTGTTACGCCGCTCTGCAGATGCTCGACGACGTCGCCGACTACGCGGCCGAGCTGCGCCGCGGCCAGGGGCTCAACTTCTCGACCCGGATCGGGATCAACTCCGGCGAGGTCGTGGCCGGGGCGATCGGCCGCGGCGGCGAGGGCGAGTACACCGCGATCGGCCACACGGTCGGGCTGGCGCAGCGGATGGAGGCGCTGGCCGAGCCGGGCAAGGCCTACGTGACCGAGCACACCGCCGAGCTGGCCGCCGGATTCCTCGACCTCGACGACCTCGGCGAGTTCGAGATCAAGGGGGCGAGCCAGCCGGTGCGGGTCTTCGAGCTGGCCGGGGTCGGCGAGGCGCGGTCCCGGCTCGACCTCTCCCGCGAGCGCGGCTTCTCCAGCTTCGTCGGCCGGGTCGAGGAGATGGACGCTCTGCGGGCGGCGCTCGAGCGAGCCGAGGCAGGCAATGGCGGCGCGATCGGGTTGGTCGCCGAACCGGGAGTGGGCAAGAGCCGGCTCTGCCACGAGTTCGCCCAGCACTGCCGGGCGCGGGGACTCGAGGTCTTCGAGGCGCAGGCGCAGGCGCATGGGACGACGACGCCGTTCATGCCGGTGCTGCAGATGCTGCGCGCGTTCTTCGGGATCGGCGAGCGCGAGCCCGAGCAGACCGCGCGCGAGAAGATCGCCGGGCGGGCGCTGCTGCTCGATCCGGGCTTTGCCGACGACCTGCCGCTGATGTTCGACTTCCTCGGCGTCCCCGACCCCGACCGCCCGGTCGCGCAGATGAGCCCGGAGGCGCGGCAGCGGGCGCTGGGACGGATCGTCTGCCGCCTCGTCAACGCCCCGGCCCGGCGCAAGACGCTGGTCCTGGTGATCGAGGACCTGCACTGGATCGACGAGGGCAGCAGCGTGATGCTGGCCGAGCTGATCGACTCGATCGCCGCCACCAACACCCTCGCCGTCGTCAACTTCCGACCCGAGTACACCCCTCCCTGGCAGCGTGCGCAGGGCTACCGCACCCTCTCCCTCGGTCCGCTCACCCACGAGGATACGCGCGAGCTGCTGCGCGACCTGGCTGGCGAGGACCCCTCGCTGGACGGGCTCGATGAGCCGATCCATACGCGCACCCAGGGCAACCCCTTCTTCGTCGAGGAGATCGTGCGCGAGCTGGCGGAGGCCGGCCACCTCAGCGGCGAGCGCGGCGCCTACCGCCTGGTCAGCCCGATCGAGGACGCCGCCGTGCCGGTGACCGTGCAGGCTGTCCTCGCCGCCCGCATCGACCGCCTTGACCCGGCCGCGAAGCAGCTGCTGCAGGTCGCCTCGGTGGTCGGCAAGGAGGTCAGCGCCAGGGCCTTGGGGATGACCGCCGGGATCGACGCCGACCGGCTCGATCCGGTGATCCACGAGCTGGTCGAGGCCGGCTTCGTCTACGAAGCGGAGCTGTACCCGGAGCGGGTGCTGGCCTTCCGCCACCCGCTGACCCGCGAGGTCGCCTACGGAACCCAGCTGGCCGACGGGCGCGCCGCCACCCACGCGGCGGCGGCGCGGGCACTGGCGGCGCTCAACCCCGGCCGCCTCGACGAGCTGTCCGCCCTGATCGCCGAGCACCTGCGCGAGGGCGGGGAGACAAGGGAGGCGGCGCGCTGGTCCGCCCGGGCCGCGTACTGGGCGGGTCACAGCCGCCCGCGCGACTCGCTGCGCCTGTGGAAAGCGGTGGCCGAGCTTGCCGGCGAGCTGGAGGAGGACGACGAGAGCGCCGCGCTGGCGATCAACTCCCGCCTGCTGCAGCTCCAGTACGCCTGGCGGGTCGGCATGAGCTACGAGGAGCAGGCTCGCCTTGCCGCCGAGGTCGAGGGCATCGCGACCCGCCACAACGACCTCCACTCCCGCGCCCTGCTTCGGGTCGCCACCTCGGTTCGCCCGGGCCTCGAGCACCACGCCGACGCCTGGCTGGCCGCCGTCGCGGAGACGGTGGCGCTGGCCGACGAGTCCGGCGACCCGCACCTGCGGGTCGCGGTCCGCGCCGCGGGCGCCTACGCCTTCCTCTGCACCGCCGACTTCGACGGCTACGAGCAGATGCTCGACGAAGTGCTGGAGATCGCCGACGGCGACCGCACGCTCGGCGCCGGCGTGATCCTCGGCAGCCCGACCGCCTGGGCGGTGATGGGCAAAGGCATGGTCCGCCGCGAGCGCGGCCAGTACGAGGAGGCCGAAGAGCTGTTCGGGCGGGCGCTGCAGCTGACCGCCGAAGAGGACGACCCGGAGACGGCGAGCTGGGTCCGCAGCAACCAGGCCGGCCTGCGCGCGGTTCGCGGCGACATCGAGGGCGCCCTGGCGATCGCCCGCCGCAACTGCGAGCTGACCGAGCAGCTGGGCGACGTCTTCTCGCGCAGCCTCGCCCTCGCCAACCTCGCCTGGGCCCTGCTCGCCGCCGGAGAGCACGAGGACTCCCTGGCCTCGATCGACGAGGCCGAGCGCCTCTACCGCGAGGCGATGGACAACGGCGGCGAGATGGAGAGCTGGCGCATGCAGATGCGAGCCCAGGCACTGACCGGCGTCGGCCGCTCCGAGGAGGGGATCGAGGTGGCCGAAGAGGCGGTGCGCATTTCGGGCGAGCGGGGAATGCGCTGGAGCTACCCGATCGCCAACCTGGCGCTGGCGCGAGCGCTTGTCGCCGCCGGCCGCGACGGGGTCGGCGCGGCGCTCGACGAGGGCGAACGGGTTGCCGAGCAGACCGGGGCGAAGAGCTTGCTGCGGGACATCAGAAGGGAACGCGAG
Source organism: Solirubrobacterales bacterium (assembly GCA_035995325.1). Classification (GTDB taxonomy): domain Bacteria; phylum Actinomycetota; class Thermoleophilia; order Solirubrobacterales; family 70-9; genus VAYN01. The sequence goes on from DASYKN010000009.1 coordinate 18,430, forward strand.
GCGCTCGGGGTCGGCGCCGGCTGACCGCTTACTTCCCGGCCGCGGCCGCCTTTTCGGCAGCTTCGACCTCGGCGGCTTCCTTTTCGCTGCTTTCCTTTTCTTCGCCTTCTGGCGATTCCACCTTGGCGGCCCCGGTGCAGATCGCGTAGGCGGTATAGGTCCCGGCCGTTGCCTTCACCCGCCAGCCGCTCGGTTTCTGGCCGTCGGCGGAGAGCTGGCCCTTGGTCAGCGGAGCTGAGATTTCGAGCGCGCCGCCCTTGTCGGCCGCGCCACCGCCGCCGATCGCGAGCGGCGCCTGTTTCGGGCAGATCGCATCCGCCGGTTCGCCTTCGCCGCCGTGGGCGGTGACGACGAGGATGCTGCCGAGGCCGCTGCTGCCGGCAGGCCCTTCCGGGCCGGTTTCGCCGATCGGCCCCGGTTCACCCGCGGGCCCTTCGGGGCCACTGGGGCCTTCGGGTCCGGCAGATCCTTCGGCACCCGTTTCTCCGGCTGGGCCGGTTTCGCCGATTGGGCCTGATTCGCCCGCAGGCCCTTCGGGGCCAGCCGGTCCGTCGAGTCCGATCAGGCCAGCGGGTCCTTCTGGACCGACGGGTCCTTCTTGACCGACAGCTCCTTCAAGACCTTCCGGGCCGATTGGCCCTTCCGGGCCTTCCGGGCCGATCGGCCCGACGACACCATCTGGCCCCGGGGGTCCCGCGAGGCCTTCTTTGCCTTCATTGCCTTCTGGGCCGACGGGGCCTTCTGGGCCGGCGGGGCCCACGGGACCTTCTGGTCCTTCCAAGCCGATTGGCCCGAACAGCCCCTGGGGGCCTTCGGGTCCGGGCGGTCCTTCCGGGCCGGCAGGCCCGACCGGGCCAGCGGGTCCTTCGAGGCCGGCAGCGCCGCCTTCGCCGGGGGCGCCGGCTTCTCCGCGGTTGCCGGGCAGGCCGGCGGCGCCAGCCATGCCAGCGGCGCCAGCCATGCCAGCTTCGCCAGTGGCTCCGGCGGCTCCGGCCTCACCGGCGACTCCGGCAGCGCCCGTCTCTCCGGCAGGGCCGGCGGGACCGCGGGTTGCAGCTGGCTCCGAGGCGGCGGCCGAGCCGGTCGGGCCGCCGGAGCCGGCCTGCCAGCTGAGGCGCCGCTCCCAGGGCAGGCAGGCGACGGACTTGCGGACCAGCCGCATCGCAGCCCTCGCCCGGTGGGTGGTGCTGCCGTGCTTCTGGGCGCAGGCGTAGATGACCTTCGCCTCTGCGGGCCCACTCCAAAACATCAATCCCAGAGCCAAAATCGCGAACAGGCCGAGGGTCAGACGCAGCGGCGAAACGAAGTTGTTCCTTGCAAGCGGCACGCGACTTGTCTCGACCGCAACGGCCGCCGGCCTTAACTCCGGCGCGGATCTGTCGCTCAGGGCTTGCGCGCGGCGCGCTGCCGCTCGAGCTCGGCGACCAGGAGCTTCGTGTGCAGCGCGGCGATCAGGTCCTTCAGCGGCTGGGCGCCGGCTTCGAGCATCTCGACCACGCGCTCGGGCGGGACCTCGCCGGCGAGGCGGCTCATCACCATCTCCACCTCCTGCTGGACCAGCTCTTCGAGCGCGGTCTTGTAGCGCAGGGTGTCGTAGACGGTGAAGCCGATCTGCTCGTCGTAGCCACCGGCGCGGAAGCGGCCGATCGCCTCGATGATGGTGATGTCGGAGGGCGAGTAGCCACGGCTGTTGGGGGTGAGGACCTCCAGCTCGGCGAGGCGGTCCAGAACCTCTTTGGGGACGCCGTAGCGCTTGCGGACCTCGGCGGCGCTGGTCCGCGCCTGCTCGCCGGCGAGGGCGCGGTCGAGGATCCGGTCCTCCAGCTCGAGCAGGGCTTCGGCCCGCTCCGAGCCCCCCTCGAGGACCGATTTGATCGCCTTCAGCGGCATGAAGCGCTCCTCCTGCAGGCGCTTGATCAGCTTGATCCGGTCGACGAACTCGGGCGGGTAGTAGGCCATGTTGCGGCTGGTCTTGACGCCCTCCGGCAGCAGTCCCTCGCGCAGGTAGTGCTTGATCGTCGGCGCCGGCACCCCCGAGGCCTCCGCCAACTCCCCCATCCGCAGCAGCTCGGCGCTTTTCGTGCTCACGCGCGGAACTCCGTCGGCTCGGCCCCGGCGGCCGTGCCGGCGGCGGCGCCGGACTCGATCATCGCCGCCACCTCCGCGGCCGAGTAACCGGCCTCGCGCAGGACCTCCTCGGTGTGCTCGCCGAAGGCGGGCGCCGGCCGGGTCGGGTCGCCGGGGGTGCGGCTCAGCTTCACCGGCAGGCCGAGCTGCCGCACCGTTCCCAGCCCGGGCTGCTCCACCTCGACCACCATCTCGCGCGCCTTGACCAGCTCCGAGTCGAGCGCCTCGTCGAGGTCGAGGATCGGCTCGATGCAGCAGTCGTACTCGTCGTTGAAGGCCAGCCACTCGTCGCGGGTGCGCGAGCGGAAGATCGCGGCAACCTCGCGCCAGGCATCGGAGCCGGGCGCCTCGAACTGCTTCTCGATCAGGTCCGGGCGCTCCGCCCCGTTGCAGAGGGCGGCCCAGAACTTCGGCTCGAGGGCGCCGCAGCTGACCCAGCCGTCGGCGGCCTCGTAGGGGAGGTAACAGATCAGCCCACCGGCGAGCTGCTGCTCGCCGCGGCGCGGCACCTCGCCGTCGCAGAAGTAGCGGCCGGCGACCATCGCCAGCCAGGAGAGGGCGCCGTCGGCCATCGAGACGTCGACCATCTGGCCCTCGCCGGAGCGGCGTCGCTCGTGCAGCGCCGCCATCACCGCGAAGGCGGCCATCAGCCCGCCGCCGCCGAGGTCGGCGATCTGGCCGGCCGACTGCACCGGCGGCCCGTCCTTGGCGCCGGTCAGCCCGAGCAGCCCGACCAGGCCGAGGTAGTTCATGTCGTGCCCGGCCCGCTGGGCGTAGGGGCCGTCCTGGCCATAGCCCGTGATCGCGCAGAAGACGATCGCCGGGTTGGCCTCGCGCATCCGCTCATAGCCGACCCCGAGCCGGTCGAGGACGCCGGGGCGGAAGCCGTCGAGGACGATGTCGTGACGCTCGACCAGGCGCAGCAGCGCCTCGCGGCCGGCCTCGTTCTTGAGGTCGAGCCGGACCGAGCGCTTGCCGCGGTTGAGCGAGAGGTAAAGCGAGGAGCGAGTGCCGAGCGCCTGCTGCTCGTCGCTCCCGTAATAAGGAGGCGCCCAGCGGATGTAGTCGCCCATGCCGGTGTCCTCGACCTTCAGCACCTCGGCGCCGAGGTCAGCCAAGAGCAGCGAGCAGAAGCCGCCCGGCAAGAGCCGGGTCAGGTCGAGGACCTTGACGTCGCTAAGCGGGAGGTAGCTCACGCTTGGGTATCCCCAGCAGCTCGCGAGCCTCGGCGACGGTGGCCGCACGGCGGCCGACGTCCTCGGCCATCTGGCGGGCCTTGGCGATCAGGTCGCCGTTGGAGCGGCACATCTCGCCGTTCGGCAGGTAGAGGTTGTCCTCGACCCCGGCGCGGACGTTGCCGCCGAGGACCAGCGCGGAGGCCAGCAGCTTCCACTGGTCGCGCGAGATGCCGATCGTCTGCCACTGGTTCTCCCCTTCCGGGCCGCCGGGGATCTGGTCCGACATCAGGGTGACGTTGCGCGGCGTCGGCCGGATGCCGCCGGTCACCCCCATCACCAGCGAGATCTGCAGCGGCGGCTCCAGCAGCCCCATGTCGATCAGCGGGTCGAGGTTGGCGACGTGGCCGGAGTCGAAGCACTCGTGCTCGGGCTTGATCCCCAGCGCTTTCATCTCGGTCAGGAACTCGACAATCGTGTCGAAGCTGTTCTCGAAGACCGCTTTGAAGACGAAGTCCTTGCGCCGTTTGGAGTACTTGGCGTAGTTCATCGAGCTCATGTTCAGCGCCGCCACGTCGGGCTTGCAGGCGCGCAGGTACTCGAGCCGCTTCTCCAGTGGGATCCCGATCGCCCCGGTCGAGTAGTTGACGATGACGTCGTCGACCTCGGCCAGGATCGCCTCGGTGATCGCCTGGAAGTCCTCGATCTCATACGAGGGCGTGCCGTCCGGGGTGCGGGCGTGGATGTGGATCTGCGAGGCCCCCTCGTCGACCGCGCGCCGCGCCTCGGCCGCGTACTCCGCCGGCGTGTAGGGGATCGCCGGGCACTGGTCGCGATTGGCGATCACGCCGCTGATCGAGCAGCTGATCACCACCGGGTCCTCGAAGCGGCTCATACCGGCATCACCCCGTGCCGTTTCTTCGGCTTCTGGACCTGCTTGTTGCGCGCCATCCGCAGCGCCTTGACAATCGTCGGCCTGGTCTCGCGCGGGTCGATGATGTCGTCGATCACGGCGTTGCCGGCGGCGATGTAGGGGTCGATCTGCTGGCGCACCGCGTTCAGCATCGCCTCGCGCGTCGCCTCCGGGTCGTCGGAGGCCTCAATCGCCGAGCGGCCGATGATTTCGACCGCGCCCTCGGCGCCCATGACCGAGATCTCGGCTCCCGGCCAGGCGACGATCAGGTCCGGCTCATACGCCTTGCCGCACATCACGTAGTAGCCGGCGCCGTAGGCCTTGCGGACGATCACCGTCACCTTCGGCACCGTGGCGCGGCTGACCGCGTAGAGCATCTTCGCCCCGTGGCGGATGATCCCGGCGTGCTCCACCTTGGAGCCGACCATGAAGCCGGGCACGTCCTGGAGGAAGACGAGCGGGATGTTGAAGGCGTCGCAGAGGTTGATGAAGCGGGCGGCCTTGTCGGCGGAGTCGTTGTCGAGGATCCCGGCCAGCTGCTTGGGCTGGTTGGCGACGATCCCGACCGGCTGGCCGCCGAAGCGGGCGAAGCAGGTGATCAGCGACTTGGCGAACTTCGGCTTGATGTCGAACCACTCGCCGTCGTCGACGATCTCGCCGATCACGTCGTACATGTCGTAGGGCTGGCGCGAGGAGTCGGGGACGATCTCCATCAGCTTCTCCGACATGCGGTCGTCGAGGTCGTCCGTCTCTATAACCGGCGGCTTGCTGTCGCAGTTGGCGGGGAAGTAGGAGAGGTACTGCTTGATCGCGGCGATGCAGGCTTCGTCGTCGGGCACCTCGAGGTCACCGACACCCGACTTGCGGCAGTGGACCTTGGCGCCGCCGAGCTCCTCCATCGAGATCTCCTCGCCGGTCACGGCTTTGACCAGGTGCGGGCCGGCGAGCGCCATCGCCCCCT
>DASYKN010000010.1:0-3710 GCA_035995325.1 Solirubrobacterales bacterium
GCTCAGCTGACCTTGCCGCCGCCGGGCTCTGCGGCGCAGATCACCCGCTGCTCGGTGCCTCCCTCTCCCTCGCCGGGGAGGAGGGGATGCTCTTCACCTCGCGGCTCTCGCTGCGCGAGCAGCCGTGGCTGGGGGATCACGCTCTCGCCGGCACGGCGATCCTTCCCGGCACCGCTTACCTCGAGCTGGCGCTGAAGCTCGGCGAGCGAGTCGGCCTCGAGGAAATCGAGGAGCTCGCGGTACAGACCCCGCTGGCGATCCCCGCCCAGGGCGCCGTTCAGCTGCAGATCACTCTCGCTGCCGAGGACGATCAGGGGCGCCGTGAGCTGCGGGTTCACTCCCGTCCCGAGGGAGGCGAGGACGGTGACGTCGCCTGGACCCTCAATGCCGTCGCCTCCCTGACCGCGAGCCAAGGGCCCGCTGCGACGCCGATGCAAGCCTCCTGGCCGCCCGCAGGGGCCGAGCCGATCTCCATCGGGGATCTCTACGAACGCCTCTCCGAGTGGGGCTTCGACTACGGCCCGGCGTTCCAGGGCCTGGAAGCCGCCTGGAGGGACGGGGAAGAGATCTGCGCCGAGGTGTCGCTCGCCGCCGAGCAGGCCGAAGAGGCTGGCCGCTACGCGATCCACCCGGCTCTGCTGGACTCGGCCTTCCACGCCCTGCTCGGCGCCGAGGCGGGGGGACAGGACGCCGCGTCGTTGCCGCTGCCCTTCGCCTGGGAGCGGATCCGGGTCGACCGTCCCGGCGCCGCGGCGGTCCGGGTCAGGCTCTCGAAGGATCCGCAGACGGACCGCATCGCCGCTGCGCTCTTCGATGCCGAGGGCCAGCCGGTGGCCGCGGTCGGCTCCCTGCTCACGCGACCGCTCGACCCCAGCCGCCTGCACTCTCCGGAGGCCGGCGGCGACGATCTCTTCCACCTCCGCTGGGTCCCGGTCGAGTCGCCCTCGCCCGCGCTCGAGCGGCTCCAGGGCGCCGCCGCGATTGGTGACCTCGCCGAGCTGATCCCGGAAGGCAAGCGCCACGACGACCTCGACTCGCTGCTGGCGGCGGTGGCGGCGGGCGACGATGCGCCGCCGAGCCTCGTCCTCATGGCGATCGACGCCGGCGATGGCGCCGACCCAGCCCGGGCGGTGAGGGAGGCTGTCGCCTCGACCCTCGCCGCGATCCAGGCCTGGCTGGGCAACGAGGCGTTGGCCGAGGCGCAGCTCGTGTTCGTCGGCGACGGCGCTGTAGCGGCCTCGGAGTCCGCCGCCCCCTCGCTGCCCGCCGCGGCCGCGGCGGGGCTGATCCGCTCCGCCCAGGCGGAGCACCCGGGCCGCTTCCGCCTGCTCGACCTCGAGCCTTCCGACCGCTCGCCGGCCGCGCTCGCCGTCGGCCTCGGCCTCGACGACGAGCCACAGGCGGCGGTGCGCGGTGGCGCGCTGCTGGCGCCCAGGCTGGGCCGCGCGGAGGGCGAAGGTTCGACGCGCTCGCTCGACCCCGAGGGAACCGTGTTGGTCACGGGCGGAACCGGCGGGCTCGGTGCGCTCGTCGCCCGCCACCTCGCGCGGGAGCATGGCGTGCGCCGCCTGCTGCTGACCAGCAGGCGCGGTCCCGGGGCCGAAGGGGTCGCCGCGCTGGTGCGGGAGCTGGAGGACGAGGGCTGCGAGGCGCAGGTGGTCGCCTGCGACGTGGCCGATCGCTCGCAGGCGAGGGAGCTGCTCGAAGCCGTCCCCGCGGAGCACCCGTTGACCGCCGTCTTCCACCTGGCCGGGACCTTCGACAACGCGCTGGTCGAGTCGCTGACGCCGGAGCAGATCGAGCGGGTCTTGGCTCCCAAGGTCGACGGCGCCCTCAACCTGCACGAGCTGACCGCCGCGGCGGATCTGGCGGCCTTCGTCCTCTTCTCCTCGGTCGCCGGGGTCTTTGGCGGGCCCGGGCAGGGGAATTACGCCGCGGCCAACGCCTTCCTCGATGCCCTCGCCCAGGGACGGCGGGTCGAGGGACTGCCGGCCGCCTCGCTGGCCTGGGGCCTCTGGGCGCGGAGCGCCGGCGCCGTCGCCGTCACGGGTGAGGCGGAGGCGAGGCTGGAGCGCCTCGAGCGCCAGGCCCAGGCAAGCATGGCGCTGGCGCCGCTGCCGGCCGAGGAGGCGCTGAAGCTGCTCGACCGTTCGCTCGCCTCGGGCGAGGCGACGCTCGTGCCGGCGAAGTTCGACTTCGCGACGCTGCGCGGACAGGCGCGCGTCGATCTGTTGCCGGCGCCCTGGCGCGGGCTCGTCCGCGTTCCGGGTCGCAGGCAGGGCGCCCCCGCCGGCGGGGTGGCCCGTCAGCTCGCCGAGCGGCCCGAGGCCGAGTGGGACGGGATCGTCCTCGGCGTCGTGCGCCGCAACGTGGCGGCGATTCTGGGCTACTCCTCGGCCGAGGAGGTCGATCCGACTAAGGCCTTCAGCGAGCTCGGCTTCGACTCGCTGGGGGCGGTCGAACTGCGCAACCGCCTGCAGCGGGAGACCGGGCTCCGCCTCCCCTCGACGCTGGTCTTCGACTACCCGACCGCTGGCGACGTCGCCGGCTACGTGCGCTCGGAGGTGGAGGGCGCCAAGCGGAGCGCCCCCGTCCCGGCGCGAGTGGGGAGGAGCGAGGACCCGATCGCGATCGTCGGCATGGCCTGCCGCTACCCGGGCGGGGCGCGGAGCCCCGAGGAGCTGTGGGAGCTGGTCGCAGAGGGTGGCGACGCCATCGTCGACTTCCCCGACGACCGCGGTTGGGACCTGGAGCGTCTCTATCACCCCGACCCCGAGCACCTCGGCACCACCTACACGCTGAAGGGCGGCTTCCTCGAGGGGGCTGGCGAGTTCGACCCGGCCTTCTTCGGGATCGGCCCGCGCGAGGCGCTGGCGATGGACCCGCAGCAGCGGCTGCTGCTCGAGTCCGCCTGGGAGGTAGTGGAAGGCGCCGGGATCGACCCCGACGCGCTGCGCGGGTCCGACACCGGCGTCTTCACCGGCGTGATGTACCAGGGGCACGCCGCAGCACTCAGCGGCACGGTGGCGAAGGAACTGGAGGGATACCTCGGCACCGGCGTCGGCGCCAGTATCGCCTCGGGCCGGATCGCCTACTCGCTCGGCCTCGAGGGACCGGCGGTGACGATCGATACCGCCTGCTCCTCCTCGCTGGTCGCCCTCCACCTTGCCTGCCAGGCGCTGCGCAACGGCGAATGCTCGCTGGCGGTCGGGGGCGGGGTCAACGTCTACTCCAAGCCGGACATCTTCGTCGAGTTCAGCCGCCAGAGCGCGCTTTCCGTCGACGGGCGCTGCCGCTCCTTCGCCGCTGGCGCAAACGGCACCGGGTGGTCGGAGGGAGTCGGCCTGCTGCTCCTGGAGCGCTTCTCCGACGCCCAGCGCAACAACCACAAGATCCTCGCCACGATCCGCGGCTCGGCCACCAACCAAGACGGCGCCTCAAACGGACTGACTGCCCCCAACGGCCCATCCCAGGAAAGGGTGATCCGCCAAGCACTTGCAAACGCCGGCCTCGCTCCCTCAGAGGTAGACGCAGTAGAGGCCCACGGCACCGGAACTGTGCTCGGTGACCCGATCGAGGCAGGAGCACTACTTGCCACCTACGGACAAGACAGGGGTGAGCCCCTGCGCCTGGGATCGATCAAGTCAAACATCGGCCACTCCCAAGCAGCAGCGGGAGTGGCAGGCGTGATCAAGATGGTCGAGGCCCTG
>DASYKN010000011.1:0-70672 GCA_035995325.1 Solirubrobacterales bacterium
AGGACGAAGACCGCGTGGCCGCGTTCGATCGCCTCCGGCCACGGCACTCGGCCGCCCTGCTCGTAGGCGCCGCGGTCCCAGATGATCACGCCGCCCTCCCCCGCGCGCCCTTCGAAATCGTTGTGGGACATCTCGTGGTCCTCGACCTGGACCGCCAGCCTTTTCTGCGCCGGGTCCATCGAGGGGCCTTTGGGCACCGCCCAGGAGCGCATCGCGCCGTCGACCTCGAGGCGCAGGTCCCAGTGGTGGGCGGTCGCTTCGTGCTCCTGGACGACGAAGACGCCGGCGCTGACGCCGCGGACCGCGAACTGCTCGTGGCCCTCGAGCTTGTGCGGCTCGGTCTCGACCGCCTCGACCCTGGCGGCGGGCGGCCCCTCCCCCAGGAACGCGATCAGCTCCGCGACCGCCGCCTCCGGCCCCTCGGCGTGGACCAGGACGCTGCCGTCCTCGCCGTTTCGCACCCAGCCGAGGACGCCGAGTTCATGCGCCCGCCTCAGGGTCGCTTCGCGGAAGCCGACCGCCTGCACCTGCCCCCGCACCGTCGCCCGCACGGCCGTCTCCCCCGGCTTCGCTGGTTTCGATCGCGGCGGGCTCACGCTCGGGAAGTTAGCTGGGCCTGGCTCAGCCGTCGCGCGGCGGCGGCGTCGCGGCCGAACGCAGCGCCCCGACGCAGGCCGCGACGACGAGGCCGATGGCGAGGACTTCGACCAGGGCGAGGCCCTGGGAGAGGGCGATGAAGCCGACCGCCGCCGCGACCGCCGGCTCGAGGCTCATCAGCACCCCGAAGACCGCGTTCGGCAACCGCCGCAGCGCTTCCAGCTCGAGCGCGAAGGGGACGGCCGAGCTGAGCAGGCCGACCGCGAGGCCGACGGCCAGGGCCGACGCGGTCAGCAGCTCTCCCCCGCCCTGGACGATCCCGAACGGGGCGACGATGACGGCCGAGATCGTCGCCGCCAGGGCGAGGCCGCCGAGCCCCGGGTAGCTGTTGCCGACCCGGGCGCTCTGGAGGATGTAGACGGCCCAGAAGCCGCCGGCGGCAAGGGCTAGCGCCGCCCCCAGGGGGTCGATCCCGGCGCCGCCGGCGCCGTCGGAGAGCAGCAGGATCCCGACCGCGGCCAGCAGCGCCCAGACCAGGTCGCGGGGGCGCCGCGAGCCGAACACGGCGACGCCGAGCGGGCCGACGAACTCGAGCGTGACCGCGACGCCGAGCGGCAGCCGGTCGAGGGCCGCGTAGAAGCAGAGGTTGACCCCGGCCAGGGAGACGCCGAAGAGGACGACGTCCCAGAGGTGGCGGCCGCGCAGCGGCGGCAGGCTGCCGCGGGCCAGCGCCAGCAGCGCCAGCGCCCCGAACAGCGAGCGCAGGAAGACCGCGCCCTGCGGCCCGACCGAGTCGAACAGCGTCGTCGCCAGCGCCGCCCCGCACTGGACCGAGAGGATCGAGGCGACCGCCATCGCCGCGCCGACCCGCGCCCTCGCGGCGGGCGGCGGCCCTGCGGTCGTCGTCGGCGCCGGCGGCACGAACCAGAAGTTAGAGGCAGGCCGCCGACCGTAGGCTGCAGGCGTGAGCGAGAGTCCCAAGGAGCCAGCGGCGAAGCGCTTCGCCAGAGCCGCCCGCCGGCTCAACCGCCACCCGAAGCTGGTCTCCTCGGCCCGGCAGACGCGCGAGCAGGCGCTGGGCGACGACGAGTTCGTCGACCGCCTCTCCAGCGCCCGCGGCCGCCCCGCCGACCTTGCTGCCCGGCGCCTGGTGGCGCTGCGCGGCGCCGAGCCCGGCTTCCTCGGCGAGCTGGGCCTGACCGCCCTGCAGGCCTGGCAGCGGCTGGCCGAGTCCCAGGACCGCGGCCACGGCAAGGTCGAGGTCGCGATCCTCTTCACCGACCTCGTCGGCTTCTCCAGCTGGGCGCTGGAGGCGGGCGACTCGCTCGCGATCGAGCTGCTGAGCGAGTTCGCCGAGGCGGTCGAGCCGCCGATCCTCGAGCAGCGCGGCGAAGTCGTGAAGCGCCTCGGCGACGGCCTGATGGGCGCCTTCTGGGACGCGCCGAGCGCCGCCGAGGCCGCCTTCGCCGCGCACGAGCGGATCGGCGCGGTCGAGGTCGGCGGCTACCGGGCGCGGCTGCGGACCGGCATCCACCTCGGCCGCCCGCGCAAGCTCGGCGGCGACTACTTCGGGGTCGACGTCAACGTCGCCGCCCGCCTCGCCGACGCCGCCAAGCCGGGTGAGATCCTCGTCTCCGAGCCCACCTTCGCCGGCCTCGACCCCGCCGCCGTCAGCGCCAAGAGCAGGCGCTTCCGCGCCAAGGGCGCCCCCGCGGACCTCGCCGCGCACGTGATAAGACGGCAGGCGCGATGAAGGTCGAACTGCTTGACGTCGGCTGGATGACCGCGCCGCGCGGGATCTGGCGCCAGGGCGAGGAGCCGCCCGAGCTGCCGATCCGGGTGCCGGTGCCGGCCTTCCTGATCGAGACCGAGAGCGAGCGGATCCTCGTCGACACCGGCCTCCACCCGGCCGCCGCCGCGGACGCGGCGGCTCACTACGACGGCGCCGACTCGGTCGCCTTCTTCAGCCTCGAGCAGGAGCGGTCGGTCGCCGACCAGGTCGACCTCTCGACCCTGACCATGGTCGTCCTCACCCACCTCCACTTCGACCACGTCGGCGGCCTCTCGCTGATCCCCACCTCGGTCCCGGTCGTGATCCAACGCGCCGAGTGGGAAGGCGGCCAGGACGAGGCCGCGGTCGCGCGCAACTTCCTCCTCCCCCGCGACTACGCCGACACCGGCCACGACCTCACCCTCGTCGACGGCGACCACGACCTGCTCGGCGACGGCTCGGTCGAGCTGCTCAGCACGCCCGGCCACACCCCCGGCCACCAGTCGGTGCGGGTCGGCGACCTCGTGATCGGCGCCGACGTCAGCCACTACGCCAGCGGCCTCGACGACCAGCGCTTCCCCCCTTTCGGCGACGACCTCGACGCCCAGGCCCGCTCCGCCACGCGCCTGCGCGAGCTGCGCGACGCGGGGCTGACGGTGACGCCCGGCCACGATCCCGAGGTGCTGCGCCCAGGCGTTCTCAACAGCTGAGCCGCCGGCCAGCGCCCGCCGCTCAGAACAGCCGCGAGCCGTCCTCAGGCGCCTCCAGCTCGAGCAGGAAGCGCTTGCGCGCGAGGCCGCCGGCGTAGCCGGTGAGCTTGCCGTCCTTGCCGACGACCCGGTGGCAGGGCACGACCACCGAAAGCGGGTTGCGGCCGACGGCGCCGCCGACGCGGCGGGCCAGGGTCGCGTCGCCAAGCTCTGCCGCCATCTCCCCGTAGGTCGTGGTCTCGCCGTAGGGGATCGCCTCGATCAGGCCCCAGACGCGCCGCTGGAACTCGTCGCCGCCGGCCACCGCGGTCTCCAGCTCGAAGCCGGTCCGCTCGCCGGCGAGATACTGCGCCAACTGCTCTTCCGCCGGCTCGAAGCCGCGCTCGGAGCGGGCGCCGAAGACGTCCGGAGCGGGCATGTGCCAGTGCCCCGGGAAGTAGAGGCCGCACAGAACCCCGTCCTCGGCGACCAGGGTCAGCGCGCCGATCGGGGACTCGATCGTGGTGTTGGTCCTGCCCATCGCCCGGCTCCTCTCCGCGTTGCTTGCCTTCAGAGATAGAACGGCAATGGCTGCCGATTCGTGAGGGGCGGCCTTGGCTACGCCGGTTTGGCGGCCGGCGGGTGCAGGCGCGTCTTTTCGACCCGCGCCAGCTTCCGTTTCAGCCGCTGGAACTGCTTCTCCTGCGCTTCCGTGCGTTCGTAGCCTTTGTAGGCGAGGTTCGTTTCCTCGTAGGGGTCCGTCTTGAGGTCGTACATCTCCCACTGCGGCGGTTTCTGTTTGCGCTTCTGGTTGGCGACGTCGTGGTATTTGGCGAGCTTCCAGCGGCCCTCGCGGATACTGGTGATGTGGTTCGGCGGTTTCGGGTAGGGCGGCGTCTTCTGGCCGGACTGGAAGTCGTCGTAGGTGAAGACGATGTAGTCCTGCGCCGGCTTCGCCGTGTTCGGGTGAAGGACGAGCTTGGAGTAGTCGACCCCCTGCCAGTTGGCGCGGGCCGGTTTCGGCGCCGCCGCCAGGCTCGCCAGGGTCGGCAGGAAGTCGACGTGGGAGACCAGCGCGTCGGTTTCGACCGGCTTCGGGAACAGCTTCGGGTTCGAGTAGACGAGCGGGACCCGGATCGCCTCCTCGTAGAAGTTGAAGTTCTTCTGCCGCAGGCCGCCGTGCGTGAGGCCCATCTCGCCGTGGTCGGCGGTGCGGACGATCAGGGTGTCGTCGAACAGCCCGGTCTCTTCCAGTTTGTCGAGGACGTTGACCATGTAGCTGTCGGAGGAGCGCATCAGGTTGCCGTAGTAGTTCAGGTAGTTGCGCACCTGCTGCTTATTTTCCGGCTTGCCGGTGACGTTGAAGATTTTGAGGAACTCTTCCTGCACCGTGGGCTTGGTCGAGAGGTCTTCTTCGCCGGTTCGCGGCGGCTGGATGTCGCCCTCGAGCCAGGATTCGTCGTAGCCGGCTTCTTCGAAGGTCTTGCTCGGGTAGAAGAGGACGTCGTGCGGGTTGACCAGTGAGATCACCATGAAGAACGGCTGCTGTTTGGCGGCGGCCGAGCTGAGGTACTGCAGCACGCCCTCGTGTTCGCCCTGGCCGACCGAGTCCATGAAGCGGCCGTCGTTGTCGACGAAGCCGCCGCCCGCCTCGGGGACGCTCTGGTTGGCGCCGGCGTCCGGCGGGTTCCAGCGGTCGAAGCCGTACTCTTCGAGGTCGGCCGGGGTGGCGTGTTCGGGTTCGGCCGGCTTCGAGCAGTGCCACTTGCCCTTGTAGACGACGTGGTAGCCGGCGGCCTTCATCACCGTCGCCAGGTTCTTGAAGTCGGTGGGCAGCTCGACCTGCGGATAGCCCTTTTCCGCCGGCATGTCTTCCTCGAGCGTGTACTTGACCCCGTGCTGGGCGGGGAAGTAGCCGCTCATCAGGGTCGAGCGCGCGGGGGAGCACATGCAGGCGTTGGTGAAGGCGCGCTCGAAGCTGAGGCCGTGGCGGCGCAGGCGGCGCATCCCCGGTAGGTTCTGGCGCAGCCAGTTCGGCGGGAAGTGCTGGATTGCCCGTTCCTGGTCGGTGAGGATGAGGATGATGTTCATCCCGTTGACGTCGCCGCGCTGGCCTTTCGCCGCGGCCAGCGCCCGCTCGACGCCGGCGCCTTGGGCGAGCAGCGCCATCGCCGCGGCGCTGGCCCCCGAGCCCAGCAGCTGCTTGCGGGTGAGGCCGTTCCTCAGCTCGTCCGACTCGCTCATCTGTTCCTCCGGAAGACGTCGACTGCATTGCTGTTGAAGGAGGTCGAGTAGGCGAAGCGGCCGTCGGGGCTGAGCGCGATCGAGCTGACCCCATTGAGCGCCCGCCCGTGGATGCAGCCCGGCACCCCCCCGCGCTGGGCGATGCAGCCGGCCAAACCGGGCTCCTGCGCCACCTGGCCGGATTCGCTGCGGCCGAGGACGGCGATCGCGCCGGTGGCGAAGGCGGTGACGTAGACGTTCTCCCCGTCCGGGGAGACGACCAGGCCCTCGGGCTCGCTGAGCGCCTGCCCGAACGAGCAGCCGACCGCGCGCAGCCAGACGAGGCAGCCGGCGGTGCCCGATTTCTGGGTCAGGTTGCCGGAGGAGGCGGTGCGGGTGAAGGAGGTGACGCTGTTGCTGAAGAGCGAGGTCACGTAGACGTCGTTGTCGTCGGGGCTGACGGCGACGGCGTTGGCGCCAGCCAGCTGCACGCCGACGGTGCAGCCGGTCAGGGCCGAGTCGACGATGCAGCCGCTGCCGTCGGTCGCCTGCGCGAGGGCGCCGGTCGAGGCGTTGCGGGCGAGCGTGACCACGGCGTTGGAGAGCGCGGTAGCGGCGTAGACGCTGGCGCCGTCGCCGCTGATCGCCAGGCCCTCGACCGATTTCAGCGCCAGGCCGGCGGTGCAGCCGGCGGTCGCCTCGGCGATGCAGCCGGCGCTGCCGGAGAGCTGCGCCAGCGCCCCGTTGGCGGGGTTGCGGGCAAAAGCGGCGACGGAGTTGCCGAAGAAGGAGCCGACGTAGACGTTGTTGCCGTCGGGGCTGACGACGACGACGTCGGGGGCGAGCAGCGCCAGGCCGGAGGCGCAGCTCGGGAGCGGCGCCCCGGAGATGCAGCCGGCCAGCGGCGGCGGCAGCTGGCGCAGCGCCCCGGTTTTCGGGTTGCGGACGAAGCTGGAGATCGAGTTGCCGGCGCGCGAGGTGGCGTAGAGGTTGCGGCCGTTGGGGCTGATCGCGATCGAGTTCGGCTGGTCGAGGCCGACCGCGCTGGCGCAGCCGCCGGCGCCTTTGGCGGCGACGCAGCCGCCGCTGCCGGCCGCCTGCGTGAGCGTGCCGCTGCGGCGGTTGCGGGCGAAGATCGCGATCGCGTCGCTGCTGGAGGAGGCGACGTAGACGTTGGCCCCGTCGGGGCTGACCGCGACCGCGCGCGAGCCCATGAACGGCCCGGGTCCCACCAGGGCGCGGGCCTTGGCGCAGCCGTCGGAGGGCTTGGAACGGTCGACCAGGCAGCCGTTCTTCCCTTTCAACTGCGTCAGCGTCCCCGGCGTCAGCGCCAGCGCCGCCGCCGGCAGCGCCAACAGCGCCAGGACGAGCAGCGAGAGGACAACCGGGGCTTTGGATCGGCGCGCGCCGGCTGTCTTCATCGCCTTCAACCTATGTGGCTTGGCGGACGCCTCCAGGCGCCCGCCTTCGTCACTTTCCGAGCTTCAGGGCGCCGACCATGCCAACCCGCAATCCCAGCCACGGGTAGGTGGCGGTGAAGGCGGCGTTGTCCTGCGGCTGCAGGCCGACCGCCGAGAGCCAGAGCTGGTAGACGGGGGCGTTGGCGATGCCGCCGTGCAGCCGTCGCCAGACCCGTTTGCCCCTGACCCCGAACGGGGGCGCGGTGATCGTGTCGGTCCACTCGACCGCGTTGCCGCCCTGGTCGAGGGTCCCCCAGGGGGAGAGCGTCTTCGCCTGGCCGACCGTGCCGAGGCTGCCCGCGTAAGCCTTTGCGTAGCCCTTTTCGGGGATGTCGAACGGGTTCACGGTCGCGCAGTCTTCGGCCGACTGGTTCGCCGGGCACCAGCTCGGCCCCGGCGTTTCCGGCGTGTGGAAGATCGAGAGCGGCTGCGAGGAGGCGTTGCTGACATCGCCGCTGGCGGGGTCGAGCGTTGCCTGCACGGGCGCGGTCGCTTCGCCGTCGCCGAAGACGCCAGGGTTGGTCGGGTACTTCCAGTAGGAGTAGGTGCCGCCGCCGCTGGGGTCGTAGTAGGCCGACTTGATCCACTCGTCCTGGCTGGGGACGACGAAGCCCGACTTGCGGTCGCGGGTCATCGCCCGCTTGCGCATGTCGTACATCCCCCGCTCGGTCTGGCGCGAGAGCCGCACCTTGTAGGTGACGAAGCTGAAGGCGCCTTCGCTGCCGCTATCCCTGGAAACCACCTCGCCGTTATAGAGAGAGTTGACGAAGCGGGCCGAGCGCAGGAAGTTGGCGAAGCCGTAGGGCTTGTCGAGCCATTCCGGCGCCGCCGCCGAGTAGTGGTGCCCGGCGGGAGCGCCGCTGGAGAAGTCGAGCTGGCCGAAGCGCGGCCAGGCGGCGCCGCTCTCGGTGTCGCTGTAGAGGCGATGGACGTTGCGGCCGGCCGGGTCGACGGTGTTGAGGAACTTGACCCACTGCCCGACCGTCACCTCGAGCTTGCCGAGCCCGTACGCGTAGCCGACGCTGCCGACTTCCTGGCAGACCGGCGCCCGCGGCCCTTTCGGCTGCGGCGCTTCCGAGCAGGAGCGGTAGACCGCGTCGGTGAAGGGGACGATGCCGACGGCCGGGTTGCCCGGCGCGCCCACGTTCATCGTCTTGAAGGTGAGGACAGAGGGCGCTGGGGTGGCACTGGCGGCCGCCGGGACGGCGAAAACGGCGAGGGCCAGGACGATCAGCGCCGGCGCCAGGCGCCCGCGGAGGGCGCGGAGCGCCGGGTGAGTTTGCATGCATCCCTATTCGGGGCTCGGTTCGGAACCCTTTAACGGCCGGACCCAGAGCGGACCGATGGGCGTGGCTAGCATGGCCCATGGCCTTCGTCCTGCTCGGGCTGGCGGCGCTCCGCCTCGGCTGGCTGCGGCGCCGGCCATCCTCGGTGATCCCCGGCGCGGTCATCCACGACCCCGTCGACGAAACCGCGATCGACCCGGCGACCGGCGCCGTCACCTCGCGCCAGAGCGCCGACATCGTCCTCCCCGCCACCGCGATCGCCGGGCTCTGGGACCCCGAGCACCTCGAGCGCGTCGCCCGCACCTACTGGAGCACGCTCGGCCGCTTCACGCTCGGCCTCATGCACGTCGAGTACAGCGAGATCGAGCGCTCCGTCGTCCTGCTCCTGCCGCAGCTGCGGCTGCTCACCTTCCAGGCGCCCGAATACGAGATGGACCGCAACCGCGGCGTCGTCCGCTGGCGCATCGACCGCGGCCTGCTGGTCTCCAACCGCGGCCGCCAGGGCGACGGCTATCTGGAGATCGACATCCGGCGCTTCGACGACGCCGGCGCCGGCGAGGTCCGCCTCAACGTCGCGGTCGAGGTCGCGAATTACTACCCGGCGCTGACCGGGCTCTCGCGGCGGATCTACGTCAACACCCAGTCGCGGATCCACGTCCTCGCCTGCAACTTCTTCCTCCGCCGCCTCGTCCGCCGCGACCTCGACGCCTCCCGGGTCGGCCACTTCGCCGGCCCCCCCAGCGCCGAGCAGGCGCCCAACCCGCCGGCCTGAACGCCGAGTCCAGGATTGTCCCCGCTATAGGAGGGACAAACCTGGACCCGGTGTCGGCGATCGTGTTGGAGAACGCCTAGAACGGCGAGAGCTGGCCGGCGCGGAAGTCCCGCAGGCGCACCGTGTTGCTGTTGCCCTCCACTCCGGCGAAACCGCTGCTGAACGACGCGTCGGCCACCGAAGCGATCTGTATGTACTGCGCGATTCCCCCTCCGGTCCCGACCCAGAAGGCGACCGTGCTGCCCTTGTCGACGAGCCCGAACTGGAGGCCACCGGCACTGGCGGAGAAGGGGATGGCTTTGAGCGTCGTTTTGACCCCCGCCTGCCATTTGTTGATCGCGCCTTCGTAATTGCCGGGAGACAGTTCGGTGCCGCGGAACTCGTAGCCGGTCTTGGCCGTCCCCGGCGTCGGCATGTCGAGCCAGATCGAGAAGTAGTGCCCGACCCCCGGCGCGCCGAAGAAGGCCGCGCTGACCGCCGTGCCGGCCCCGGTGTCGGGGAACGAGGCTTTCGTCCAGTTGGCGCCGTTGACGGCCGGGAACACGGCCGTCGGGCCCCAGCCGTTGGCGTAGTTCTGGCCGGTGCCGCTGCCCCAGAAGAGCCCGGTCCAGGCCCCCGCCCGCGAGAGCGGGTTTTCGACCGTCGCGAAGGCGTCCCTGAGGGTCAGCGCCCGCATCGCCTTGTCGCCGTTTTCGACCGGCGTCAGCACCGCCCCGGCTTTGAATTTGGTCAGGCGAACGGTGCTGCTGGCGCCTTCGACGCCGGTTTTACCGCTGCTGTAGGTGGAGTCGGTGGCGCTGATCACCTGTTTGAAGCCGGCGCCGGTGTCGGCCCAGGCCTTGACCGCGCTGCCCTGGTCGGTGAGGGCGATCTTGCTGCCGGCGGCGAAGGCCAGGGGGTTGACCGTGCCAAGCGTTGCCGGCACGCCGCCGGACCATTTGGTGATCTGGGCTTTGTAGGTGCCGCCCGCCTGGGAGGTGACCCTCAGCTCATAGCCGTTGCGCGGGGTCGCGGCGGGGTTGGACATGTCGAGCCAGAGCGAGAAGTAGCGGTTTTCGCTGCCGGGGCTGACCGCCATCGTCGCCGCCACTGCGGCTCCCGGTCCCGAGTCGCTCAGCGTCTGGTTGAGGTAGGCGCCGTTGACCGTCGGGTATTCCGCGGTCGGGCGCCAGCCGGTGATGTTGTCTTCGCCCTTGCCGGCCGTCCAGGCCAGCAGAGCCCAGTTGGCGCCGAAGTTGGCGAGCGAGCCGGCGCTGCCGTCGAACGGCTCGGTCGTCGCCATTCCCGCCAGCGCCGTCGGCACATCCGTGGCGGCGGTGGTGAAGGTGACGTCGGAGCCGGTCGCCGTGCCGGCGGAGTTTTTGGCGACGACGCGGTAGTGATAGGTCGTCGACGGGGTCAGTCCGTTGATCGTCTGGCTGACGGCGACCGGGATGGTCTTTCCTTCCAGCCATGCCCCGGAATAGGTCGCCTTGTTCCCGTAGGCCGCCGTCGGGCCGTATTCGAATTCGTAGGTTCCTTCGCCCCCGTTCATATCGACCGCCGCGTTGAGGGTTGCGATCGTGTCTTTGAGCCCGGTTGCGGGTTCCGTCGTCACCGTCGGCGCTGCCGGGACTACCGCTTTCCAGAGCTGGGTGTTCGAGTGGGTGGCAGAGCCGACCCAGAGGTTGCCGGCGGCGTCGAAGGCGGTCGATTCGCACTGGCCGATGTTCGGTTCGGCTTCTGCGATGGCCCCGAACTGGGCGAATTTCGTGCCCCCCGAACTGAGGACGATCACGCCCTGTTCGGCGCAGACCCAGTTGTTGCCCGAGGCGTCGATCGCCAGGTTGCCGGCGACCGAGCTGCCGATCTGGCCGCTCCCCACCTGGCTCACGTATTCGCCTTTGGTGTTGAAAGTCTGGATCCGCATGCCGGCGACCTGGGAGTCGAGGACGCGGAGGTTGCCGGAGCCGTCGATCCGGATGCCGACCGGGTTCGTGAACTGGCCGTTGCCGGTCCCGAGGCTGCCGAACTGGCTCAGGTATTCGCCTTTCGAGTTGAACTTCTCCACCCGGGTGTTGTTCTGGTCCGTGATCCAGATGTTGTCGCTGGAGTCGATCGCGATCCCGGTCGGCTGGTAGAACTGCCCGTTGCCGCTGCCCAGTTCGCCGAATTCGCGGATGAAGGCGCCGGTCGTGGAGTTGAACTCCACCGCCCGCTCGCCGCCGCTGTCGACGGCCCAGACGTTGCCGGCGGAGTCGAAGGCGAAATCGGTCGCGCTGAGTTTGAATTTGCCTTCGGTGATGGTCAGCAGCAGTTTTCCTTCTGCGTTGTACTGGCGCAGGCCGCCGAAGCCGTTCAGCCAGGTATTGCCGCTTTTGTCGAAGGCCACCTTGCTGTTAACCGCATAGGGCGCCGACGAGTATTCGTAGGTCGGGACGGCACTGGCGGACGAGGCGAATGCCCCGGCCGCGCAGAGCGCGATCGCAAGGGTGAGGCAGAGGCGGCGGATCCGTGGCGGTTTCATGTTCCTCCCGGCCCCGACGGAGCGTCCCCGTCGGGAGTTGCTGGAATCGGACTGGTGCCGCGACACTCTCAGGCAGACGCGCGCCGCGCTTTGCCAATGTGGGAAGGCAGCCTGCCTCAGGACGCGAGGCGCGCCTCGGCGCCGGCGCCCTCGAGGTCTTCGAGCCGAAGCACGGCCTCGACCTCCATCGCGCAGGTGGCCAGGCAGCAGCCCAGTCGCGCCTCGATCGCGTGCAGGCGGTTGCTCACCGTGCGGCGGCTGACCCCGAGGATCGCGGCCGCCGAGGAGGCGTTGCCCTCCGCCGCGAAGTAGGCGCGCAGGGTCTCCAGCGCCCGCGCGCCGTCGTCGCGCCCGCGTTGCAGCGGCGCCAGGTAAAGCTCGCGCAGGGAGCTGGCGAGGAGGTCGTCGCCGGCGATCGTCGCGACCAGGGCGACGTCGGCGTAGCGGGTTGGCTTGCGGGGCCGGAGCCGGGCGATCGGCAGCGCTGCCCGCGCCTGCCGATGGGTCCGGCGCCAGCCGGCGAGGCCGGTTGCCGGCTCCCCGAAGGCAAGCGAGACGCCCGGCGGCGCCTCAGCGGGACGAGGCTGGGCTTCGCGCGAGGCGAACGGCCGCCTGCCTCCCAACCAGGCCCATACGGTCAGCTCGTCGGCGCGGACGAGCAGCAGCTGGCGATCGAGCGGGTCGGCCAGGCTGCGCACCACCTCCATGCATCCCGGGCCGTAAGCACCGACGCCGAGGTGCCAGGCCCCGAAGTCGTAGGCGATGCCGGCGGCCTCGCTTGCGTCGCCGGCCAACAGCCGCTGGACCCGTTCGACTCGCTGCACGGACGGCGGCGGCTGCGGCGCGCTCGCGCGGGCGTGCTCCTCGCTGATCGCGGCGAGCAGGCGGTCGACGAGCGCCGCCTGGGTGCGCAGCAGGCTCCGCAGCTCCTCGGCGCCGACCCCGCAGGCCTCGGCCTCCTCGGCCAGCACGTCGGCGACCGCCTCCTCGATCTCGGCGCGGCGGCCAATCAGACGGCCTTCGAGGCGCGGACCGCCCTGCTGGCGCACATCGAACATCAGTCGCTTCTCCCTTGCCGCGTCAACTTCGAGGAACCTGATTGTTTACTTTGACGAAGCTAACGGGTCAAGGTTTGTGAACAAACGTATGTGCGAGCGCATCCAGGAAGCCGGGTGAAGCCGCCAGCCACCGCGGTTTGACACTTGCCCCCACCCTGGTGGGGAGAAATGTCAAACCGGCGGCACGGCGAGCGTTGGGCGCCGCTACTTCGGCTGCGGCACGATCCGGATGTAGGGGCGGGGCTCCTCCCAGCCGTCCGGGTAGATCTCTTTGGCCTGGTCGTTGGAGACCGAGCCGGCGATGATCACGTCGTCGCCCTGCTGCCAGTTGGCCGGGGTCGCGACTTTGTGGTTCGCGGTCAGCTGCAGCGAGTCGATCACGCGCAGGACCTCGTCGAAGTTGCGCCCGGTCGTCATCGGGTAGACGAGGATGAGTTTGATTTTCTTGTCGGGGCCGATGACGAAGACGTTGCGGACCGTCTGGTTGTCGGCGGGGGTGCGCTCGCCCGGGTCGCCGGAGACATCGCCCGGCAGCATGTCGTAGAGCTTGGAGACCTTGAAGTCGGCGTCGCTGATGATCGGGTAGTTCGGCCGCGACCCCTGGGTCGCCTCGATGTCGTCGACCCAGTCGCCGTGTTTGTCGAGCGGGTCGACCGAGAGGCCGATCACTTTGACGTTGCGGCTCTTGAAGTCCGGCTCGATCTTCGCCATGTAGCCAAGCTCGGTCGTGCAGACCGGGGTGAAGTCCTTGGGATGCGAGAAGAGAATCGCCCAGGAGTCGCCGATCCAGTCGTGGAAGGAGATCGGCCCCTCCGTCGTCTCCGCCTCGAAGTCGGGGGCCGTCTGGTTCAGCTGCAGCGTCATCTTGCTCCTCCGATTGCTTTGGTGATGGTCACGAGACCTCGCGCAGGGATCCTGACTCGACCTCGTATACGAAGCCCCTGACGCTACCGGTCCGGGGAATGAACGGGCTCGCCTTGATCTTCTCGATCCCGGCGCGGACGTCGGCCTCGATGTCGGAGAAGGCGTGGGCGTGCCACTGCGGCCGCTCGCCGGTCTCGGCCTCGAGCTTCGCGGCCAGCTCCTCGTCGGTGAAGGTGAGCATGCCGCAGTCGGTGTGGTGGATGAGGACGACCTCCTCGGTCCCGAGCAGGTTCTGGGATATCGCCAGCGAGCGGATCGCGTCGTCGTCGACCACCCCGCCGGCGTTGCGGATCACATGGGCGTCGCCCTCGTTCAGGCCGAGGACGCCGTACGGATTGAGGCGGGCGTCCATGCAGGCCAGCACCGCGACCCGCTTGCCGGGAGGCAGCGGCAGGTCCCCTTTGTCGAAGTTGCCGGCGTAGGAAGTCGCGTTGGCGACCAGCTGATCGGTCTGGCTCATCGTTCCTCTCCTCTCCAAGAGTTCGGCGGGTTGAGAGTCCAGATTAGCAATTCTTGATGAAGTCGATCAACTTTATGTACTATGCCGCTCGGCCTCGTCCCGACGGCAACGGGATCAGGTCTCCCAATACCGACGAATTGAGGAGGCAAGATCCGATGAAGCACGTGATCACCGCTCTCAGGCAACGGCGGGGAGGCGCATCCATTGCGCTGTTCTCAGCCCTTGTCCTCGCCACTTCCCTGCTGGGCGCGAGCCCGGCGGCCGCGCACCAGCGCGACCACCACACGAGCTGGCATCAGCCCAGCCACAGCTGGTTCCCCCAACCCACCGATCAGGCCCTGGCGCTCGACTGGTTCGACGTCACCAAGCAGACGGTTGCCGCCGCCACGTTCCCGGAGCCGGTCACCCAGAGCCGCACCTGGGCGGTCAGCTGGCTCGGCGCCGCCCGCGCCGTGCAGGACGGTTTCGGCTCCCGCTTCCAGGCGGCCGCGTTCGCGACGGCGCTGCACGACGCCCTCGCCGCGCAGGTCCCGAGCCAGCAGCCCCAGCTCGACGCCGCGCTCGCATCGAGCCTGGCCGAGATCCCCGACACCTGGGAGAAGCGGCTCGGCGTCCTCGCCGGCCAATACGAGGCGAGCCGTGCCCTCGCGCAGCGCGCCGGCGACGGGCTCGACACCGCCTCGGTCGACACCCCCTACACGCCGCCGGCGGCCGCGCCGGGCGTCTGGCAGCCAACCCCGCCGACCTTCGGCCCCGCCGTGCGGGCGGGCCAGGGCTCTGCCCGCAGCTTCCTGCTGGCGAGCAACGACCAGTTCCGACCGGGGCCGCCACCGGCCCTGAACTCGCCCGAATTCCTCAAAGCCCTGGCCGAGATCCACGCGGTCGGCAGCGCCACCAGCAGCGTCCGCACCCCTGCCCAGACCGACACCGCCAACTTCATCGCCCAGGACTCCTTCGCCCTCTACGGGCAGGCGCTGCGGGCGGTGCTGGAGGACACCCATCACTCGCTGGCCTGGGACGCGCAGGCGGTCGCGGCCTTCCACGTGGTCGTGGTCGACACCCAGATCGCGATCTTCGAGGCCAAGTACGTCTACACGTTCTGGCGCCCGGTGACCGCGATCCGCACCGGCAGCGTCGACCCGGACCCCAGCTGGACGCCGCTGCTGGCGACGCCCCGCCATCCCGAGTACCCGAGCGGGCACGCCGGCTACGCCGGCGCCGCCGAGGGAGTGCTGACCGCACTGACCGGACCAACCACGCCGCAGCCGATCGCGGCAACCAGCACCACCGCCCCCGGCTCGGTCCACACCTACACGCGCTGGTCGCAGATCACCCAGGAGACGATCGACGGCCGCGTCTGGGAGGGGGTCCACTACCGCTTCTCCGACGAGACGGCGGCCGACGTGGGCAAGCAGGTCGCGGCCTGGGACCTGCCGCGCCTCTACAGGCTGGGGCTCTAGCTCCACCACCACGAGCGGGCGGCGCCTTCGCGATCCGCGGGGGCGCCGCCGGCCGCTCAGCCGAACAGCTCCAGCCCACCGAAATCCCGCCCGAGAATGACCACGCGCCGGGCCGGCGGCCGAGCTGTCGTCAGATCTCGAAGGCAGCCGACCTCCCGGAGGCGGAACCGAGAGGATGGGCCGATGCCGCAGCCCCGTCGCCAGAAAAAGAAACCGGCCGAGCGCGAGGACTACGGCTGGGTGATCTCCTTCGGCTGCAAAACCGCCGGCGAGTTGCGGCGGCTCAAAGTCGACACCGACCCTTCCTCGGACACGCGGCCGGTCCAGGTCCCCTGCCTCTGCGGCGAAACCCACCGCATCACCGTCTCGCCCTATCGCCGCCGCCGCTCGGCCGACGAGGCTTTCGACCTCGAGGTCGTCTCGCTCGACGAGCTGCGCAGCTAGCCCGGCAGCGTCCGCGGCAGCCCGAAGTAGGGCAGCACGCCGGTGTCGCCGAAACGGGTGATCGTGGTGATCTCCCCGCCCTCGAGCGCCAAGACGAAGAGGCCGCCGGCGTGGGCGACGTCGGCGTGGGCGTCCCCCCGGTAATAGGCGAAGGCCGGCTGGCCGTTGGCCTGGGTCGGCACCAGGCGGATGCGTGCCCCGTCGCCCCAGATTCCCAGCATTCGCAGGAACCCGGCAATCGCCGCTCGCCCCTGGTACTCGTGCGGCTCCGGCGGCATCCGGATCCAGGCGTCCTCGGTCAGCAGCCCGACGACAGCGTCGACGTCGCCGCGTTCGAAGGCGTCGGCGAAGGTGGCGAGCAGCTCGCGCTGCTGCGGGGACTCCGGCAGGGCGGAGCCGCCCGGCAGCTCAGGCATCGCCGCGATCGCGGCCCGGGCCCGCTGCAGGGCGCTGTTGACCGAGGCCTCGGTGGTCTCGAGCATCGCCGCCACCTCGGCGGCGCGGTATCCGAGGACGTCGCGCAGAACCAGAACCGCGCGCTGCTGGGGCGGCATCCGCTGCAGGCCGGAGACGAAGGCGAGCCCGACCGCCTCTTTGGTCTCGTAGCGGGCGTCGGGCCCGTCGGCGCGATCGGGCAGCCCTTCGAGCAGGGCGTCGGGGTAGGGCTGCAGCCAGATCGGCTCCCCCATCCGGCTCGGCTCCGGCGCGCCCGGCGGCAGCTCAAAGCTGGCCACGTCCGCCCCTCGCTTGCGAGCGTGCAGGGCGTTCAGGCAGCGGTTGGTGGCGATCCGGTACAGCCACGAGCGCAGCGACGCCCGCGCTTCGAAGCCCGACAGCCCCCGCCAGGCCGAGAGCAGCGTCTCCTGGACCATGTCCTCGGCGTCCTGGACGGAGCCGAGGATCCGGTAGCAGTGCACCTGCAACTCTCCCCGGTAGGGGTCGGTCAGAGCGCTGAATGCTTGCTCGTCGCCCTCGCGGGCGCGCTCGAGCGTGGCGTCGGTCACCGCTCGATTCTCCCAAGGTCTGGGGCCTCCTCGTGCATGGAGGAGTAAAGACACCGCCCGCCGCCGGAATTCATCGCTCAGTTTCGCCCGCCGCCGGCGTCTCTACCTGCATGAACCCACAAGGAGGTCGATGAGA
The DNA here is from genome assembly GCA_035995325.1 of Solirubrobacterales bacterium. Lineage (GTDB taxonomy): Bacteria > Actinomycetota > Thermoleophilia > Solirubrobacterales > 70-9 > VAYN01. Next base: position 16,791 of record DASYKN010000011.1, read on the forward strand.
TGTCGTTCACGGTCGCGCAGTACACGGTCAAGCAAGGCCTGGAGGAGCGCAACGCGGAGCTGGTGCAGGCGGTCTACCGGGAACTCGAGGAGCAGCGGCCCGAGGGCTTCCGCTACGCGACCTACCGCCTCGGCGACGGGCGCACCTTCGTCCACGTTGCCGAACACGGAGACGAGGGCGGCAAACCGCTGACTCAGTTGGCGGCGTTTCGGGAGTTCCAGGCCGAGCTGCGGGAGCGCTGCGAGTCGGGACCGGAGGTAGGCGGGGCCGAGCTGGTCGGAAGGTTCGGCGGGTAGCCGACACCGCGCTTCCAGCGCGGCTCAGTGCTTGTGCTTCTTCTTCTTCTTCGGCTTTTCGAGGACGACGTGGAGCGTCTTCTTCGAGATGACCGGAGCCTGGCCGGCGGTCGTGATCGTGACCGTAGCCTTGATGTCGAGCTTGCCCTGCTGTGCCAGCAGCGTTTTGCCGGCCTTGTTCAGGTACATGTCGAGCGTCTTCGTCTGGCCTTCGGTCAGGTTGAGCTTGCCCTTGCCGACGACGATCCGCTTCGGCTTCTTCGACAAGGTGGCCGGGCGGAAAACGATCCCGGCCGGGGAGGCGCCGCGGGCGGTGCCCGTGCTGTTCACTCCGCACTTCGGAGCGTTGCAACCGACAATCATCATGTGAATCGGCCCGCCCCCGGTGATCGGGATCCGTTTCGTGAACCAGACGATTTTCGGCTTGGCGCCGCCGGGGGGCAAGCCGGCGCTGCCGTGCGAGGGGGTGACAACCGGGACGAACGGCGAGCGCAACGGATCCGGACGCCAGTCGGGTTCGAAGCTTTTCCCATCGCTGGTGATCGCCTGCATCTGGCTGGCCCCGTTGGTGCTTTGGACGTAGACGTCGGTCCCGTTCGGCAGCGGCGGATGGCTGAAGCCTTCGAAGGTGACACGGGTGCCGTCCGGCGACCAGGAGGGCACGTGGTTGTAGACGTTGACGGCGTCCTTCGGCGGCAAGGGGACGTTTTCGCTGCCGTCGCGGTTGACGATCCGGATGAAGTTTTCGTTTTCGTGCGTGACCGAGCTTTCGGCGGTCGAGTGGTAGGCCAGCTTGGCGCCGTTCGGCGACCAGGTGGCGAAGGTCCACTGGGCGAAGTTGGCAGGGATCACGGTCGGCGTGCCCCCGCCCAGATTGGCGACGTTGACGTCGTACCAGAGGCCGGCCTGGGCGTTCCGGTGGTCGTAGGCGATGAAGGTGCCGTCCGGAGACCAGGCCGGGTCGTGCCCGAGGGCATTGGGGACCGACGCGATCGCGTTGCTGCCGTCGGCGTTCGTCGTGTAGACCTGTTCGCTGCCTTTCGAAAAGGCGATTTTGCCGCCGTCGGGCGCCCAGGAGGGGTGCTCCCCCGGGCTGGCGATCGTCAGCGGCGTCAGGGTCGAGCCGTCGGCGGCGACCACGAAGATCTGACGGAAGGCGCTCTGTTCGCGCTCGTACGCCAGCTTCGTCCCGTCCGGGGACCAAACCAGTTCGCTGATCGAGCCGTTTTCGGCGTAGTGCGTCAGCTGCGTCGCCAGGTTGATCGATTGCCCGGGCGCGTCGGGCGTCATCACAAAGATGTTCTGGTCTTTGCCCGGCTCGCGCGAGACGAAGGCGACGCGATCCCCGCTCGGCGACCAGACCGGTTCCTCGTCGTAGGTTTTTTCGCCGTTGTCGGTGAGGTCGGTGACCGCGCTCGGAGTCGCCGGGTCGAGCAGGCAGATGTCGAGATCGCAGCGATAGGCGATTTCGTTCCTCGCGAACGCCGCGGGAGCGGCAACCGCAGCAAGGGCGCCACAGGTCGCGAGCACGATCAGCAGCCGAGACGAGAGCGAGCGCATCGCCCGAGCTTAGCCCAGCTCCCTAACCAGGCGACGGCTGCGTCACCAGCCCGCAGGCCTCGGCGAAGAAGGCTCCCAGCTCGGCGCCGGAGCGATCGCGGGCGCCGCCGTCCAGGGCGGTGAGGATCAGCGAACGGCCGTCGCTGCCGGCTCGTATCGAACCCCGCTCAGCCCTGTTCCCCTGCGCCATCGTCTGCGCCAGGGCAAAGCCCTGGGGGGCAGCCGCGAGGTCGACCAGGAGGACGCTCCAACCCATGTCGTCGTAGGACTCGTCGTTGGTGAGGACGAGGAGAGCCTCGATTTCGCTGCCCGGGATCCGGCCGCGGGCCACGTGGGCAAGCACCCCCGGCAGGAAGGTGTCGAGGTGCCCGGCGCGGAAAGCGCTGGGCGCGACCCGCTCGAAGCCGACCGCCGCCGCCTGGGCGCGGAAGAACGCCTCGGCGCCGAGGGCCCAGGCCCGATCGCCCAGGGTCAGCCCGCTGCGGAACGCCTTGGCCGCGGCCTTGGTGTTCTTCGGCGGCGCCTCGAACGGATGCTTCGCCAGCTCGCGCTCGACGAGATCGTCGCGCGTGCCCTCCCCCGGGCTGGCCGCCCCTCCGCGATCGCCTTCGATCTCGACCACGTGAGCGAAGACGCGGGCGGCGGCGGCGCAGAGCGCGTCAAGCTCGGCCTCGCCGGCGACGAAGCCGGGGACGAAGCAGCTAAGCGCCCCGTCCTGGAGCTCGAAGGAGAACCCGTCCGGCGCGTCGACGGTGAGCCACTGGATCAGGCTGGGGTCAAACAGCTGCCAGACCGAAAGCTGGTCCTGGTCGTGGTCGGTGGAGAGGGCGTAGCGCTCGAGGAAGCGATCGCTCTCCAGCCGCACCGCCCGGTCGTCGAGCTGCACGACCTCGCGGTCGGAGTCCGGATTTGAGCGGTCGCGCTTGCTCAGCCGGCGATCGTGGCAAAGCACCCGAACCGCGAAGCCCGAGCTTGCCGCCGCTTCGGTCAAGACCAGGGTGAAGGGGCTGCGCTCGATCTCGCTGCGCCCCTCGTAGGCGTAGTCGACCTGGGCGAGCCAGGAATTCTCGAGCCCGCCCGGCAGGGTCCCGCTGGCGAGGCTGCGGACCTCCTGCAGAAAGCCGTGGCGCATCAGCTGGGTCGCCTTCGGCAGGGCCATCGAGGGGGCACGGTGGGCGAGGCCGCGCGCGGAGGCGTAGCCGGCCAGGGTCGGTGTCGGGTCTGCCGGCGTCAAGGGGTCGGGTCGAGCGGGTTCTGCCTGGCGACGATCAGGGGGTCGACCGGGGTGAAGGGGAAGTTCGGCAGCTCCTCCTCGGAGAGGCCGAAGACCGACGCCAGCGCCCGCCTGGAGAGGGCCGAGGCGCAGGCGCGGAAGCCGATGTCGCCGGGGGTCGGCTGGTCGAAGAAGACGAGGAAGTGGATCTCCTCCTCGCCGACGACCTCGATCTGGTGCGGGTAGGCGCGGGGGATGAAGTAGGCGTCGCCGGCCTCGAGGTAGTAGGTGTCGACGCTGCCGTCGGGGTCGAGGATGCTCATCCGCGCCCGGCCCTGCCGCACGTAGCCCAGCTCGGCCGTCTCCGGGTGCCAGTGCGGCTCGCGCATGCCGCTCTCGGCGATCCGCAGCGAGTACATCGAGAGCCGCCGCAGGGCCGGCCAGGCCTGCGCCCGCGCCAGCCGCGCGCTGCCGAAGGGATAGTCGAGCGCCGGCTGCTGCGACTCGAGCGAGAACTTGTGCGGGTCGGGCAGGCCGGCGCTCTCGGGGACGGCCGGCGGGCCGACGCCACGGACGAGGTCGGGCGAGCCGGTGTCGCGGGGCAGCCGCGCGAGGTCGGCCGCCGGCAGGCCGTAGGCATTGCCCAGCACGGCGTCGCTCATCGCCCCGAACCCGGCGTGCAGCGAGAAGTCGACCGGCGCCGGGTCGGAGAAGACGACGATCAGCTCGGCCGCGCCCGCGCCCACGTTCTCGATCTGGTGCAGCGAGCCGCTCTCGACATGGAACATCTCCCCCGCCCCGATCGCGAAGGCGCCGAAGACGTCGGCGTTGTCGAGGACCGAGACCAGCACCTCGCCGGCGACGCAGTAGGCCAGCTCGTCGGCGTTGGCGTGCCAGTGCGGCTCGCGGATCGACCCCGGCTCCAGCACCAGCCGCTTGATCGAGATCCGCTCGAGCAGCGGGAAGCTGTCCTTGTTCAGCCGGTGGATACTGCCCAGCTCGCTCTCGTGCTGGGGGTTGGCGGCACCGAGCTTCCTGACGTGTGGGGACTGGGGCATGGGCAGCTTCTTTCTTTGCGGCGAACTCGTCGGGACGAACCTATTGCAGGCACGCCGCTCGATCACCGAGAGCCTGCCTGGCCATATGTCGAGTTTCTTGATCAACTTGCTCGACTTTATGTAATATGGCCGCTGCTCTCGTCCGAGATCGCCAAACGGACCGGTCCCCCTCCCGGCAGAGAACCGGCCTCCCATCCCCCAAAAATGGAGGCACCGATGTCAAGAGATACCTGGAAGCCACGATGGCTCAGCTCGCTGCTGACCATGGCCGCACTGGCGCTGGTCGCCACGGCCCTGGCCGGCCTCTCGACCGGCACCGCGGTCGCAAAGCCCACCGCCCATAGCGCCCATTTCTCACACGGCCCGCAGTGGCAATGGCCCGGCCACGGCGGCAAGCCCGGCCATGGCCAGGCACCGAACATCACCGTCCCCGGCATCGACACCACGGTCCAGCCCGAGGACCTGGCGCCGCCGCCGATCACCGTCCTGCAGAACAACACGGCCACCGCGTCCGGGGAGGTTTTCGCCGGGCCGAAGATCGTCGTCGCCGGCACCCCCGGCCAGCAGGGCCCGGAGATCATCGACAACGAGGGTCAGCCGTACTTCTTCCTGCCGATCGCCCTGCCTTACCAAGCGAGCGATTTCCGCGTGCAGCAGTACAGGGGGAAGCCGGTCCTCACCTTCAACGTCGGCCAAAGCACCGGTGGCCCCGGCCACAGCTCCGGCGAGAGCGTGATCCTCAACCAGCACTACCAGCAGATCGCGACCGTCAGCGCCGGCAACGGCCTCAGCGCCGACCAGCACGAGTTCCGCCTCACCGACAAAGGCACGGCGCTGATCACCGTCTACAACGCCGTCCCCTACGACCTCACGAAATACGGCGGCCCGGCCAACGGCCAGGTCTACGACGGCATCGTCCAGGAGATCGACATCGCCAGCGGCAAAGTCCTCTGGCAGTGGAACAGCCTCGACCATGTGCCGCTCTCCGAGAGCTACATCCCGGTGCCGGCCGACCCGAGCAAACCGTGGGATTACTTCCACCTCAACGCGGTCAACCCGGACACGGACGGCAACCTCCTGGTCGACGGTCGCGGCACCTCCACCGTCTACAAGGTCAACCACAAAACCGGGAGCATCATCTGGCGGCTCGGCGGCAAGTCCTCGGACTTCCAGCTCGGCCCCGGCGTCCAGTTCAACGGCCAGCACAACCCCCTGCCGGAGACCGGTCAGCCCAACACCTACCGGATCTTCGACAACGGCAACGGCGGCGGCCCGGCGACCGGCAAACCGTCCCGGGTGATCGACGTGAAGATCGACACCGCGGCGAAAACCGCGACCTTGGTCAAGTCGGTCGAGCATCCCGACGGGGTGATCGCCAACTCGCAGGGCAGCTCCCAGCGCCTCGCCAACGGCGGGCTCTTCGTCGGCTGGGGCAGCGTCGGGCGGCTCTCGGAGTTCGACGGCTCCGGGAACCTGCTGTGGGACGCCCAGGTCCCGACCGGCTACGACAGCTACCGGGGCTACCGGTCCCAGTGGGTCGGGCAGCCGCTGACCGATCCCACCGCCGAGGCGTCCCGCATCGACCCGACGCACGTCGACGTCGACGCGATCTGGAACGGCGCCACCGAGGTGGACCGCTGGCTCGTCCTCTCGGGCCAGAGTTCGCACCACCTGCACCCGGTCGGCCTGACCGACTGGGCAGGGCTGTCCACCGACGCGCAGGTCCGCACCAGCGACCCCTACGTGGAGATCGTCGCCCTCGATGACGACGGCGACGCGATCGGTCGTTCCGACCTCGTCCAGGTTCACTAAGACGGGCTAAGTCCTCCCCCGCCCGGAGCCGCGAGGCTCCGGGCGGGTCGGGGGCATCCGGGCCGCGGGCGGCCCACCGGCCGCGGGAGGCTGGAGAATCGCCCGATGGCGACCGGACCCGAGTTCGACCTCAGCGCCGGCGAGGCCCGGCGCCTCGCGGTCGCCGCGCAGGGCTTCGGGCGGCCACGGCCGAGCGGGCGGGTGGACGCCAGGCACCTGCGGCGGGCGATCGACGACGTCGGCCTGCTGCAGCTCGACTCCGTCAACGTCTTCTGCCGCTCCCACTACATGCCGGTCTTCTCCCGGCTCGGCCCCTATCCGCGAGAGGGGCTGGACCGGCTGGCCTGGCACGAGAACCCGGGCGGGACGGCGAGGCGGGCGGGGCCGCGCGACCTGATCGAGTACTGGGGGCACGAGGCCTCGCTGCTGCCGGTCGAGCTGCAGCCGCTGCTGCGCTGGCGCATGGCGCGGGCCGACGCGCTGGCCTGGAAAGGCGTGGCACGGGTGGCGGTTGAGCAGCCCAAGCTGGTCGAGTTCGTGCTGGGCATGGTGCGGGAGCGGGGGCCGCTCCGGGCCTCGGACCTGGCGGCAAAGGGGCGCCGGCGCGAGCCGGGCGAGATGTGGAACTGGAGCGAAGAGAAGACCGCGCTCGAGTACCTGTTCTTCGCCGGGCGCGTGTGCGCGGCGCGCCGGGTCAACTTCGAGCGGCTCTACGACCTGCCCGAGCGGGTGCTGCCGGCGGAGGTCCTCGATGCGCCGACGCCTCCGCAGGAGGAGGCGCAGCGGCAGCTGATCCTGATCGCGGCGAAGCGGCTGGGAGTGGCGACTGAGGCCGACCTCGGCGACTACTTCCGCCTGCCCCGTGGCGAGTCGAAGGCCCGCGTGGCCGAGCTGGCCGAGGAGGGCGCGCTGACCCCGGCGCGGGTCGAGGGCTGGCGCCAGCCCGCCTACCTCGCGAGCGAGCGGCCCGTGGGCCTGCGCCGGGCGGCGAAGGCGCGAGCGCTGCTGACCCCCTTCGACTCCCTCGTCTGGGCGCGCGAGCGGACCGAGCGGATCTTCGGCTTCCGCTACCGGATCGAGATCTACGTGCCTGCGCCCAAGCGCGTCTACGGCTACTACGTCCTTCCCTTCCTGCTCGGCGACCGCCTGGTCGGGCGGGTCGATCTCAAGAGCGATCGGCAGGCGGGGGTGCTGCGAGTGCGCGGTGCCTTCGCAGAGCCGGGCGTGGACAGCGCCCACGTGGCCGAGGAGCTGGCCGACGAACTGCGCCTGCTCAGCGGCTGGCTCGGCCTCGGGGGTATCGCGGTGGGCCGCAAAGGCGACCTCGCGTCGGCGCTGCGGCGTGCGCTTGCTTGACGGCAGAGCAAGGTCGTCCAGCAGGCGTATAGACGCAGCGAGAATGGGTAGCGGCGAGCAATGCGAAGAGCAGGACTCCTCGGCGCCATCGCCGTACTGACCGCGATCGGCGTCGTGGCCTGCGGCTCCTCCGGCCCCTCGGCCGAAGACGAAGCCCGCGCAGCCGCCGTGAAGATCATCGAGGCCACCGACCAGCAGCAGTTCTGCCGGCAACTGGTCACCGACCGCTACCTCGACGAGGAGATCGGCGGCGGCGTCGCGGCCTGCGAAAAGGCCTCTGTGCTGGCGGACGACCCCGGCACCGCCCGCGCCACCAAGGTCACGATCAGCGGCGAGGACGATTCCCACGCCGGGGTGTCCGTGGCAATCGAGGGCGGCGAACTAGACGGCGTGGCGGGCACGATCGAACTGGTTCACGAAGGCGACCGCTGGCTGCTCGACCGCTCCGGGGCGGACTTCCTCCGCTCGAGCCTCCTGGTGGCGATCAAGACGGTCGACGAAGGCGCCCTCTCGGCCGAGGGGATGAAGACCTGCATGAGCAAGCAGGCGCAGAAGGTGAGCGATGACCAGATCCGCGACTTCAACCGCGACGCGACGATCGACAGCGAAGCCTTCCTCAAAGAGGACCTCCTCCCCCTCGCCGAAAAGTGCCCCCTCGCCCTGGCCGAATACGCCACCAACGAATTCACCAAGGGACTCGTCAAGTCAGGCAAAAGCCCCGCCTACGTCAAATGCCTCCGCGACGAAATCGGCGGCTTCCTCCTTCTCACCAAAATAGTCCCCGAACTACTAATCAAAAACCCCGGCTTCGCCCCAATCGCCGCCCTCGAAGGAATCGTCGAGGGCGCGAAGCGGAACTGCATCGATAAAGCCTGATCAGTCCCCGCATTTCCAGCGCCTTCGTTAACGAATTGGCCGGGGAGGGCATGCGGAGGCCGCAGTTACGGCAGGCGCCAGGCATCTGGGGCAGTGGTTGTGCCGGATTATGCTGTATGTATAATGTTGACCATGGTTAGTAGAGATTTCTCAGGCAATGAGTATCTTCGTATTGGAGAGGCTGCCGAGTACGTTGGTGTCTCGTCGCAGACGCTCCGGCGTTGGGATCAAGAGGGGCGGATCTCGGCACTCCGCCATCCGAGCAACGGCTATCGCTACTACCGCCGTCCCGATTTGGAGCCGTTCCGCCTTGAGTATCAGCGGGCAGCGGACGAACCCGCAGATCCCGGCCACCTTTTCCAGCAGGTAAGAGCCAATATCGAGGGCAACGAACTGCTGCGCGAACCACAGCGAGACGCACATCGCAAAGTCCGTGAGCACTTTGAACGAGGAGGCAGTCCAGCCATCCTGCAGATCCCAGTCGGGTGCGGAAAGACTGGGATCATGGCGACGCTCCCGTTCGGGATTGCCAGCGGTCGGGTCCTGATCATCACCCCCAACTTGACGATCCGCAAAGGTGTCGCGACGGCGCTTGACATCGCTAGCAGAGAGTGCTTCTGGGCGAAGACGCGCGTCCTTGAGGACTTCCAAAATGGACCCTATTTCGCCGTCCTTGACAGTAGCGACGCCAATATCCATGATTGCACCGAGAGCCACTTCGTAGTTACCAACATCCAGCAGCTCGCCAGTTCGGCGGATCGATGGCTTCCGCAGTTCCCACCGAACTTCTTCGACATGATCCTCGTCGACGAGGGCCATCACGCCGCCGCCGCCAGTTGGCAAAAAGTGTTCCGGCGTTTTCCAAAAGCAAAAGTAGTAAGCCTCACTGCCACCCCATTTCGCTCCGACGAGCAACCGCTGGAGGGCGAGGTGATCTACCGCTACCCCTTCGCTCGGGCTATGACGCACGGCTTCATCAAGCAGATCCTCTCACGCAGCGTCGCCCCTTCCGAGCTCTACTTCACGATCGGCGAGGATCGCCACCGCCACTCGTTGGAGGAAGTGCTTGAACTAAGGGAAGAACAGTGGTTTCGGCGTGGGGTCGCCTTGTCGCCGGAGTGCAACCGCCACATCGCCGAAGCGAGTATCCAACGCTGTAACCGCCTGCGCTCGCAAACCGGCATCCCGCATCAGATCATCGCCGCCGCCGCTTCAGTCGACCACGCCCGACAGATCCGCTCGATCTATGAGGAGTGTGGATACCGGGCGGCCGAGATCCATAGCGACATGAACGAGGCCGAACGCGAAAAGGTGCTGGACGACCTCGATCTCGGACGCCTTGACTGCATCGTCCAAGTCCAGATGCTCGGCGAGGGGTTCGACCACCCCCGGCTCAGCGTCGCCGCTGTGTTTCGGCCGTTCCGGACGCTCGCCCCATATATCCAGTTCGTCGGCCGGGTAATGCGGGTTGTTGTCCAAGACCAGCCCGACCACCCCGACAACGTCGGCTTCGTTATCTCCCACGTCGGCCTCAACAACGAGGAGCGCTGGGAGGAGTTCAAGGAACTCGACCTCGAGGATCAGCGCCTGATCCACGAATGGCTGGAGGGCGAGCCCAACGAAAACGAGCCGGATAGTGGAGGCGGCAGTCCTCGGCGCTTCGACGAAGTGACTCTCGTCGACAGCGAGCTAATTAGCCACTTCGTAGACACTGCTTTCCTCGACCCCGAGGACGATCGCGTTCTGGACGAGATTCTCGCCAAGCAGATTGTTCCCGGAGTCGTTGTAGGGGATGTGATGGACCGGGAGGCGTTGCGGGAGAAACTGCGCGAGAACAACGCCAAACAGGAAGAAGAGCCGGTCCCAATTCCGGTAACCCCGCAGCGCCGGCGCAAAGCCGCGCGAGCCCGCCTACACGAGCGTACCGGCTCAGTCGTCGCGAGAATCCTCCACGATCTCGGCATCTCGCGTCCCGGCCGCGACCTCGCAAAGGCACTCGGCGGCCCACCGGTACCAAATGTTCGACGCGTCACCGTGCTGCTCAATCAGGAGATCAACGAGTTCGCCGGTATTCGAGCCAAATCACGAAAAGAGCTCAGCGCCGATCAGGCCGAGGATGCTCTCGAGGCCCTAGACGCGATCGGCGATCAAGTGCGTGACCAACTACGGGAAAAACTGGAGGCAAGCTGATGGCGAAGGTGAAGCAGGTTCTGAAACCGGTGACGGTGCGAGTCGCCGGTCGAAAACGGAAGTGCTATCACTCAAAAAAACACTCGATCGCAATGGGCGAGTTCTGCCTGGTGATCAAGGATCCTGCCTTTAACTCGGATCGTGGTTACTGTCTTGAATGCGGCAACGAAATACTTGATGTCGCTGAGGCCGACCTCGAAAAACTCAAAGCTGAACTCAACTCCTGACGCTATAAGACCGGCCCACTCACCGTATGGCTTCATTCGATCACACGCATTACGTCCCATTCCTAAAAGGAAAAGCCGGTGAGTTCGCGGCACTTGCACAACTCAGCGTCGATCAGAGACAGCCGCTGACCCCTTTGATTGACGTCCCGCCCGAAAGGGTGAAATTTTTCAAAGGCGGCCAGTTCCAGATCGAGACCGTCGAGAAGGCGCTCGCTGGATACGCGGAGCAGATTGCCGAAGCGTGGGGCTCCGTCGATCACTGTTTCGTCGACTTAGGCGGCTTCGACCCCGATCACCGGATGGACGATGGCCGGCACCCCCTGACGGCCTTCTTCGAGGATGCGAGAGCGGCGGGCATCGCGCCTATCCCGGTCACCGGTATCGACCGCGACCGTCCCCAGCTCGACGCTGTCAGAGAGGTCTGCACGACTTGGCGTCTTGGCGCCGCAATCCGTCTGCGCCGCCCCGAGCTGCAAAAAAACGGCGAGCAGCTGCGGGAAGTCTTGCCGAAATTATTGGCCTTGATCGATCAGCAGCCCCACCAAATAGATTTGGTCCTCGATTTTGGCGAGTTGTTGAAATCACAGGTGACCGAAGTCGAGCAGGAGGCCCGTTCCGTCATCGCCTCGTTCCCCTTTCTCGATGAGTGGCGCTCACTGACGTTATGCAGTGGCGCCTTCCCGTCACAGATCAGCGATTTCGTCGGGACCCAGAGCAGTGGCGAGCGGCCTCGGCGAGACTTCAACCTCTGGCAGAGGTTGATGAAGTCCGGCGCGCCCCTATCCCGTCTGCCAGCCTTCGGTGACTGCGGCGTTGCCGCCGCGGATTGGCCTTCGGCGTTCAACCCGATGGAGATGAATCCGTCCTGCAAGATCATTTATGCCTCTGATGAGGAGTGGCTGATCGAGAAGGGCCGCTCCTTTCGCGACTACGGTGGAGAGCAGTACCGGACTTTGGCCGCACAAGTCAAAGCGCGACCAGGGTTCTTGACCGCCAGCCATTGCCAGACGGAGAAGAAAGTGATCGACTGCGCAGCCAACAGGGGCGGCACGGGTGGACTGAAGGAGTGGGTGACTGCCGCCACCCGCCACCACATCGAGGTCGTTAGCCGGCAGTTAGCCAGTCTTCCCTAGCCCGTAGCTGATCACGGACGACCGCGGCTAACCGACGTGCCGGCATGGCTTCGGCGAGCGCTGCCCAGAGCACACGTCGTGGCTTGGTCCGCAGGCCACGGTCGAGACCTAGCCCCTCGAGAACAACCAGTGCCTCTTCACGCCAGAGCAGTTGGGCGAGCGCCCGAGGATCGGTCTGACGATTCGCGCGCGGAGCACGATCGCGAACGATCGAGACCTTCGCGCCCTCCAGCTGGGCCACTTCAAGGCCCCACCATTCGGGGAGTCCATGGCGGGCGGCTGCGAGGTGGCGCTCGGCGCAGATAACCGTGAGGCGATCAAATACCTGTTCGTACGCCCTGGCCTGGCCCTGCAAGCGCGCGAGGCTGTCGTACTCGCTCTTGATCTCGAAACCCTCCAAGCGACCGTTGATAACCGCGACGTCGATCCGACTTCGACCCCTCAAAACGCTCATCTCGTCCACGATCCGAACCCGAGGATTGCTGCCGTAGCGCGCCCTGAGGCGCATGTGCAGCGCCGCTCGAATGTCTAGGTCCCGCAATCGATCCCTTTCACAGCTTGGTCAGTTCAGTGGTCTACGCCATTCCGCTCTTCGAGCCTACCTCCGCCAGCGTCCTTGCAAGCCCGCAGTGCCGTTTCAGATGGCCAGACGCTGCCTATCGCAGCGCTCTGCCACTCATGTGCCGAGCCCTATCCTTCACCACTAAACGCTGTCATCCGAATTGAATCTGATTTCTGGCCCCGGCCGCAGCAACTTCAAGAGGTGGCTGACCGGGCTCGAACCGGCGACCGCCTGGACCACAACCAGGAGCTCTACCAACTGAGCTACAGCCACCACGCAGGCTTCAATCTACCGAGCCGAGGGCGGGAATCACCTCTTGGCCCATCAGCTCGATTGCGTCGAGGTCGCGGTGGAGGAGGTGCTGGCCCATGATCCGGGCCAGGCCGGCGTCCTCCAGAGCCTGCAGCTGCCCGACCGCCTCGGGGACGGTGCCGGCGATCGTGCTCTCCCTCACCCCCTCGAGGAAGGCGGCGCCGCTCTCCTCCTGGCCTTTCCAGCGAGCCAGGCGGGCGGCGCGGTTGCGGAGGTCGTCGCGGTCGGCGCCGACGAGCCAGCCGGTCATCATCGAGAGCGGCAGGCTGGCGGGGTCGCGGTCGGCCGCTTCGCAGGCCTGGTCGAGCCGCTCGCGGACATCGGCGATCTCCGCCACGGTCGACATCACCGTGTTGTACTCGTCGGCGAAGGCGGCGGCGAGGCGCAGGCTGCGGGGGCCGCCGCTGCCGCCGAGGATCAGCGGCGGGCGCGGCTTCTGCACCGGCTTCGGCAGGGCGTCGAGGTTGACCGCGGTGTAGTGGCGCCCCTCGTAGTTGAACGGGCCCTCGCCCCAGTAGCGGCCGATCAGTTCCAACTGCTCCTCGAGCGCGTCCAGGCGCGGCCCGACCGGCGGCAGGTCGATGCCGAAGGCCTCATGCTCGCGGTCCCACCAGCCGGCGCCGATCCCCAGCTCGACGCGGCCGCCCGAGACGTGGTCGGCGGTGACCACGGACTTGGCCAGCACCGCCGGGTGGCGGAAGGTCGCCGGCGAGACCAGCGTCCCCAGCCGCAGCGTCTCGGTCACCGCGGCCAGCGCCGCGATCGTCGTCCAGGCGTCGAGCGAGCCGCGCTCGCGGCGGTCGTCGACCGAGAGGTAGTGGTCGGAGCGGAACAGCGTCCCCACTCCATGCTCTTCGCAGGCGGCGGCGATCGCCTGCCAGTCCTCCCAGGTCACATCCTCCTGGCCCTCGATCATCAGGCAAACCTCCATGCCGCTCCTCCTCCTGGTCGTGCTCGGCTCTCGCCGCTCCTCCTACCCGTTGGCGACGATTTCAGCGAAGGCGCCGAAGCCGGGCGCGGTCCGCTCGACCAGCGCCGGCTCAGCCGCGGCCGCCTGCTCGGGGAGCGCGTGCGCGCCCGCGTCGCCGAGCGCCGCCCGCGCCTCGGTGATCATCTCCGGCACCGCCAGCCAGGCCTCGACCAGGGCGAAGTCGGCCTCGGGATGGAAGAGCGCCCCCCAGGCGTTACCGGCGCGGAAGGCCTGATGCGCGGTCTGGGCAGAGGAGGCCAGCGGCTGCGCCCCGTCCGGGAGGTCGAAGACGTCGCCGTGCCAGTGCAGGACCTCGGTGCTGGGCGCGAGCCCGCCGAGGACGGGGTCGTCGGGATCACTCACCTCGACCGGGGCGAAGCCGATCTCGGGCCCCTCCCCCGGCCCCACCTCGGCCCCCAGCGCCCGCGCCAGCAGCTGCGCGCCGAGGCAGATGCCCAGCAGCGGCAGCTGCAGCCGCAGCGCCTCCGCCAGCCACTCCCGCTCCGCCGCCAGCCCCGGGAAACGCTCGACCTCGTCGACGTTCATCGGACCGCCCATGACGACGGCGCCCGCGACCTCGGCATGCGCCGGGAGCGGCTGGCCGGCGAGCGGTTTCACCGTGTGGACGTGGAGCGCGCCGCAGGCGTCGAGAATCCGGTGCGGCCCCTCCCAGGGCACGTGCTGGATCGCCAGCAGGGTTGGACGCTCGTCCGGGCTCATCGGAGCGCAGCCTAGCCGCGCTACGGTTGCCGCATGGCCAAGGCCCGCAACGCTTCTCGCCTCAGATGCCGACCCCGCCCGGCGACCGCTAACGGCAGCCTCGCGCTGGGCGCGCAAGCGATCGGCGCCCAGGCGGTCGGCCCCACTGTGCGCGCCCCGATCGCGGCCGCCGCCCTCGCCGTCGGCGCCACCGCGATCGGCGCCTTCGCGATCGGCCGGCTCAGCGTCGGCCGCCTCTCGGTCGGACGCGCCAAGTTCGGCAAGGTCGAGATCGAGCAGCTTGAAGTCGGGCAGCTCACGGTCCGCTCGACCAACGGCAACGGCGAAGGCGCCCAACATGTCGAGTCCTGATCGCGGAATGACCTGGAAGCGGTTCGCCATCGGCGCGGCTGCGATCGCCCTCGCCCTCGGGTTCGCGCTTCTCACCCGCAACGCCGGAGCCGTCGGCCCCTATCCCGACCTCGGCGCCTGCCAGGTCTTCCCCGACCCCCCCGCCTCGCTCCCAGCAAACGCCGCCTCGCTCGGCGACCAGGCGGCCTGGAACCAGGACATCTCGAAAGCGCCGCGCGACCCCCGCTCGGCCGCCTACATCGCTTACATCAACGCCCACGGCGGCGACCACCTCCACCCCGACTTCGGCTCGCCCCGGCCCTACGGCTTCCCCTACTCGGTGGTCGGCCCCGGCCAGCCGAAGCTGCCGGTCCACTACACCGCCTACGGCGACGAGAGCGACCCGGGGCCGTTCCCGGTCCCCGCCAAGGCGCCGGTCGAGGGCGGCAACGGCAGCGACGGCGACCGCCACGTCCTCGCCGTCGACCGCGCCGGCTGCAAGCTCTACGAGCTGTACCGGGCCTTCGCGGTCGCGAAGCCAAAGCCGCACTGGAACGCCGACGCCGGCGTCGCCTGGGACCTGACCTCGACCGCCCTCCGTCCCGAGGGCTGGACCTCGGCTGACGCCGCCGGGCTGCCGATCTTCCCCGGCCTCGTCCGCTACGACGAGGCCGCCTCCGGCCAGATCGAACACGCGATCCGGGTCACCTTCGACAGCACCCGCGACGCCTACGTCCACCCCGCTGCCCACTGCGCCGGCGACAGCTCCAGCGCCGCCGCGCCGCCGATGGGCCTGCGCCTGCGGCTCAAGGCCGGCTACGGGCTCGGCGGCTTCAGCGGCTCCGCCCGCGCCGTCGCCGAAGCGATGAAGCGCTACGGCCTGATCGTCGCCGACAACGGCTCCAACTGGTACTTCAGCGGCGCCAGCGACCGCCGCTGGGATGACGAGAACCTGAACCAGCTGAAGCGGATTCCCGGCAGCGCCTTCGAGGTCGTGAAGAGCTATGCGGGAATCCACTCTTGCTGACTAGCGCACCTTGGTGATCGAACACGCGGGAACGATCGGCGCGCAGGTGCTGATCTTCATTTCACCCACCTCTCGAATCGATGAGGCTGGACTAGATCCAAGGTAGCTGCGTACCCGAGCGTCGGCAACCGGCGCCCGGGCCACCGGGACTACCCGCTCCGTAGCCGGACATCAACCCGACCGCGCCCGCCTGCGATCGGCGCCTGAAAGCAGCCGCCAAACCTTGCCCACCAGGGTCAGCACCCCCATCGAGATCAGCAGCCCGATCGCGCCCAGCAG
This sequence comes from Solirubrobacterales bacterium, assembly GCA_035995325.1. Classification (GTDB taxonomy): domain Bacteria; phylum Actinomycetota; class Thermoleophilia; order Solirubrobacterales; family 70-9; genus VAYN01. Next base: position 32,712 of record DASYKN010000011.1, read on the forward strand.
CAGAAGGAAGAGGACGAAGGCGAGGATCGCGAATGGGACGAGAAGGAGTTTCACACCCGCCGATTCTCCCGCGCCGGCCTAAGCGCCCGATTAACTCGCCCGCCGGGACGAGAGGTGCATTTCCGTCGCTATGCGGGTGAAATGCACGTCTCGTCGGCTCCGCTCCCCCCGCCCCGCCTCGTCGGTCCGCTCAGCCCCGGGTGCCGCCGCCGCGCCCGTCCGCCGGAATCGCGTAGAGGATCAGCTCTCCCATGCACCCGAACTCTAGACGGGGGCGTGTGGGGCGCCTTTCTGGCCTTATAGGCCCATAAGTCGCCCCATGGCGGCTGTCTCCGAGGCCGTCGGTAACATTGACTGACGAGTCAATCGACACGAAAGGCTGTCACATGGCTTCCAGCAGCGGCAAGGTCTCCCCGGCGGACTTCCCGCCCCCCGTCGAGGTCGACAAGGAGTTCGTCAAGCGCGGCCTCGACGGCGAGGACGAGCGGATCGAGATCGGCGTCGCGATCGTCGGCGGCGGCACCGCCGGCCTGGCCTGCGCCAACCGCCTGCTGCAGCTGCTCGCCGACGACCCGGAGACGATGGAGAAGCTGGGCGAGGTCCCGGTCGCGGTGATCGAGAAGGCGAAGACCTGCGGCGGCCACAACCTCTCCGGCGCGGTCATGCGCCCCGGCCCGCTGCAGGAGCTGTTCCCCGACCTCAGCCGCGAGCAGTGGCGCCAGCAGGGTTTCGCCTTCGGCGAGGTCGAGAAGGAGGCGATCTACCTCCTCCCCAACGGCAAGCGCAAGCTCCGCATCCCACCGCCGCCGCCGCAGAAAAACCACGGCAACGAGGTGATCTCCGTCGCCGCCCTCTGCCGCTACATGCAGGCCCAGGCCGAGGAGAACGGCGCCTACCTGCTGACCGAGACCGCGGCGACGCAGCTGATCGTCGAGGACGGCGCCGTGGTCGGCGTCCGCTCCGGCGACAAAGGCCGCGGCAAAGAGGGCGAGGAGCTGGGCAACTTCGAGCCCGGGACCGACATCGCCGCCAAGGCGACGGTCCTCGCGGAGGGCTGCTGGGGCCACCTCAGCGACGCCGCGATCGGCGAGTTCGGCCTCGACGAGGGCCGCGAGCCGCAGGTCTGGGAGCTGGGCGTCAAAGAGGTCTGGAAGGTGAAGAAGCCGCTCGACCGGGTGATTCACACCCTCGCCGGCTGGCCGCTGAAGATCTCCGCCAAGTACCACCAGATCGGCGGCTCCTGGATTTACCCGATGAAAGACGAGAAGACCGGCGAGAACCTGGTCTCGATCGGCTTCGTCCTCGACCTCGACTACGCCGACGCGACCACCTCCGCCCACGACCTGCTGCAGCAGTTCAAGACCCACCCGCTGGTCCGCGGCATCCTCGACGGCGGCGAGCGGGTCGGCTGGGGCGCCAAGGCGATCCCGGCCGGCGGCTACTGGGCGATGCCCAAACTCTCGGCCCCCGGCGCGGTTATCGCCGGCGACGCCGCCGGCATGGTCAACCTGGCGGCGCTGAAGGGCGTCCACCTGGCGATCCAGGCCGGGATGCTCGCGGCCGAGTCGATCTACGCCGCGCTGAAGCAGGGGAGCAACGACTTCTCCGCCTACGAGAAGGCGATCGAGGACTCGATCGTCGGCAAGGAACTCTACGAACAGCGCAACACCCGCCAGCCGTTCCAGAAGTGGCTGATCAAAGGCGGGCCGCTGGTCAACCTGATGATCGCGACCAAGGGGCGCTTCCCGGGCGGGCGCTGGAAGATCCACCGCAACGACGCCCAGCCGATGTTCGTCGGCAAGACCAAGGACGCCTATCCCAAGCCCGACGGCAAGTACACCTTCGACAAGCTCTCCAGCGTCTTCATCAGCGGCAACGTCACCCGCGACGACGCGCCCAACCACATCCGGGTGCAGAAGCGGGTGCCGCGGGAGATCGCCGAGACCTGGGCCTGGATGTGCCCGGCCGGCGTCTACGAGATCCCCGAGGACGCGCCGGAGAGCGGCGATGTCGACGTGATCGTCAACTACACCAACTGCGTCCAGTGCGGCGCGATCACCGCCAAGGGCGGCCGCCTGACCCCGCCCGAGGGCGGCGACGGGCCGCTCTACCAGAACACCTAACAAGCTCCTGGGCGGCGGTCTCTAAGGTTTCCGCCGTGGGCCGCCTAACGGGAACGCTGTTCTGCGCGATCGCGCTGCTGGCGCTGCCGCTTTGCGGTGGCGCCGCCGCCGCGCCCGCGAGCGGGAGCGCCAGTGACGCCCTCGGCACGCTCGGTAGCACCGTGCTGGCGGCGGTCGCCTCCGGCACCAACGCCGACGACGCCCTGAACGACCTCGGCAGCGGCCTGGCGCTGATGGAAGCGCAGGGCCGGATCGAAGCCGAAGCCGAAGCGGCGGCCAAGGCCTACGCCGAATCGCCCGCGGCCAGCTCGAAGGTCGTCCCCGGCGACCCCTCGACGATGCCACCCGCCTCGGCCGGCTCCAACGGCACCACGATCCCCAGCCACAGCGCCGCCGACCGCCAGAAGATCTTCGCCAGTAGCCGCGGCAGCGCCGGCGGCTCGACCTCGATCCTGCTCACCGGCATCGCCCTGCCGCCGCCCGACGCGCCGCAGGCAGTCAAGGACGTGATCAACAACGCCAACCTGATCGTCGGCCGCCCCTACATCTGGGGCGGCGGCCACGGCTCCTTCTACTCCTACGGCTACGACTGCTCCGGCTCGGTCAGCTTCGCCCTCTTCGGCGGCGGCATGATCCCGGAACCGCTGACCTCGAGTTCGCTCGAGGGCTGGGGCGCCCCCGGTCCGGGCAAGTGGATCACCGTCTACGCCAACGCCGGCCACACCTTCGCCGAGATCGCCGGCCTGCGCTGGGACACGGTCGGCGACGAGAACGGGACCGGCCCCCGTTGGCACCTCGCCTCCGCTTCCGGCGACGGCTTCGTCGTCCGCCACCCGCCGGGCTTCTAGTGTCGCCGGAGGGTCGAAGCAGACAGGGCGCTGCAGGCGGCTGATACCCGCAATGTTCGCTTGACCAGCGGATCCGGTTCGAGTCCGGCGCCCTCCGCAGACACTCACGCCGGAGCTTAAATCGGGGTGCTGGGGCGGGCTGTCGTGTTAATTTCAGCGACAGGTATCAGCCGCTTGCGGGGTGGTTCCCGCTCAACAGCCCTCGACCCGCTCCGGCGGGTCGTCTGCTTTCAGCCCGCCGACCTTCGAGGGAGCGGGCCGAAGGTCAGCTTCACCGGCGCGCCCGCCGGCAGCACGGTTCCAGGCGTCGGCTGCTGGGCGACCACCTTGCCCGTCGCCGCGGTCGCGCCGCGGCGTTTGGAAAGCTGGCCGACCTCGCACTGGCCGCTCCGGATCTGAGCCTTGGCGGCCCGCAGGGAAAGGGACTTGAGCCTGGGGACGACGCAGCTCAGCTTCGGCGCCTCCTCCACCGACTCCTCGGCTTTGCGTTTTTCGCGCGCGGCCCTTTCCGCCGCTTCGCGCAGTTCCGTTTCGTCCGGCGGCCCAATAACCACCACGGTCGAGTAACCCACTTCGAACGGCGGTCCCGGCGTGATCGGATAGCTGAAGGGACCGCTTTCGCGGTGATGGACGGTCAGCGTGATGGCGTTGGCGCCGGTCACAGTCAGGCTGGTCAGCACGGCCTTGCCGGCGGCGTCGCGGGCTTCTTCGGCGGTGATGGTCTCGACGGGGGTCTCACTCGGGTCAAAGACCTCAGCGGTCCGATCGTCGACCTGTTCCAGTTTCTGTCCAGGGTGGAGTTGGACTTCCCACGAGTACTCCTCCGGGGAGGCCGGCCCGGTGATTGCCGGAAAGCTCATCAGGCCGCTGAAGGGCGGCAGCGCGGGATCGGCCGACGCCGGCGCGGCCCAGGCCAGCAGCAACACGAACACCGCGGCCATGACGGCCCCGGCCCCACGAGCGCTCGATGCATTCTGCCCACTCAAGAGGGCATATGTAAGCAGGAGCCGGCAGACGAGCCGCCCCAAACCGCTCTCCATACCCCCGGCAGGATTCGAACCTGCGACATCCGGCTTAGAAGGCCGGCGCTCTATCCAGCTGAGCTACGGGGGCTCGTCGCCTTAGTTTGACGGCCGCGCCCGCGGTCATGCTGCTGGGCTGAGACAGCCATTTACCTGGAGGAACGATGCGAGCCCTGCGCAGCAAGCTGACCTACGCGAACGTGATCTCGACCCTGTGCCTGTTCCTCCTGCTCGGGGGCGGCGCCGCCGTCGCCGCGGGGCAACTGGGGCCAAGCAGCGTCGGCACGACTCAGCTCAAGAACGCGGCGGTGACCGGGCCGAAGATCAAACGGGCGAGCATCGAAGCGGGAAAGCTGACCCAGCTCGCGATCTCGACGCTGCAGGGGCAGAAAGGCCCGCGGGGCGCGAAAGGCGCAACCGGGGCCAAAGGCGCGACGGGCGCCAAAGGCGACCGCGGCGCGACCGGCGCCCAGGGGCAGACGGGAGCGGCCGGCCCAGCTGGCGCGCCGGGCGCTTTTGCGACCGTCCTCGTCACCCCTGCGGTCGTCTTCAAGGGCACGCACCCCGGCTTCGCGGCGGTGGAACGGGCCGCCCCCGGCATCTACTGCCTGACGCCGACGAACGGGGTCGATGTCTCGCATCCGGTCGCATCTGCCAACTGGTTCGACTCCGCCGGAGCCGGGCTCTTCGTCGAACCGCTGGCGGGCGCGGTCTCGACCTGCACCGCGGGCAAGCTCGAGGTACACACCTCGAACCTGCCGAAAGAAGCCGAACCGGTCCCGGCCGCCTCCGACGCGGTCTCCTTCACCGTATTCGCGGCAGGCGGCTAGGCGGCGAGCGGCTAGCATCGCCCGATGCCGACGGTCGAGGTCCCAGGGACGGAGCTGAACTACGAGCGCGCGGGAGCGGGCGAGCCGCTGTTGCTGATCCAGGGCATGAGCGCCAACCACATGGCCTGGGGGCGGCCGTTCGCCTCGCTGCTCGAGCAGAGCTTCGACATCGTCTCCTTCGACAACCGCGGCATGGGCCTCTCGCGCGCGGCGACCGAGGCCTTCTCGACCGCCGAGCTGGCCGCCGACACGGTCGGGCTGCTCGACGCGCTGGGAATCGAGAGCGCCCACGTCTTCGGCATCTCGATGGGCGGGATGATCGCCCAGGAGCTGGCGCTCGCCCACCCCGGCCGCCTGCGGTCCCTGACGATCGGCTGCAGCTACTGCGGCGGCGAGGGCTCGCAGCTGATGGACCCGGCCGACTTCCAGGGCCTGGTCGAGGCGATGTCCTCCGGCGACCAGGACCGGGTCTTCCGGGCGATGTACGAGTTGAACCTCTCCCCCGGCTTCCGCGCCGAGCAGTCGCGCTACGGCGACTTCACCGCGATGGCCGCGGCGCTGCCGGCGCCGCGGGAGACGATCGGCCTGCAGGTGCAGGCGATCGCCGCCCACGATACCCGCGACCGCCTGCCCGGGATCGAGATCCCGACCCTGGTCATCCACGGCACCGTCGACCGCGTCCTCGGCTACCCCAACGGCCCGCTGATCGCCTCGCAGATCCCGGGCGCCCGGCTCGAGGCCTATGAGGACGTCGGCCACATGTTCTGGTGGGAGCAGCCTGAGCGCACCGCCGAACTACTCCGCCAGCACGCCCTCGCGCCAGCCTAACGGCGGGCGAGCGCCGATCGATGGGCCGATAACCCACGTCCAGTGTGGGTTATCGGCCCATCGGCGCGCTTAGGGCGCTGCCGTGGGGATCCGGCAGGAGACGCCGGTGCCGGCCAGGCCGCAGTAGCCGTTCGGCACCTTGTGCAGGTACTGCTGGTGGTAGTCCTCGCCATAGTAGAAGTGGCCCGCCGGCTCGACCTCGGTCGTGATCGGCTCGTGTCCGGCCTCGCGCAGCGAGGCGTCGTAGGCGTCGCGCGCCATCTCCGCCGTCGCCTTCTGGGCGTCGTTCGCGAAGTAGATCCCCGACCGGTACTGGGTGCCGACGTCGTTGCCCTGGCGCATCCCCTGGGTCGGGTCGTGCTCCTCGAAGAAGACCTTGAGCAGGTCGGCGTAGGAGACCTTCTCCGGGTCGTAGGCGACCAGCACCGCCTCGGCGTGGCCGGTCTTGGCCGAGCAGACCTCGTCGTAGGTCGGGTTCGGAGTGGTCCCGTTCATGTAGCCGACCGCCGTCGTGTAGACGCCGTCGAGGCCCCAGAACAGTTGCTCCGCCCCCCAAAAGCAGCCGAGCGCGAAGTAGGCGGTCTCGATCCCCTCGGGGAACGGCGGCTTCAGCGGGGTGCCAAGCACGGCGTGGACGTCGGCGACGTCGAAGGCCGGCTCACTGCGGCCGGGCAGCACCTCCTCCGGCGCGGGCATCCGGGTCTTCTCAGGGTTCAACATCGTCATCAGCTTTCCGAGTCTGTTCATGTCGTTTCCTCCTGCCATCAACGTTACGGCAGCGGTCCAACCGGCCTGCGGGCTGGCGGCGCTAGATGAACTCGTAGCTGACGCCGGTCAGCTCTTCGGAGGCCTCCCACAACCGCGCCGCTGCCTCGGGATCGCGGCCGGCGCGGACCGGCTGCACGACCTTCGGGTGGCCGCGCTGCTGCTCGAAGCCGTCGGGCCCGATGAAGAGGCCGCCGTCGAGGTTGGGACGGGTGGCGGCGTAAAGCTCCGGCAGCGCCCCCATCTCGGCGCTCTGGGCGACCAGGTGGTTGGCCACGACCATCAGCGCCCGGTCGAAGAAGGGCGGCGCCGCGGTCTGCAGGTTGGTGGCGGCGTAGCCGGGATGGGCGGCGAGGCTCTTGACGCCCGAGCCGGCCGCGCGCAGGCGCCGCTCCAGCTCGCGAGCGAAGAGGACGTTGGCGAGCTTCGACTGCGCGTAGGCCGCCCAGCGGAAGTAGCGCCGCTCGCCCTGCAGGTTGCCGAAGGCGATGCGGCCGACTTTGTGGGCGGTGCTGCTGACGGTGACGACGCGGGCGTCCTCCCGCCCCTGCATCTGCCCGAGCAGGAGGCCGGTGAGGGCGAAGTGGCCGAGGTGGTTGGTGCCGAGCTGGGACTCGAAGCCATCGGCGGTCTGGCGCCGCGGCGGCGCCATCAGGCCGGCGTTGTTGATCAGCAGGTCGAGCCCGTCACGGTCAGCCGCATAACGCTCGGCGAACTCCCGGACCGAGGCGAGGCTGGCGAGGTCGAGCGCCTCGACCGCGACCCTGGCTCCTGGCGTCGCGGCCTGGATCGATGCCAACGCGGCCTCGCCCTTCTCGGCGTTGCGGCAGGCGAGGACCACCTCGGCGCCGGCCGCCGCCAGCGCCTGCGCCGCGGCGAGGCCGAGGCCGCTGTTGGCGCCGGTGACCACGGCCGTCCGCCCCGCCTGGTCGGGGATGTCGGCGGCGGTCCACTTCTCAGCCATCGGCCGGCCTCAGCTGGGCGAGGATCGCGCCCGAGTCGAGCTCGTCCCAGGCCTCGGCGATCAGCCCGTCGCGCACCCGCAGGATCGCGGTCGAGCTGAACTCGACCGCGCGCCCGCTGGCCGCGACGCCGAGGAACTCGCCGCCATGAGTGCCGCGCCAGCGCTGATGGGCGGCGACCAGCTCGTCCTCGCCGAAGATCAGCTCGATCTCGTGCTGCAGGTCAGGGAAGGCATCGAGGAAGTAGCCGACCTCCTGGCGCTGGCCGGCGCGCCCACGCGGTTCGCCGTTGTGGACGAAGTCGACGGTCAACAGGCGCTCGCAGGCGGCGGAGTCGCGCTCGACGATCGCCTCGCGGTAGAAGCGCCGGACCAGCTCCTTGTTGGCGTCGACCGACACTCGCGCCGACCGTAGCCCATTGCCACCTTCCCGGGAAGCGGGTACGTTTCCCCCATCGGCTGCTTCCTCGTCCTCTTCGCCTTCATCTCGCCACGGCTGGCGCTGTTCGCGCTGTTCCTCTTCAGCGACCTGCTCAGCCGCGCCTTCGACAGCTGGTTCGTGCCCTTCCTCGGCTTCTTCCTGCTGCCCTGGACGACGCTTGCCTACGCGGTGATGTGGAGCAGCTCCCACCGCGTCTCCGGCTTCGAGTGGTTCATCGTCATCCTCGCCTTCGCGATCGACCTCGGCTCCTACGCCAACCGCAGCCGGATGCGCCGCGCCGACTGAAGCTGTTCCCAGTCGCTAGCGCGCGACCGGGTATGAAAGCCGGATGTGCTGCTTGGCGAGGACGACGAAGGGGCGCTCGATGACTTTCCCGTCCGCCAGCGAGGTCATTTCGACGTTGGTGAGCGGCACGAAGGCCAGGTCGCCGCGGTTCAGCGAGTCCGAGAAACGGCTCTGATATCCGGCCGGCGGCAGGGTCACGTCGCCGACGACGAGGTGCCGATCGGTTTCGAAAACGGCGCGCTCGACCCGGCGCTCGACGTTTTCGCCCTCAGGGAAGGTCTGGTTGATCATCGCCGCCACGTTGCCATCATCGGCATAAATCAGTACTTACTCCACCGGACAAGCGTCCACACCGCAATCGATCTTGCATTGAGGAACTCGCCTGTAGCCGCCGGCGCCTAAGAGGGCCTGTTGGCCCGGCCCGCCGTGTCCTGCTCGTAGAGCAGCCCCGTCGCCGCGCCCAGGCGGTCCCGCCAGTAGGGGAAGACGAGGTACGGGTGCATGATCGCTTCCAACCAGGCGACTTTCTGCGGCAGGCCCCAGTGGTCCCTCACGGTCCAGGGCCAGCTGTTGGTCTTGACGATGTAGACCGGATCGGGGATCTGGGAGACCTCCAGCCCGTTCGGAGTCGTCGCCGTCGCCGAGGGCGCAATCGCCGGAGCCGCCGCATGCGCCGCAGATGAGCTGAGCGCGAGGATGCCGACGTGCTGGACCGGGTCACCGGCGCCCTTGCTGGAAAGGTAGGACGGCAGCACTTCCCGGACCGGCGTGTTCACGCTCGGGGTAACCCACTGCTTGGCGACATCCGTCAGGACCGAGCGGTCTGACCAGGGGAGCGGCTCCAGCCCGCCCTTGGCGGTCGAGCTCATCGTCGTCGGCAGGATGTGATTGCCGGGCACCGGAAGGCCGGCGCCGGAGCGCAGGAAGTCCCAGTTTTCCTGTCGCTGTTGCGGCGTTTGGGGCAGCGGCGGCGGCGACTTCTGCCGGCTCACCTCGGCCAGGACCTCGACCACGGACGGAGGCCGTACGACCGGCGGCGGCATCAGCGCTCCGCTCTGCGCGCGTTGGTTCAGCAGCATCTCCGCGCGGGTCGCGTTGAAGGCCGCCGCGAGCGGGGGCATGGACGGCTGCGCGGACATGACGACGACCCTACATCCGGGCGCCAGATCGGAAGTGCGTTTAGAGCATTTAGAGCAGCAGGCGTTCGAGCGCCGTCGCGGCGGTGGCCGTGGTCCCAGTCGCTTCATATCCGGCCCTGACCCGGGCCGCCCCGGGCTCGCACTCCCGCGCCGCTGCGACGGCTGCCGCCAGTCGCTGTGGAGTGAGTCGGCGCCGGGGCAGCCTCGTGCCCGCCCCCGCCTCGACGACGTGGGCGGCGACGTCGAGTTGGTCCCGCGTCCAGGGAACTACGCAGACCGGCACTCCGTAGGCGAGCGCCTTCTGGGTGATGCCCATGCCGCCATGGCAGACGACGGCGGCGGCGCGTTCGAGCAAAGGCCCGTGCGGCAGGAAGCGCTCGACCACCGCGTCGCCGCTCCGCGGCAGGCTCGCCGGGTCGACGGCCGCGCTGGTGACGACGACCCGCCAACTGCCGCTGAGGCCCTCGAGCGCGCCGGCGGCGATCGCGCCGTCGTCCTGGAACTCCGAGGAGCAGGCGACGAGGACGAGTGGGCGCGGGTCCTCGGGCAGGGACGGCGGCAGCTCGCCCGGCTGATCCCACAGCCCCGCCCCGACCATGAGCACGCCCGGCGGCAGCGGCCGCCGGTACTCGAACGGCTCGGCGGTGAAATAGAGCGTCAGCGGCGCCCGCTGGCGGGCCTCCGCGATCGAGCCCAGCGCCGGCAGGGCCGCCGCCTCCCGGCCCGCGTTGACGGTGGGCAGCCGCGCCAGGGCGTCGAAGCGCCGGCTCGCCAGTCCCACCACCGCGTCGCGCGCCCGTCCCAGAGGGCCGCCCCGCGGCCTCAGGCCGAAGCCGAAGGGGGGCAGGCCGGGCGCCCGGTCTTCCAGCAGGAATGGCCGCGACTCCGCCCAGGGCAGGCCCTCGCGCTCGGCGACGGCCTTGGCGCCGAAGGCGGTGGTGTCGACCAGCGCCAGCTCGGCGCCGCTGGCGGCCAGGGCCGCCTCGAAGTCCGGCGCGTCGAAGCGCGCGCGCCGGGCCCAGACCCCGAAGGCCCTCCTCCCCGCCTCGAGCCGGCTCTTGGCGCGGTGGTCGTCCATGCTCAGCGCCTCGATGCGGGGGTCGATCGGCTCGCACTCGAGGCCCGCCGTCCGTACCGCCTCGACCGCGGCGGCCAGGGTGCGGACGTGGACCTCGGCGCCGCGCCGCTTCAGCTCCAGCAGCGGCGCCATCATCGGCCCGAGGTGGCCACGGGCGGGCGAGGTGTAGGCGAGGACCCTCATCGTCCCCGCCGGGCGTGTTCGACGAGGTCCAGCATCGCCGCCTCGGTGGCGTCGCGCCCGAGCCGGCCACGACGGCGCAGCAACTGCCAGACGTAGACGTCGGTGACGCTCGCCAGGACCGCCCGGCGCTGGCGCCGCGCCGCTCCCCTGAGCGCCGCGAGGTCGTCGGCGAAGACCGCGTCGACCCAGTCCAGGTGCAGGCGTTCGCCGCTCTCGACCACCTGGCGGACCAACGGATAGCTCTCGGCGGCGGCGATCCAGCGGATCACCTCGTCGCCGCTCTGCTCGTAGTGGTCGACCAGTTTGCGGATCGCGCCGGGCACGTCCCCCGGAGCCGCTTCCCGGGTACTGGCCGTCTCCGCCTCCGCGTCGGCGATCGCCGCGCTCATCAACCCCTCGCGTGAGCCGAAATGCCGCAGAATCGAACGGCTGCTGCAGCTGGCCCGGGCGGCGATCCGCTCCAGCGGCAGCTCGGCCAGGCGCTCCTCGCGGAAGAGCGACTGGGTCGCGTCGAGGATCGCCCTCCGCGTGCGTTCGGTCGCATCGGCCCGCTTGCTCTGCGTATAGGCGCGCGGCGTCATTTCATGTCACGGTACCAGACACGAAATAGACGGCACAAAGTTAGGCTCGGAGGGCCAGGGACCGACGATAGGAGGACGAGATGTTCGCTCGCATAGCTCGCTGGGAAGGCGCCGACGCTGCCGCACTGGAAGAGAGCGCGGCCCAGATCCGCGCCCAAGCCGAGGCCGCCGGCGGCCCGCCGCCTGGGGTGCCGGCGAAAGAGCTCCTGCTCCTCCACGACACGGCAGCCGGCAAGGCGGTCGCGATCAGCCTGTTCGAGACCGAGGAGGACTACCGCCAGGGCGACGAAACGCTGAACTCGATGAGCCCCCCCGGCGGCGGCATGGGCACCAGGGTCTCGGTCGAGAAGCTGGAGCTGGTGGTCCGGGCCCAGGCCTGACGCTCCCGCTAGCTCGACATCGGCGGATCCGCTCCTGCCGCCTTCGACGCCGCGGCTATCTCGCCCTTCAGCGCTTTCAGGGCCGCGACGTAGATCTCGGAGAACGTCGGGAACGGCTGGATCGTGTCGGCCAGGACATCGAGTGGGACGCGGGCGCGAATCGCGAGCGTCGCCTGCTGCAGCCACTCGCCTGCCTCGGGACCGAGGGCGTAGGCGCCGGTCAGTAGCTCGCCGTCGCTGAGCAGGGTCAGGAACCCGTTGTGGGTCGCGTACTCCCGGGTATAGGTCGCGGTCTTCGCCACGCCGGAGACAGGGACCATCGCGCTGAAGCGGCCAGCCGACGCGCCGACCGCCGCAGCCTGCGGATCGGTGTAGACGACGCGCGGAACAGCCTCGTAGTTGGCCTTGCGCGGCTCGCCGAGGATGTTCGCGGCGACCACGTCGCCCTGGTACTTGCCGACGTGGGTCAGCGGCCAGAGGCCGTTGACGTCGCCGATCGCCCAGAGCTGCTCCGCCGCCCGCAGGTGCGCGTCGACCGGGACTCCATGCGCGTCCGGCTCGACGCCGACGCTCTCCAGCCCGATCCCATTGACCCGCGGGCGCCTGCCGGTGGCGACCAGCAGCCGGTCGCCGCGCAGCTCGCGGCCGTCGTCGAACTCGAGGACGTAGTCCTCGCCATCCCGTCGCGCCGCCGTCGCGTTGGCGGCGAGGAACAACTCGATGCCTTCGCGGCGCAGGACCTCGCCGAGCGCCTCGCCCAGCGGCGCCGGCTCCCGTCCGAGCAGGTGCCCGGACATGTCGGCGATCGCGGCCTCGCCGCCGAGCCGGCGAACCGCCTGCGCCATCTCGACCCCGACCGGGCCGCCGCCGAGGATCACCAGGCGCCGCGGGACGGCCTTCATCGAGGTCGCCTCGCGGCTGCCCCAAACGCCGTCCAGCTCCCGCAGGCCCGGCACCGGCGGCACCACCGGATCGGCGCCGTTGGCGAGGACGACGTGGTCGGCGGTGTGACGCACTCCGTCGACCTCGACCGCCCCCGGGCCCGCCAGCCGGCCGCTGCCGCGCAGCAGCTCGATCCCGTTGTCGGCGAGCCAACGCTCCTGCCCCGCGTCGGAGTAGTCGGAGACCATGAAGTCCCGCCAGGCGAACGCCGCCTCGACGTCGACCTCGGCGCTCGCGGTGGCCTCGCGCGCCGCGTTGACCGCCTCGCCCGGGCGCAGCAGCGTCTTCGAGGGAATGCAGGCCCAGTAGGAGCACTCCCCTCCGACCAGCTCGCGCTCGACCACGGCGACGCGCAGCCCGCCCTCGGCCAAGGCGCCCGCGCAATGCTCCCCCGGGGAGCCGCCGCCGAGGACGATCGCGTCGTAGTCCGGTTTCACCTTGGCAGCTCCTCACCGGCGCGCTCGCGCACCATGTAGAGGGCGTACCAGTCCGGCCAGTTCGCGTCCTCCTCGCCCGTTCGCGCCTCGTGCTCACCGTGCGCCGCGGCCGCCCGTCTCAGCGCCTCCGCCAGGTCCTCAACCGACTCGTAGCTCGTCGCCATCAGCCTTCTCCCTTCATCGTCCCGGAAGCCGGGTCTTGATCTCTTGCAGCAGCCAGCCGTTGCCGTCGGGGTCGCTGAAGGCGACGAACGAGCCGTAGTCGGCGTGCTCGAGAGCCGCCCCGCTCTCCCGCCCCGCCGTCCCGGCGTGGTGGAAGACGCCGGTCGCGTCGTGGAACGGCTCGCTGACCTCGACCCCGCGCTCGACCAGGTCGGCGCGGGCCGCGTCGATGTCGTAGACGGAGAGCTGCAGGCCCTCGCTGGAGCCGGGGGCGGCCGTCGTCACCCCTTCGCCGAGGATGATCGAGCAGGCCGACCCCGGCGGAGTCAGCTGCACCACCCTGTAGCCGTCCTCGATCGCCAGGTCGGCGTCGAGGCGCCATCCCATCCCCTCGTAGAAGCCTTTTGCCCGGTCGACATCCGAGACCGGCACGACCACGACCTCGAGCTTCATCTCCCCGGCCTTCACGGGCGGGCTTGCCGCCGCGCTTTCACTGCTCATCTCAGTCTCCATCTCTTGCGAGCGCCACACAGCTCGGCGGCGCGTTCTCGCCGATCGAGGCTACGGCTGACAATTGCAAGAAAGTCGAGGCTGCTGCCAAGCGCGGCGCAGGAGATCGGCACGGGTCCGTTCGATCGCAACAACCCTCCGCCTCGCCGGCGCCGAAGTCAAGAGAAGGGCGGCGGCCCGACGATCTCGATGCCGGGATTTCCCTGAGCAGACCTCCGAACGCGGTCCAGGTCGACCGGGGCTTCCCGTTCCAGCTCCTCGGTTGCGGGAACGCTGGCGTCCCGGTAAAAGGCCTCGGCGCTGGCCGGGGTCTCGAGGCAGAGGACCCTCGCGGTCTCCGAGGTGACGAGGAACGCGTGGGCGACGCCGCGCGGGAAGAAGGCGACGCCGCGAGGTCCGACGCGGCTCTCGTGGCCCGCGGTGTGGACGAGGATCTCGCCCTCCAGCACGTAGAGCAGCTCGTCCTCGTCGGGATGGACGTGAAGCGGCGTGGACTTGCCCGCTTCGAGGACGTCCTCGAACAAGAGCAGGGAGCCGCCCGTCTCCTCGGCGCTGGCCTTCCACACATGGACGCCGCCACCGAAGAACCAGACCCGCTCTCCCTCACCGTCATTGCGGACAACCGGAACCGCTGCACTCATCTCAGCCTCCTGACGGTCGCGCAAGACGCGAGCAAGGATTTTATGGGACTAACGTACCATGAAGGCATGAGCGTTCCATATGAGAGAACCGGCCGCATCCACCAGAAGGCTCGGACGCGTGGGGCGCTGACCGATGCCGCTCGCGAACTGCTGGCCCGGGGAGTGCCCCCGACGGTCGAGGGAGCAGCCGCCGCGGCAGCGGTCTCACGAACGACCGCCTACCGCTACTTCCCCAACCGGTGGGCGCTGGTGGCAGCAGCCTTCCCCCACGTCGATGAAGAGTCCCTGCTTGGAGACGACCCCACGGACGACCCGCTTCAGCGCCTGGAGACCGTCGCCCAGGCCCTGACCAGCCGGGTTTTGACGCATGAGCCAGAGATGCGTGCCGTCCTCAAGCTTTCGCTTGAAGACATCCGGCCGCCGGAGCTGCCGATGCACCGGGGCCTGCGCGTCAGCTGGGTCGAAGACGCCCTCCAACCGCTCGCCCGGCGCTTGGAGGCGGCCGAGCTGCGTCGGCTGGCCTACGGCATCAGCGCGACCCTCGGCATCGAGGCCTTCGCCTGGCTCACCGATATCGCCCAGCTTTCCCGCGACGAAGCGGCGTCGGTGATGCGGGCCAATGCCTCCGGCTTGCTCGAGTCCGCGATGGCGAGAATCCCCGCGGGCCGCTGATTCGGGCCTCGACGGCCCGCTCCCTCACTCGCGCCGCGCCCTCAGGGCTTCAGCGTCAACTTCTTGCTGGCCACCGCGGCGGCGCCTCGAGGCGGGGTCACGCGAACTTCGAGCGTCAGCTTCAGTTTTCCGAGCTTCGCCAGTGACTTTTTGCCACGCTTGTTCAGCTTGACCGTGAAGCTGTGGAGGCCCTTCTTCAGCGGGGCTTCGGTCAGGCTGCCGACCAGGGCCTTCCCAGCGGCCAGGACCCTGCTTCCTTTTCCGCCGCTCCCCGTCTGCCAGGAGAGCGTCGCCTTCAGAGCTGAGCGGTTGGCGGGAATCATCACGGTCCCGACAACTGACTTGCCGTGCTGCACGGCCGGCAGCGAGAGCGTGGCCTTGGAAGGGCCGTTCCCCGAGTTGCTTCCGCCTCCCGGGTTGGCCGGGCCGGTGCCGGAACCGGGGCTGGAGGCCGTGACGTAGCTGATCGTCACAGATGGCGTGCGGAATTCCGAGATCGCTACCGAGGTCGCGCTCGTGCCCGGGCCGAATCCGCTCGAGCCGCCGCCGCCTCCGCAGCTTTCCGCTTCGCTGTCCCCCTCATCGATGCCATCGGCACCAGCTCCGCCACCGTAGAGACCGCCGCCGCCGGCGCCTCCCCGACTCGAGGACCCGCCCTTCCCGAGCGTGCCCGTGCCCCCCGGATGGGATTCTTCGAAGAAGACCAGCACCGCTCCGCCTTTGCCGCCTGAACTGGCGGTTCCAGCGGCGCCACCTTCGCAGTGTTTCGGGAAGGGGTCTGCGGCCTGCCCACCGCTTGCCCCCACGGTCAGGCTGCCGGCCCCGCCACCGCCAGCGGCGACGACGAGACGGCTCCCGAGGTCACTCGGCCCGCCGGTGCGAATATCGGAAGCCCCGCCACCACCCGTGGAGTCGTAGGAGACGCCATCGCCTCCTCCGTTGAAGCCCCCGGGGTTGGATTGACCGGTGGTGACCGTGCCGGGACCGCCAACATAGACGCCAAGTGCCTGTCCCGGCGTCACAGCGACGTCGGCGGTGGCGACGGCACCACGGCCACCCGCAGAGCTTTTCTTGCTTCCGCCGGGTGCCCCGACCGCGATCACGTGGATGCTGGTCACCCCGGCGGGAACGGTGTAGGTGTGGGCGCCGACTTCGTTGAAGACACTGGCGACCGTAGCCGGAGTTTCCGCGGCGCGCGCGTCGGGCGCGGCCAGCCTGGCACCGGCACAGACGGCCAATAGGACGACGAGGCTCCAGACAAGACGCACCGCGCCACCCTAGCGCCCGCGCGGGGACGATTGCAGGCCCGCTTCGCAAGCGGGCTTTAAGAATCGGGGAGACAGGATTTGAACCTGCGACCTCCGCCACCCAAAGGCGGCGCGCTACCAGGCTGCGCTACTCCCCGATGCGGCCAGTTTAGAGTGAGCAGGGATGGCTGACGTGCGCCCGTTTCAGGCATTGCACTACGACCTCGGGAAGGTCGGCCCGCTCGACGCGGTCGCGGCGCCGCCCTACGACGTGATCGACGCGCCCGCCCGCGCCCGGCTGCTGCAACGCTCGCCCTACAACGCCGTCGCGATCGACCTGCCGAAGCCGTTCGACCCCGCCGACCCGGCCAGCAACCCGAGCGGCGACCCCTACGCGGAGGCGGCGCGGACGATCGAGCGTTGGCTGGCCGCGGGCGCCCTGGTCGCCGACGAGCAGCCCTCGATCTGGGCGATGACCCAGGACTACACCGCGCCGGACGGCTCCCAGCACAGCCGCAACGGCATCCTCGCCCGGGTCCGCGTGGTCGAGTACGACGAAGGGGTCCGCCCGCACGAGCGCACCCACCCCGGCCCGCTGCAGGATCGGCTCGAGCTGACCCGCGCCACCGGCTACAACCTCTCGCCGATCTTCTCGCTCAGCACCGAGGACGCCTGGCCGCTGGTCGAGCCGGCGCTGGCCGCCGAGCCCTGGGGCGAAGCCACTGACGAAAGCGGCACCCTCAACCGCGTCTGGCAGGTCACCGACCCGGCGATCCACGCCGCTGTCAGCGAGCGGCTCGCCGGCGCCGAACTGCTGATCGCCGACGGCCACCACCGCTACGAGACCGCCCGCGCCTACCGCGACGAGGTCGGGGGCGAGGGCCCGCACAACTACACGCTGATGGCGCTGACCGGGCTCGACGACCCCGGCCTCACCGTCTTCCCCACCCACCGCCTGCTCTCCGGCTTCGCCGGCGACGAGGAGCGGCAGCGCCGCCTCGGCAGCGGCCTGCGGGAGCTGTTCGAGATCGAGGAGGTCGGCCGCGACGGGCTCGACCCGGCCGGAGAGGACGGGGTCGGCGTCTTCGGCCTCTACGACAGCTTCCACGGCCAGGGCTACCGCCTGCGCCTCAAGGACACGGCCGAGCTGGACCGCCGGCTCGAGGGCAAGCCCGAGGCCTACCGCCGGCTCGACTCGGCGATCCTCGAGACGCTGGTGCTGAAGGGCCTGGCCGGGATGGACGACGAGGACATCGACGCTCGCCGCGGGCTCGAATACGCGAAGAGCATCCCCGAGGCCCTCGCCCAGGTCGACGACGGCGACTACGACGTCGCCTTGATCCAGCGCCCGGTCCCGATCGAGCAGGTCAAGGCGGTCGCCGAGACCGAGGCCAACATGCCGCCGAAGTCGACCTACTTCTTCCCCAAGGTGATGACCGGCTTCGCCTTCAGCCCGGTCGCCTGAGCTGGGCGTAGGATCGACCCGTGGTCAAGATCTACACCAAGAAGGGCGACGACGGGACCACCTCGCTCTGGTACGGCGGCCGCGTCCCCAAGCACCACGGCCGCACCGAGGCCTACGGCGCCCTCGACGAAGCCTGCTCGGCGCTCGGCGTCGCCCGCGCCCTCTGCGGCGCCGACCGGCAGGAGCTGGCCGCCGACGTCCTCCGCCTCCAGGACGACCTCTTCATCGCCGGCGCCGAGCTGGCGACCGCACCGGAGGCCTCCGAGCGGCTCGAAGACGGGATCAGCCGCACGACCGAGGCGATGGTCGTCGAGCTGGAGCGGTTGATCGACCGCTACATGGACGAGGTCGAGCTGCCGCCGCAGTTCGTCATCCCCGGCGGCAACCAGCTCTCGGCCCAGCTCGACGTCGCCCGCACCACGATCCGCCGGGCTGAGCGCCGCATCTCCGCCCTCGCCGCGGCCGGCGAGCTGGCCAGCGAGACCGTGATCCACTTCGTCAACCGCGCCTCCGACCTCGCCTTTGCGATGGCGCGCTACGCCGACGTCGACGACCCGGTCCTGTTCGAGGGCCGCGCCAGGCGCTGAGGTGCGGGTCGTCGCCCGCCGGCTCGAGGGGATGGCCCATGAGGTCGACCTCGAAGGCGGCCACACGCTGATCGTCGACGAGCCGCCCGACCGCGGCGGCACCGACACCGGCCCGCGCCCGACCCTGCTCCTCGCCGCCAGCCTCGCCGGCTGCACCGCGATCACGGTCGAGATGTACGCCGACCGCAAAGGCTGGGACGTGGGCGCGGTCGAGGTCGACGTCGATGTCGCCTACGACGGCACCGTCCCCTCGACCTACGCGGTGGCGCTGAAGCTGCCGCGCGAGCTGAGCGAGGAGCAGCGCCGGCGGCTGCTGGTGATCGCCGCCAAGTGCCCGGTCCACAAGGTCCTGGTCGGCGAGGCCTCGGTCACCGTCTCCGAGCGGGTCGAGGCGGTCTAGGTGAACCTCGGCCTGGCCGGGCGCGCCTGCGTCGTCACCGGCGCCAGCCGCGGGATCGGCCGCGAGACCGCGGTCCAGCTCTGCGCCGAGGGCGCCAACGTGCTGCTGGTCGCGCGCGACGAGACGCGCCTGCGCGAGGTCCAGGAAGAGGCCGTCGGCGCCGGGGTCAAGGCCGGCGGCAAGGCCGCGGTGCTGGCGCTCGACGTCACCCTGCCCGAGGCGGGCGAGCGCATGCTCGAAGTCGCGACCGAGTGCTTCGGCGGCCTCGACGTGCTGGTCAACAACGCCGGCGCCGCCCAGTGGCGCGACCTCGACGACGTCCCCGACGAGGACTGGCGCGCCCAGTACGAGATCAACGTGATGGCGCCGCTGCGGGCGATGCGCGCCGCCGCCCCGGCGATGGCCGAGCGTGGCTGGGGCCGCGTCGTCAACGTCTGCTCGACCGCCGGCAAGCGCCCCTCCGCGGCGATGCCGGAGTACTCGGTGGCGAAGGCGGCCGAGCTTTCGCTCTCGCGCCTCTTCGCCGACCGCTACGCCAAGCGTGGCGTCCTCGTCAACGCGATCTGCCCCGGCCCGGTCGAGTCGGAGATGTGGATGGACCCGGGCGGCCTGCTCGACCAGTCGCAGGCGATGAGCGGCGCCGCCAGCCGCGAGGAGGCGCTGGCCGAAGCCGGCGCCAAGCGCCCGATCGGCCGCCTCGCCGACCCGGCCGAGATCGCCAGCGCGATCGTCTTCCTCTGCTCCGAGCGCGCCTCCTACGTCGCCGGCGCCGCCTGGTCGGTCGACGGCGGCACCGTCCAGGTGATCATCTGAGCCTCAGCGCGTTCGTCGCTTGTAACCCTCTGGGTTACAAAGGACGAACGCTCCCTCGATTCGGGGCGATCCAAGGTGAATAGCAACCGCGAGTTGAGCGACCTGCTCCTCACCGCCGAGCAGGCGGCGGCGATGGACGCGCACGGGCGCACCGACGCGGCGGTGCTGCTGGCGCTCTACGGCTGGCCCGACGAGCCGGGGCTGATCTTCACCGAGCGCCGCGCCGACATGCGCCGGCACGCGGGCGAGATCTCCTTCCCCGGCGGCCGCCACGACGAGATCGACGCCGACCTGGCGACGACGGCCCTGCGCGAGGCGCAGGAGGAGATCGCGCTGGAGCCGGCTCGGGTCGAGCTGGTCGGGGCGCTGCCGCCGACCTCGACCTTCGTCACCAACTACCGCGTCCACCCCTTCGTCGGCCTCGTCGCCGACCCGGCCGAGCTGGGGCTGGTGCCCAACCCGACCGAGGTCGAGACCGTCCTCACCTACTCGCTCGAGCTGCTGCGCGGGGGCTACGCGATGCGCCGCCTGGTCCGCCGCGGCATCCCCATCCACACCCCCACCTACGAGGTGGAAGGGCAGTTGATCTGGGGAGCGACCGCGCGGATCCTCGGCGACCTGCTCAAGCGCCTCGGCTAGGCGCCTTTCTCGACCGGGACGCCGACCAGGTTGCCCCACTCGGTCCAGGAGCCGTCGTAGTTCTTGACGTCGTCCTCGCCGAGCAGCTCGTGCAGGACGAACCAGGTGTGGGCGGAGCGCTCGCCGATGCGGCAGTAGGCGACCACCGGCACCCCCTCCTCGAGGACGCCTTTGGCGGTGTACAGCTCGCGCAGGTCGTCCGCCGATTTGAAGGTGCCGTCCTCCTGCACGGCCTGCGCCCACGGCACCGAGGCGGCGCCGGGAATGTGGCCGCCGCGCTGGGCGCCCTCCTGCTCGTAGCCGGCCATCGCGATCAGCTCGCCCGAGTACTCCTGCGGGCTGCGCACGTCGACCAGGTTGGGGCCGCCGTTGTCGAGCGCGCTGCGGACCTCGTCGCGGTAGGCGCGGATGCTGTCGTCGCCGGCGGCGGCGGCGAAGGTCGCCGCCGGATAAGACGGCGCCTCGGTGCTGACGTCGCGGCCCTCGGCGATCCATTTCTCGCGCGGGCCGTTGACCAGCTTGACGTCGCTGTGGCCGTAGTAGCGGAAGTACCAGTAGGTGTAGGCGGCGAACCAGTTGTTGCGGTCGCCATAGAGGACGACCGTGTGGTCGTTGGAGATGCCGCGGCTGCCGATCAGGGCGCCGAAGGCCTCGGCGTCGAGGAAGTCGCGCCGGACCTGGTCCTGCAGGTCCGCCTTCCAGTCGAAGCCGATCGCGCCGGGGATGTGGCCCTCGGCGTAGAGGGCCGGGTTCTCGTCGACCTCGACGATGCGAACCGAGTCGTCGTCGAGATGCTCGGCCACCCAATCGGTCTCGACCAGCACATCCTTCGCATAGCTCATTTCGCAACCTCCAAATCTTGGTGCCGGGTTATCTACCTAAATTCCTATCGGACTTTAGCTATTTAGCTTCGTCGGCTCGGCGAAAGCAGCCCCAGAGCCAAATTACTCATCTCCTGGGACCACATGACGGGATCGCCCCACTCCTCCTCCACCACCGCGACCGGAATGTGCCAGGTACTGGCGGCGGCGCGGACGATCTCGGCGCCGGCAGCGAGCAGCTGTGGCTCGACGCTCCCCACCGCCTCGTAGACGACGCCGCGCACCGGCGTGTCGACCAGCTTCTCCATCAGCCGCTCCAGGCGCGGGCCGTGGATCGCCGCGACCGCCTCGTCCTCGCCCTCGGCCGAGCCGAGCAGGAGGTAGACGACGGCGACGTCGCCGACCAACTCCAGGACCGTGCCGACCCGGTCGAGGTCGGCCAGCGCCGGCTCGATCCCGGCCGCCTCGATCGCCGCCAGGCCGTCCTCGCGACGGCTGGTCCCGCGCACCGCCCAGCCCTCGGCCAGGAGCCTTCCCCCCAGCTCCCTGCCGCGGCAGCCGCAACCGATGATTAGCGCCCGCGCCAAGCGATCCGCTCAGGCGGCGCGGCGCTCGGCGGCGCGGCGCTTCGCCTCGTCGGCACGGCGGCGCTGCTCGGCGGTGGCGCCGGGGCCGGGGCGGCTGTGGGTGTGGTCGGCGTCGACCTCGCCGCCGCACCGCGAGCAGGTCGGGACCATGTGGAAGGCCTTGCCGCACTCGTCGTGGACGGTCTCCAGCGGCGGGCCGGCGGGGCCGGCGGTATAGCGGTCGCCCCAGGCGAGCATCGCCAGCAGCACCGGCTGCAGGTCGCGGCCCTTTTCGGTCAGGCGGTATTCGAAGCGCTCCGGGTGCTCGCTGTAGCGATGACGCTCCGCCACTCCCTCCTCGACCAGCGTCGACAGCCGCTGGCTGAGGACGTTGCTGGCGAGCCCGAGCGAGTCCTGGATCTCGTCGAAGCGGCGGCGGCCGAGGAAGAGGTCGCGCAGGACCAGCAGCGACCAGCGCTCGCCGAGGAAGGAGAGCGGCTGCGCCACGGAGCAGTTCAGATTCGCGAAGGCCTCGATCGCCATGCCCATCCAGTCTAGCCACTGACTTTTCTTTTACAAGTTAAGCCTGCTAGGGTGGCTTGCGATTTGCAAGCGACAGCGATTGGAGCGGCATGGAGAAGCGCTGGAAGGTCCTCACGATCACCTCGGTCGGCCTCTTCATGGCCAGCCTCGACCTCTTCATCGTCAACATCGCCTTCCCCGACCTGGCGCTGGACTTCGGCGGCGCCTCGCTCTCCAGCCTCTCCTGGATCCTCAACGCCTACGCGATCGTCTTCGCCGCCCTGCTCGTCCCCGCCGGGCGGATCGCCGACCGGGTCGGCCGCAAGCGCGTTTTCGTCCTCGGCCTGCTGCTCTTTTCCGCGGCCTCCGCGCTCTGCGCCGCCGCCCCCTCGATCCCCTTCCTGGTCGCCGCCCGCGTCCTCCAGGCCGCCGGCGGGGCGATGATGCTGCCGACCACGCTGGGGCTGATCCTGCCCGCCTTCCCGGCCGAGCAGCGGCCGCTGGCGATCGGCATCTGGTCCGCGGTCGGCGGCGTCGCCGCGGCGCTCGGGCCGCCGATCGGCGGCATCCTCGTCCAGCTCGACTGGCGCTGGATCTTCGTCGTTAACGTCCCGATCGGGATCGTCACCGCGATCGTCGCGATCCGCGGCCTCGACGAGGTGCGCGAGCCCGAAGACGGGCGCCCCGACCTGCTCGGCGCCGCCGAGCTGGCGCTCGGCATCGGCCTGCTCACCCTGGGGATCGTCAAGGGCACGGACTGGGGCTGGGCCGACCCGCGCACGCTCGGCTCCTTCGCCGCCGCCGTCGCCCTGGTCGTCGCCTTCGTCGTCCGCTCCGCCCACCACCACGCGCCGGTGATCGAGCTGCCGCTGCTGCGGGTCCGCTCCTTCGCCCTCGCCAACCTCGCCGCCGCGGTCTTCTTCGCCGGCTTCGGCGCGATGCTGCTCTCCGGCGTCCTGCTGCTGACCGAAGTCTGGGGCTACTCGGCGCTGAAAGCCGGCTTTGCCCTCTCCCCCGGGCCGCTGATGGCGGCGGCCTTCGCAATCCCTTCGGGCCGGCTCGGCGCCCGCATCGGCCAGCGCCCGGTCGCCGCCGCCGGCGGCCTCGCCTTCGCCGCCAGCTTCGGCTACATCCTCGCCACCGTCGGCCCCACCCCCGAATACCTGACCACCTTCCTGCCCGGCTTCATGCTCGGCGGCGCCGGGGTCGGGATGACCCTGGGGACGCTGCCGGCGGCGGCCACGGCGGCGCTGCCGCCGCAGCGCTTCGCCACCGGCACCGCCGTCTTCGGCATGGCCCGCCAGCTCGGCTCGGCGATCGGCGTCGCCGTCCTCGTCGCCCTGCTCGAGAGCGGCGGCAGCCTGCTCGACGGCCTCCAGCGCGGCTGGGCCTTCGCCCTCGGCACCGGCCTCGGCGCCGCCGCCCTGGCTCTCGCCTTCGGCCCGGTCGGCGTCCCCGCCCCGCGCTCCGCGCCCGAGCCAGCTCCTACCCCCCAGCGAAGCGCCGCCTGATGCGCTTCGACATTTGACCCCACCAGGGTGGGGAAAAGTGTCAACGCGCGAACGGCTCAGGCCGATTCGAACGGGCCGCGCCCGCGCAGGCGCAGCCGCTCGTCCTCGGCGACCTTGCGGTGCAGCTCGGCTTCGGTCATCTCCGGCACCCCCCGCCGCCGGCGCATCTCGTTCTGCGCCTCCATCATCTGGCGGATGTCGTCGATCTCGTTCTGGGCCTCGACCTCGGGCGAGCGGGTCGGCTTCCAGTCCAGGAGTTCGGCGTTGCTGCCGGGATAGAAGTGCCCGACGACGACCAAAACGCCGACCATGAACGCGACTACTCCCAGAGTCCCCAGAATCAGAAGCACCGAACAAGGATACGGTTCCACCCGATGCCCGAGGCCTACGTTCTAGAGGCGGTCCGCTCTCCGATGGGCGCCTACCGCGGCGCCCTCTCCGGCGTGCGCCCCGACGACCTCGCCGCGCACACGATCGCCGCCGCGGTCGGGCGCAGCGGTGTTGACCCCGAGCGGATCGTCGACGTCTACTTCGGCGCCGCCAACCAGTCGGGCGAGGACAACCGCGACGTGGCGCGGATGGCGGCGCTGCTGGCGGGCCTGCCGCAGAGCGTCCCCGGCGCCACTGTCAACCGCCTCTGTGCCTCCGGCCTGGAGGCGGTCAACTGCGCCGCCCGCGCGGTCAAGCTCGGCGAAGGCGACTACTACCTGGCCGGCGGAGTCGAGTCGATGAGCCGCGCGCCCTGGGTGGTCGAGAAGCCCGAGCGTGCCCTTCCCCGCGGCCCGCAGACGATGCACGACACCACCCTCGGCTGGCGGATGGTCAACCCGCGCATGGCCGAGCTGGGCGTCTCGACCGAGTCGATGGGCGAGACCGGCGAGAACGTCGCCGCCCGCTACGGCGTCAGCCGCGAGGACCAGGACGCCTTCGCCCTGCGCAGCCACCAGCGCGCGGTCGCCGCTGCCGAGGCCGGCAAGCTGGCCGAGGAGATCGCCCCGATCGAGGCGCCGCGGGGGCGCGAGACCGTGCTGGTCGAGGCCGACGAGGGCCCACGGCCCGACGCCTCGCTGGAGACGCTGGCGAAGCTGCGCCCGGTCTTCCGCGAGGGCGGCAGCGTCACCGCCGGCAACGCCTCGACCCTCAACGACGGCGCCGCCTGCCTGCTGATCGGCTCCGAGCGGGCCGCCGAGGAGCTGGGCGCCGAGCCGCTCGCCCGCGTCGTCTCCACCGGCGTCGCCGGAGTCGACCCCGCCTACATGGGCATCGGCCCGGTCGCCGCGGTCCCCCGCGCCCTCGCCGCCGCCGGCCTGACCGTCGAGCAGCTCGACCTGGTCGAGCTGAACGAGGCCTTCGCCTCCCAGGTCCTCGCCAGCGCCCGCGAGCTGGGAATCGACGAGGAGATCGTCAACGTCAACGGCGGCGCGATCGCCCTCGGCCACCCGCTCGGCTGCTCCGGCGCCCGCCTCGCCGGCACCCTCGTCCGCGAGCTGGGGCGCCGCAACGGCAAGTACGGCGTCGCGACCATGTGCGTCGGCGTCGGCCAGGGCCTGGCGACGGTGTTCGAAGCCGTCTGAGGTAGCCTCGCCAGCGGTGACTTCGGGCTTGACAGAGCTGGCCAGCGTCGACGGGAAGGTGACCCCGACGGCCGAGGCGATGGTGCCGATGAAGGACGACGGCCTCTACCGCGGCGACGGCGCCTTCGAGGTGATCCGGCTCTACGCCGGCAAGCCGTTCGCGCTGGTCGACCACCTCGACCGGCTCGGCCGCTCGGCCGCCGCGATCGAGCTGGAGTTCGACCGGGCCGCGCTGGAGCGGGAGATCGCGGCGCTGCTGGCCGCGGCCGGCGACGCCGACGGGCAGCTGCGACTGATCGTCACCCGCGGCGGCCGCCGCATCGCCGTCACCGAGCCGATCCCGGCGCACGCCGAGACGGTCAGCGTCGCCACGGTCACCTACTCCCCGACCGTGATCCTCAACGGGGTCAAGTCGCTCTCCTATGCCGCCAATATGCAGGCGACCCGGCTGGCCAAGGCGCAGGGGGCCGACGAGGCGGTGCTGGTCCAGCCCGATGGCATCGTGCTCGAGCCACCGACCTCGGCGATCTTCTGGGTCTCGGCCGAGGGCGAGCTGCGCACGCCGGCGCTCAGCGACGGGGTGCTGGAGTCGATCACCCGCGACCGCCTGGTCAAGGCGCTCGACGTCGCCGAGGGCACCTGGGAGATCGATGACCTGCGCGCTGCCAGTGAGGCCTTCCTTGCTTCGACCACGCGCGAGGTCCAGGCCGTCGCCGCGATCGACGGCGCCGCCCTCCCAGCCGCCCCCGGGCCCAGCACCCGCGCCGCCCAGCAGGCCTTCGCCGAGACCCTCGGCCGCGAGCTTCGAGAACTTTGACGACGACGAGAGAGTAGGAGCGAGATGGACTTCCAGCTGAGCGACGAGCAGCGACTGATCTCCGAAGCGGCGCGCGAATTCGCCGACAAGGAGATCGAGCCCCGGGTCAAAGAGAACGACCGCGCCGCCCGCTTCGACCGCGAGCTGGCGAGCAAGCTCGGCGAGGTCGGCTACCTCGGCGCCCCGGTCTCCGAAGAGTACGGCGGCCGCGGCCTCGACTACATCGGCTACGGGCTGATCGTCGAGCAGGTCGGCCGCGCCGACTCCTCCGCCCGCACCGTCGTCTCCGTGCAGACCTCGCTGGTCGCCGGCTCGATCGAGAAGTGGGGCAGCGAGGAGCAGAAGCAACAGTGGCTGCCGCGGCTCTGCTCGGGCGAGGCGCTCGGCTGCTTCGGGTTGACCGAGCCCGACACCGGCACCGACGCCGCCAACCTCCGCACCCGCGCGACCAAGACCGACTCCGGCTGGTCGATCAGCGGCCAGAAGATGTGGATCAGCCTCGGCAACTTCGCCGAGGTGGCGCTGATTTTCGCCCAGACCGACCCCGAGAAGAAGCACAAGGGGCTTGCCTGCTTCCTCGTCCCGACCGCGAGCGAGGGCTTCTCCACGCAGGAGATCCACGGCAAGCTCGGGCTGCGCTCCTCCGACACCGCCTCGCTCGCGCTGGACGAGGTCGAGGTCGGCGAGGACGCCATGCTCGGCCAGATCGGCGACGGCTTCAAGGTCGCGATGAGCGCCCTCGACAACGGCCGCTACAGCGTCGCCGCCGGCTGCGTCGGCATCTGCGACGGCTGTGTCGACGCCTCCGTCAAGTACGCCCAGGAGCGCAAGCAGTTCGGCGTCCCCCTGGCCCGCTTCCAGCTGGTGCAGGAGATGATCGCCGACATGATCCTCAAGCGCGACGCCAGCCGGATGCTGGTCTACCGCGCCGGCGTCCTCAAGGACGAAGGCAAGCCGAACACGACCGAGACCTCGGTCGCCAAGCTCTACGCGACCGAGTCGGCGGTCGAATGCGCCAACCTCGCGATCCAGGTCCACGGCGGCGCCGGCTACGTCGACGACTACCCGGTCGAGCGCTACCTGCGCGACGCCCGCGTCACCACCCTGTATGAGGGCACCTCGCAGATCCAAAAGCTGATCATCGGCCGCGCCGCGACCGGGATCAACGCGATGCTGCCGTTCGAGGAGAGCTGAGCCGAGTGGCCGGAATCGTCGAGATCTCGGTCGATGACTTCCACGTCGGCCTGCTCCAGCTCAACCGGCCGGAGGCGCGCAACGCCCTCTCGCCGGAGATGCGCGAGCAACTGACCGCCGGGCTGCGCCAGCTCGACGCCAACCCCGAGGTCCGCTGCATCGTCATCGCCGGCTCCGACCAGGTCTTCGCCGCCGGCGCCGACATCCGCGCGATGGCCGAACGGCCGCTCGACGCCGCGCCCGACCCGGCCGGGATGGACTTCTGGAAAGGGATCGCGGCGACCGAGGCGCCGCTGATCGCCGCCGTCTCCGGTTACGCGCTCGGCGGCGGCTGCGAGCTGGCGATGGCCTGCGACCTGATCGTCGCTGACGAAACCGCCCGCTTCGGCCAGCCGGAGATAACGCTCGGGATCATCCCCGGCGGCGGCGGCACCCAGCGCCTGACCAGGGCGATCGGCAAGCAGCGGGCGATGGAGTACGTCCTCACCGGCCGCCACTTCGACGCCGGCATGGCGCGCAAATGGGGCCTGGTCAACAACGTCGTCAAACCCGGCCACTGCCTGAACGAGGCGCTGGAGCTGGCGCGGACGATCGCCGAGCGGCCGCCGGTGGCGCTGCGGCTCGCCAAACAGGCGGTCCTCACCGCCGAAGAGTTCGGCCTCTCCCCCGGCCTCGAGGCCGAGCGCGGGATGTTCGAGCAGGCGATGGCGACCGAGGACCGGGTCGAGGGCATGACCGCCTTCATCGAAAAGCGCGAGCCGAACTTCAAGGGCCGGTGACGGCAACCCGCGTCGGGGTCCTCGGGGCCGGCACGATGGGCGCCGGCATCGCCCAGCTGGCGGCGCTGGGCGGCTACGAGACGCGGCTCTACGACAGCTTTCCCGAGGCGGCCGAGAAGGGAGCCGTCCGCCTCGGCGAGGCGCTCGCCAAGGGCGCGGCGCGCGGGCGCTGGAGCGAGGCGGACGCGGGGGCGGCGCGCGCCCGCGTCCACCCGACCGGGGAGCTGGCCGAGCTGGCCGGCTGCGAGCTGCTGATCGAGGCGGCGCCCGAGGACCTGGAGCTGAAGCGGGAGCTGTTCGGCGCCGTCGCCGCGGCCTGCGGGCCGGAGGCGGTCCTCGCCTCCAACACCTCCTCGCTGCGGGTCGGCGAGATCGCCGCCGGCGTCCCCGGCCCCGAGCGCGTGGTCGGGATGCACTTCTTCAACCCGCCGGCGCTGATGAAACTGGTCGAGGTGGTCGCCGCCGCCGAGTCCTCGGAGCGGGCGCTGGCGCTCACCACCGAGGTCG
Source organism: Solirubrobacterales bacterium (assembly GCA_035995325.1). Taxonomy (GTDB): domain Bacteria; phylum Actinomycetota; class Thermoleophilia; order Solirubrobacterales; family 70-9; genus VAYN01. The sequence goes on from DASYKN010000011.1 coordinate 60,983, forward strand.
CCGAGGCGATGGGCCGGACGCCGATCCGGGCCAAGGACAGCCCCGGCTTCGTCGCCAACCGCCTCGCCCGCCCCTTCTCGCTGGAGTCGCTGCGGATCCTCGGCGACGGCCTCGCCGACGCGGCGACGATCGACCGCGTCGTCCGCCTCGGTGGCGGCTTCCGCATGGGCCCGTTCGAGCTGCTCGACCTGATCGGGCTCGACGTCAACTTGACGATCGCCCGCTCCTTCTTCGCCCAGGGCGGCGAGCCCGAGCGCTGGCGCCCGAACCCGATCCAGGAACGGCTGGTCGCCGCCGGCAAGCTCGGCCGCAAGAGCGGCGAGGGCTACTACTCCTACGCCGAGGGAGCGCAACGCGAGGACGACCCGGTGCTGGGCATCGACCCCCCCACCCTCGACCCCGAGCAGCTGGCCAAGATCGACCCGGCCGCGCCGCAGATCCTGCCCCGGCTCTTCGCCCAGATCGCCAACGAGGCCGCCTTCGCCCGCGAAGAGGACGTCGCCTCGCCGGCCGACATGGACACGGCGATGCGGCTGGGGTTCAACTGGCCACTGGGGCCGATCGAGCTGACCGAGCTGATCGGCGCCCCCCGCGCCGTAGCGATCCTCGAGGCGCTGGAGGCCGACCACGGCGAGGCCTACCGCCCGGCGCCGCAGCTGCGCGCCCAGGCCGAGGCGAGCGGCCCGGCGTGAGCGACGGCGGCCGCAAGCCGGCCTCGGCGATCACCGCCCGGCGCAACCGCGAGGCGGCCGCGGCGCTGCCGCTGGCCGACGAGGAGGACTTCGCCGAGGCGACCCGCGGCCTCGTCGCCCCGTTCGAGCCCGCGACCGTCACCGGCGCCAACGGCCGCGTCATCTGGGACCTCGAGTCCTACGACTTCCTCGCGGGCGAGCCGCCCGACACGGTCAACCCCAGCCTCTGGCGCCAGAGCAAGCTGAACCGGATCGCCGGTCTGTTCGAGATCGCGCCGGGCTTCTACCAACTGCGCGGCTTCGACCTCTCGAACATGCACGTGGTCGAGGGCGAGCAAGGGATCGTCGTCATCGACCCGCTGATCTCGGCCGAGACCGCGGCGGCGGCGCTGGCGCTCTACCGCCGCCACCGCGGTGAGCGACCGGTCACCGGCCTCGTCTACACCCACAGCCACATCGACCACTTCGGCGGCGCCAAGGGCGTCGTCTCGGCCGAGGAAGTGGCAGAGCGTGAGATCCCCGTCCTCGCCCCCTCCGGCTTCCTCCACCACGCGATCAGCGAGAACGTCTTCGCCGGCACGGCGATGGGCCGGCGCGCCGCCTACATGTACGGGGCGCGATTGGAGCGCGGCCCCGACGGCCAGGTCGGCGCCGGCCTCGGGCAGACGACCTCACTCGGCACCGTGACCCTGATCCCGCCCAACCTCGACGTCAGCGCCACCGGCCAGGAGGAGACGGTCGACGGCGTGCGGATGGTCTTCCAGCTCACGCCCGGGACCGAGGCGCCGTCGGAGATGAACTTCCACTTCCCCGACCGGCGCGTCCTCTGCATCGCCGAGAACGCGACCCACACGATGCACAACACGCTGACTCTGCGCGGGGCGCTGGTCCGCGACCCGCACATCTGGGCCCACTACCTGGACGAGTCGATCGAGCTCTTCGGCGAGAAGTCGGATGTCCTCTTCGCCAGCCACCACTGGCCGCGCTGGGGCAGCGAGCGGATCGTCGACTACCTGAAGAAGCAGCGCGACCTCTACGCATACCTGCACGACCAGACCCTGCGCCTGGTCAACCAGGGGCTGACCGGGCATGAGATCGCCGAGCAGATCGAGCTGCCCCCGAGCCTCGCCGCCGAGTGGCACTGCCGCGGCTACTACGGCTCGGTCAGCCACAACGTCAAGGCGGTCTACCAGCGCTACATGGGCTGGTTCGACGGCAACCCGGCCCACCTCTGGGAGCATCCGCCGACCGAGTCGGCCCAGCGCTACGTCGAGTACATGGGCGGCGCCGAGGAGGTCCTGCGCCGCGCCCGCCAGGCCTTCGAGCAGGGCGACTATCGCTGGGTGGTCGAGGTCGTCAACCACGTCGTCTTCGCCGAGCCCGGCAACGAGGAGGCGCGGGAGCTGCAGGCCGACGCGCTCGAGCAGCTCGGCTATGGGGCCGAGAACGCGACCTGGCGCAACTTCTTCCTGATGGGCGCCAAGGAGCTGCGCACGGGGATCTCCGGGACCCCGACCGACAGCGCCGCGCCGGACATCCTCGCCCAACTCTCGCTCGAGCAGATCCTCGACGCGATGGCGATCCGGCTCGACGGCAGGCGCGCCGGGTACGCGCGGCTGACGATCGCCTGGAAGGTCACCGATCCCGACGAGCTGCACCTGCTGGAAGTCGAGAACGGCGTCCTTCACCACCGCCCGAGCGGGGAAAGCTTCGATGCCGACGCAACGCTGGTGATCGAGCGCCAGGCCCTGAACGAAATGCTCGCCAAAACCGCCGACCTGGCCGAGCTCGCGGCCGCCGGCCGCCTCCGGGTCGAGGGCGACGGGGTCAAGCTGGGCGAGCTGCTGGGGCTGCTCGACGAGCCCGACCCGGGCTTCGCGATCGTCACCCCGGAGAAATGACCGCGGCGGCTCAGTCGCCGCGCAGCTCGAACATCAACTCGTCCGGATAGCACCAGCTCCAGCTCTCGCCGGGCTCGGCCGAGCGGATGATCGGGTGGCCGGTCGCGTTGTAGTGCCCGGTGGCGTGTTTGCCGACGGAGTTGTCGCAGCAGCCGATGTGGCCGCATTGAGTGCACATCCGCAGGTGGACCCACTGCATCCCCTGCGCCAGGCACTCCTCGCAACCGTCGACCGGATCGGGCAGATCCAGCAGCTCGACCGAATCCAGATGTGCGCACTCGGTTGCCATCAGACGACGAAGAGTAGAACCCAGACGATCGCGGCGATCAGCGAGACCGCGATCAACCGCATTCCGAGGTCGCGCTGGCCCTGCATGAAGTTCAGGATCCCGAGCAGGACCCCGGCCGGCGGCAGCACGACGGCGATGCCGAAGGGAAAGAGAGTCGACGCGCGTTCGCCCATCGCCTCACCCTAGCCGGGAAAGGCGGCCGGGCTTCGCCAGCCCGCCTACTTGGAGCCGGTGGCGATCTCGGCGGGCTCGCCGCCGGGCAGCCAGTGCGCCTCGACCGGGGGCGGGCTGTCGCGCAGGAAACGCTCGGCGTCGAGCGCGCCCATGCAGCCGGTGCCGGCGGCGGTGACCGCCTGGCGGTAGGTGTGGTCGACGACGTCGCCGACGGCGAAGACGCCATCGAGGTTGGTCCGGGTGGAGCCGCCCTCGGTGACGATGTAGCCGTCCTCGTCGACCCCGACCTGGTCCTTGACGACCTCAGAGCGCGGGATGTGGCCGATCGCGACGAAGGCGCCGGTGGCGGCGACCTCCTCGGTGGCGCCGGTCTCGGCGTGGCGGAGGCGGATCTTCGCCAGTTTGCCGTCCTCGCCGGCGATGAACTCCTCCGGGATGTACGGCGTCTTCAAGTCGATGTTCTCCTTCTCGCGAGCGCGGTCGAACATGATCTTCGAGGCGCGGAACTCGTCGCGGCGGCCGATGATCGTCAGGTTCTCGGCGTACTTGGAGATGAAGATCGAGTCCTCCATCGCCGAGTCGCCGCCGCCGATCACGATCACGTCGTGGCCTTTGAAGAAGGCGCCGTCGCAGACGCCGCAGGTGGAGACGCCGCGGCCGGCCAGCTCCATCTCACCCGGGACGCCGAGCCGTTTCGGCTCCGCCCCCATCGCCAGGATCACGGTCTTGGCGCGATGCTCCTCATCGCCGAGGAAGACCTTCTGGACGCCGCCGTCGGAAAGCTCGACCCGGTCGACGTCGTCGGTGACGAAGCGGGTTCCGAAGCGCTCGGCCTGGGCGCGGAACTGGCTCATCATCTCCGGCCCCATGATCCCCTCGGGGTAGCCGGGATAGTTCTCGACGTCGGTCGTGTTCTGCAGCTGGCCGCCCCACTGGAAGCCCTCGAAGACGAGCGGCTCGAGGTTGGCGCGCGCCGTGTAGAGCGCCGCCGTGTAGCCGGCGGGCCCGCCGCCGATGATGATTACGTCCTCGATCTTCTTCGTATCAGCCATGTTTTTCCCGCCTGGAGTCTATTACTTTACTTTTTATAGTAGCCCCCTCGGCGGCCCATGGCAAATCCGCCGATGGCCGGCTCGAGGTCCGTTTCGGCATTGCCTCCCCGCTCCACCGGCAAGCCCTCGGTTTCCCAGCGATGGACCGTTTTACGGAGCTGGAAGAAGGCGATTATGCCGGGTGGGATCGGCATCCAGAAGGCGACCAGGCGGAAGACGAGGATCGCCGGGAAGACCGACCCCTCGGGGATGCCGAAGAGGACGAAGGCGCCGATCATGCCGGCGTCGACGGCGCCGACCCCGGCCGGGGCGAGCGGGAAGAGGTTGGCGACCATGCCGAGGAAGAAGCCCTGGACGACGACCGCGAGCGGCACGTGGACGCCGAAGGCGTGGAAGGAGGCCCAGAGGACGCCGATGCTGGCGGCCCAGAAGCCGGCGGCGCCGAGGACCGCGAGCCCGCCGCGCGAAGGGTGGGCGAAGAGGCTGAGGGCGAAGCGGAACCCCTCGCCCACGGTCTCCGGCACCTTGGCGGCGCTGTGGAGGAAAGCCTTGGCCCGCTCGCTGTGCGCGAAGGGCGCGAGCCGCTGCTCGACGTCCGCGGGGATCAGGGCGATGAGGACGCCGACGATCAGCAGCAGCCCGGCGACCGCGGCCGGGATCACCGTCAGCTCGACCGAGCCCTTGCCATTGAGGACGCCGGTCCGCAGCAGGATCCCGAAGACGATCAGGGCGAGCGGGTAGAAGGCGTAGTGGAGGGAGATGAAGGCGACCATCCGGCGGGCGACGTCGCGGCGCCCCATCCCCGCCTTGCGCAGCGCCCAGTAGGTGACGGCGATGCCGCCGGCGCCGCCGGCCGAGAACAGCAGCGTCGCCGCCACCCCGGCCATGTTGATCTCGTAGGTCTCGATCCACCTCAGGCGCAGCGCGTCGCCCCCGACCACCGCCTTGAAGAGGGCGATGTAGGTGGCGTAGGCGAGGACGTTGAAGCCGATCGCGACGGCGATCCAGAGCGGGTCCGCGTCGCTGAGCTTGCTGAGGCCGCCGCTGAGGCCGGCCAGCTTCGGGAAGAGGAAGTAGATGCCGACCAGCAGGGCCAGCACGACGATGCCCGTCTGCACCAAGCGCCGCGTGGTGAGGAGCGGCATCTCGACGGGCCCATTGCCGTTAGCCGAGTCCTCTCCAGACACTCACGGGAAGCTACCCGTTCGCCAGGCGCTCCAACCGGCGCAAGCCACGGTTGGCCCCCAGCACGAGCGGCTCCGCGAGCAGCTCGCCACGCCTGACGAAGGCGACCAGGGCGGCGCCGGCGAGGAGGTCGGTGACGTAGTGCTCGCCGAGGTAGACGAGTGCGAAGCCGAGGGTTCCGGCATAGCTCCAGCCGATCGCCCCCTTGACCCGGCCGGATTCCGAGAGCGCGAGCGCGGCGGTGACCGAGGTGGCGAAGTGCAGCGAGGGCATCGCCGCCCAGGGGTTGCCGCCGAGCGCGTCGTACATCTTCGGCCAGGCCGTGCCCCAGGTCTCTTCGCCGACCTCGACCATGACCCGGCGCACCGGCTCGCCGGTCAGCCCGTTCTCCGCCGCCCACCAGGGCGGCGCCGTCGGCACCGCGAAGTAGACGGCGCAGCCGAGGTCGAAGACGGCGGCCATCTGGCGGGCGGCGCGGGGGAAGCGCTCGTGGTCGCGCATCAGGATCACCGCCAGGGCCAGGTAGGGCTCGAAGAACCAGAGCCAGTGGGTCCAGGCGAGGACGCGGTTGAGGATGCCGACCCCGGGCAGCTTGGCGAGGCCGCGCTGGAGCCGGGCGCTGGGCAGCTTGCCGGCGCCGATCACGCGGTCGGCGACGATCGGGTAGCGGCTGCGCAGGCGCGCCCGCAGCCGCTCCGGGTCGTCGTACGGCATCTCGTGGACCATGATGAATCCCCACATCTGCAGGGCATAGAGAGCGACGTCGCGCTTCTTCGAGCGCGGATAGAGGACGGCGAGCGCGAGCGGGCCGCTGGCGCAGGCGGCGATCGTCACCGGGGCCGGGATCCGCAGGCGCCGTCGCAGCAGCGGGACGGCGACGGCGGCGCCCACCAGGGCCGTCGCTCCAACCCGCACCGCGAGTCTCAGTCCGGGCGATGGTTGGCGGCGGCTCCTCATCAGGCGGGCGAGTATAGGTAGGCGCCGCGGGGACGGGAGCAGCCGGGGCGCCCCCCTGCGTGATTAGAATGGCCGCGCTTTGACGCCGCACTCTCCTGGCACGGACCAGATCGACACTCTGCTTGGCATCGGCTTCCTCGCCGCGGCGATAGTCGTCGTCGCGATCAACGTCGCCCTGTTCTACGCCGTGCGCAAGAACAAGGCCTCGCGCGGCAGCGCCCCGAGCGAGGCCGGCGGCGGCCGCCGCGTCCAGTTCCGGGTCGGCGCCACCCTCACCGCCTTCGCCGCCGTGATCTTCGTCCTCAGCCTCGTCTTCACCGACAAGGCCCGCGAGACCCCCGCCTCCGGCGAGGCCGGCCTCGCCGCCGCCAAGAGCGAGCCGCTGACGATCAAGGCGACCGGCCAGCAGTGGCTGTGGCGCTACGACTACCCCAACGGCGCCTTCTCCTATTACAAGCTGGTGGTCCCGGTCGACACCGCGGTCAAGCTGGAATTGCTCTCGACCGACGTCGTCCACACCTGGGACGTCGCCGACCTCGCCGGCAAGCGCGACGCCGTCCCGGGCAAGACCAACAAGGTCGTCTTCCGCGCCGATGACGAAGGGACCTACGACGGCGAGTCGGCAACTCTCTCCGGCCAGGCCTACGCGTCGATGCGGACCGAGATCGAGGTCGTCTCCGCCCAGGCCTACGAAGCCTTCGTCAAACAGCAGAAAACCGAGATCGACGCCGCCCAGGATCGCGTCGTCGGCCTGATCGAAAGCGGGGACGTGCCATGAGCGAGAAGCCCCGTCCCGAGCTGGTAATCGACGGCTTCCCCGGCAAGCGCCGCCCGCGCTGGGTCGAGCTGGCGACCAGCGCCGACCACAAGGACCTCGGCCGCATCCTGATCGGCGGCTCGCTCGGCTTCCTCTTCATCACCCTGGTCGAGCTGCTGCTGATGCGGCTGCAGCTGGCGATCCCGGAGAACACCTTCCTCTCGCCGGTTGGCTTCAACCGGATGCTCTCGCTCTACGGCGCCAGCGCCGTCTTCTTCTTCGCGCTGCCGCTCGCGCTCGGGCTCTTCTACTACGTGGCGCCGCTGCAGATCGGCGCTCGCGGCACCGCCCTGCCGCGCCTCGGCCAGATCGGCGTCGCCCTCTGGGCCGCCGGGGCCACGGTTCTCTACGCCGGCTTCCTCTTCACCCCGTCGGAGGCCGGAGTCCCCCCGCTGGCCCCGCTCAGCGAGCTCGCCTTCCTCTCCAACAACGGCGTCGACGCCTGGGCCACGGCGACCGGGCTCGCCGTCCTCGGCTTCGTCTTCGTCGCGATCGACCTGCTGACCACGCTGCGGATGATGCGGGCGCCGGGGATGGCCTGGCGCCGGGTGCCGGTCTTCGCCTGGGCGGCCACCGTGAGCTGCTGGCTGCTGCTCGTGATCGGCCCGGTCCTACTGGCGGCGCTGGCGATGCTGATGATCGACCGCAACTACGACGGCATCTTCTTCGCCGACGGCTCCGGCGGCGCGCCGCTGCTCTGGCAGCACTTGAGCTGGATCTTCTTCTCCGGCAGCTACATGCTGATCCTGATCTTCGCCTTCGGCGCGATCGCCGAAATCGTCGCCGCCTTCGCCGGCAGGCCGCTGCTCAACCGCGGCGTCGTGATGGGCTCGCTGGTCGCGATCGCCGTCCTCGGCACCCTGGCCTGGATGCAGAACATGCTGACCGCGCCGATCGGCATCGGCTGGATGTACTTCGCGATGCTGATGTCGCTGGCGCTGATCGTCCCCTTCGGCCTGGTCGTCTTCAACCTGATCGCGACGATGCTCGGCGGCGCCCTGCGGATGCGGCCGCCGCTGCTGTTCGCGCTGGGCGCGATCTCGATGATCTCGATCGGACTCGCGGCCGAGATCGACCACTCGATGGTCGCCGCCGCCTGGCAGCTGAAGAACACCACCGACTCGACCGCGGCCACCCACTTCGCCCTGGTCGGCGGCGCCGTCTTCGGCGGCTTTGCCGCGCTCCACTACTGGTTCCCGAAGATGACCGGCCGCACGATGGGCGAGAACCTCGCCCGGATCTCCTTCTGGACGATGGTCGTCGGCATCCTGCTCGCCTTCGTGCCGCTCTTCTTCGCCGGCGGCGAGGAGGGCCAGGTGATCGACGCCTACAAGTTCTTCGACGGCACCGGAGTCAACGCCTACAACCTGATCGCCTCGATCGGCACCCTGGTTCTCGCCACCGGGATCGTGCTGACGCTCGCCAACGCGATTGCCAGCCGCGAGGGCGGCGCCGAGGCCGGTCACGACCCCTGGGGCGGCGACTCGCTCGAGTGGTTCACGCTCTCGCCGCCGGAGCCGCACAATTTCGACGTCCTTCCGGACGTCCGCAGCGCTCGCCCGATGCGGGACATCCGCGACGCGATCGCCCATCGCACCGGCGCTACCGAGGCGCCGGCCCGCGAGTCGCAGCCGGTAGCCTGAGCCCCGCATGAGCGGTGCCCAGACTGCGACGATCCCGCGGCGCCAAGCGGCGCCTTCGGTCCTGCGCGACTACCTGACGCTGACCAAGCCGAAGGTGCAGTCGCTGCTGCTATTCACGACGGTGACGACGATGTACGTCGCCGGCGACCCCTCGCTGAGCCTGATCCTGCTCACCTGCCTCGGAGGCGCCCTCTCGGCGGGTGGCGCCGGCGCGATCAACCACGCCGTCGACCGCGACATCGACCGCCTTATGGACCGCACCGCCGACCGACCGGTGGCATCCGGCCGGATCTCCCCCAGCGCCGCGATCGCCTTCGGCGTCCTGCTCGGCTGCGCCTCCTTCGCGCTGTTGGCGCTGACCGTCAACCCGCTGGCGGCGGCGCTCTCGCTCTCCGGCCTGCTCGGCTACGTCTTCGTCTACACGCTCTGGCTCAAGCGCACGACCCCGCAGAACATCGTCATCGGCGGCGCCGCCGGCGCGGTGCCCCCCCTGGTCGCCTGGGCCGCGGTCACCGGCGGCCTCAGCGGCATGGCCTTCTACCTCTTCGCGATCGTCTTCTTCTGGACCCCGCCGCACTTCTGGGCGCTCTCGCTGCTGATGAAGGACGAGTACGCCAAGGTCGGGATACCGATGCTGCCGGTGGTCCGCGGCGAGGACGAGACCCGGCGCCAGATCCTCCTCTACACGGTCCTCCTCTACGCGGTCACGCAGCTGCCCTTCTGCGCCGGCGGCCTCGGCATCGCCTACCTGATCCCCTCGATGCTGCTCGGCGCCGGCTTCATCTTCTTCTCGACCAAGCTGCTTCGCACCAAGTCGCGCAGCTGGGCGCTCCGCACGTACCTCTTCTCGCTTGCATATCTGGCGCTGCTGTTTCTCTCGATTGCGGTTGCGGCGAACGTCTAGGGGCGTACGGGGCTGGCGGGGAGGGGCTTGGGTGTCCCTTTCGCTTGCTGGGATTTTCGCCGGGAACCCTGACTCT
>DASYKN010000012.1:0-20495 GCA_035995325.1 Solirubrobacterales bacterium
CGATCAGGGCGATCGCGCAGACGTAGGCGGCGCGGCGATTGCCCCCGGCCGCGTCGACTTCGCGCAGCAGCTTGTCGAGATTGACCTCGTCGCTGGCGCCCTCGCCGGCGTAGCGGGCGGAGTAGATGCCGGGAGCGCCGCCGAGGTCGACGGCGGCGATGCCGGAGTCGTCGGCGATCGTCGTCTCCCCGGTCGCCGCAAACGCGGCCCGCGCCTTGATCAACGCGTTGGCCTCGAAGCTGTCGCCGTCCTCCGGCGGCATCTCGAAGCCGGCGGGCAGCGGCTTCAGCTCGACCCCCGGCAGGAGTTCTTCCATCTCGGCCAGCTTGTGCCGGTTGCCGGTGGCGAGGATCAAGCTGCCCGCTCCTGCACCTCCCGCAGGCGGGCGATGCCGCCCTCCGCGAGCGCCAGCAGCTCATCCAGCGAGGCCCGCGAGAGGGGAGTGCGCTCGGCCGTGGCCTGGACCTCGACCAGGCCGCCGTCGCCGGTCATGACGACGTTGGCGTCGACCTCGGCGTTGGAGTCCTCGATGTAGTCGAGGTCGCAGAGGGCGCGCCCGTTGACCATGCCGACGCTGATCGCGGCGACCGACCCGTTCAGCGGCATCGTCTCCAGCGCTTTCTTGTCGATCAGCTTCTGGAAGGCCTGTTGCAGCGCCACGTAGCCGCCGGTGATCGCGGCGCAGCGGGTGCCGCCGTCGGCTTCGAGGACGTCGCAGTCGACGTAGACGCTGCGTTCGCCCATCGCCTTGAAATCGACGATGACCCGCAGCGAGCGCCCGATCAGGCGCTGGATCTCGACCCCGCGCCCATCCTGCTTGCCCTTGGAGATGTCGCGCTGCTTGCGGTCGCCGGTCGAGGCGGGCAGCATCGCGTACTCGGCGGTGACCCAGCCTTTGCCGCGGCCCTGCATCCAACGCGGCACCGATTCGTTGACCGAGGCGGTGCAGATGACCCGCGTTTTGCCAATCGAGATCAGGGCCGAGCCGTCGGCGCTGGCGACGAAGCCCGGGTCGATCGTCACCGGGCGGATGTCGGCCGGAGCCCTGTCGTAGCTACGCGAAGCAGGCATCCGACGAGTCTTTCACGCGAGCGGCCACACGCGCCGGTCGCTTCAGCGATCCGGATGAACCCGCAGCCCGCGCTGCCCGAAGTGGGCGTCGAAGGCGAACGCCTCGCCGCCGCCGTCCCGCTCGATCAACGCGAAGGAGGTGGCGTCGACGTAGCTCCACTGCTTGTCGCCGTGCAGCTCGAGGATCTCCCAGGCGGCGTTCTCGACCTGCTCGTCGAGGCGGACCAGCTCGATCGCGTCGCTGGCGCGGAAGCGCTGGCCCCACTCGATCGCCTCGGCGCGTCCGACCCGGACCAGCAGTGCCGTGTAGGTCTCGGCGAAGACGTAGTTGGAGGTGAACAGAGCCGCGCCTTCGCCGAGAAGCCCCGAGAGGGCCGCCCGCGCCCGCTCATGCTCGGCCTCGGCGGCATTGCGGAGCGCGACGAAGGCGCTGGTGTCGATGAAGACCGACCTCATCGGCCGTAGAGGTCACGGTCCAGCGTGGTGACGCTGGTGCCAGCCCGGCCGCGACCGGGGGCCTCGTCCACCAGGTAACGGAGCAGGGGGTCCGCGGCCCGATCCGGCCGCCGGGCGCGCTCGGCGTCGATCAGCTCCCGTACCACCGCGGCGATGCTGCCCGACTTCCCCGCCCGCTGCCGTAGCCAGCGGTGCTGGGCGTCGTCCAGATATAGCTGCGTTCGATGCTTCATGCTGTCATACAGCATACGTCGCAGCGCGGATGGAATCGGCGCCACCGGCGCCTGCGCGGCCGTCATTTGAAGGCCAGCTTGTCCACGGCCTCCTTGATCTTGTTCACGATCACGTCGGCCAGCTCGGTCCCCTGTTTGCCGTTGAAGCCCTTCATCGCCGCCACCATGCCGACCATCAGCAGCGAAACCAGCAGGATCAGGCCGACGTACTCGACCGTGCCCTGGCCTGCCTCCTCCGCCAGCAGCCGGATCCGCCGCAGCCGCCGCTCAACCGCAGCGTGCAGATATCCCATCAACGCGTAGATCATCGAAGCCTCCTTTTTGGTTGGAGGCCAATGCTCGAATCGGGGCGCGCACCGATCCAGACCCGAGTGCGACAAGTTGGCAACGGCGGCGCAGCAAGTTCGTGGCGCCGTCCCGCGCGGATACCCTGACCCGGGTGCGCGTCCTGGTCGTGACCAACTTCGAGCCCGATGACGCGGCGCCACAGCGCGGGCGCTGGGTCCGCGACCAGATCGACGCGGTGCGGCAGGCGGGGATCGAGGTCGACGTCTTCAGCTTCCCCCCCGGCCGCAACGAGTACATCCCCGCCACGCGGCGCCTGCGGGCGCTGCTGCGACGCGAGTCATACGACCTCGTCCACGCCCACTACGGGCTGCCGGGCTGGTGCGCCCAGCTGGCGGGGGCGCGGCCGCTGATCGTCACCTTCCACGGCACCGACGTTCGCCACGGGATCGTCGGGCCGCTCTCGCGCCGGCTCGCCTGGCGCGTCGACCTCGTCGCCGCGGTCTCCCGGGCTCTCTTCGAGGAGGAAAACGGGCGGCCCGGCCTGCCCGCCGTCCCCGGCGCCGCCGTCCTCCCCTGCGGGCCCGACCTCGAGCGCTTCGCGCCGCTGTCCCGAGCCGAGGCACGCGAGCAGCTCGGCCTCGACCGCGACGGCCGCTACCTCTTCTTCCCCGCCAACCCGAGCCGGCCGGAGAAGCGCCACGATCGCGCGGCCGAGCTTGCGACGGCCTGCGAAGCCGACCTCCTGACCGGCGGCGCGATCGAGCCCGAGCGGATGCCGCTCTGGGTCAACGCCGCCAACGCGGTCCTCGTCACCTCCGACTACGAGGGGTTCGGGATGGCCGCGGTCGAGGCGCTGTCCTGCGACGTGCCGGTGCTTTCGACCCCGGTCGGGATCGCGCCCTACGCGCTGGGCGGGATCGCGGGCTGCCTCTGCGCCCCTTTCGAGACCGCCGCCTGGAGCCGCGTCGCCCGGCCTCACCTCGACGCCGAGGAGCCGCGAGTCGCCGGCGCGAAGCGGGCGGCGACGCTGTCGGCGCGACGGATGGCCGAGCGCGCAATCGAGGCCTATCGCGACGTTACCCGCACCCCGGTATTAGATTGAGCGCCATGAGCGCGGAGCAAGCAGGCGGCGAGGGCCTCAGCGCCCAGGTCGAGGAGGCCAAGCGCAAGCTGCGCGCGGCAGCCGACGTCGCCACCGCCGCGGAGCGGCGGGCCAACGCCGAGATCGAGGCGCTGGAGGCCGACCTGGAGCGCGAGCGAGCCGGCGCCGCGCAGGAGCTGGAGAAGCTGCGGCTCGCCCACGAGGAAGAGCTGCAGCGCGAGCGCGAGGCCAAGGAGCGGGCGATCGCCGCCGCGGCCGAGCGGCTGGGCGAGATCGAGGCGCAGACGGCAGCGGCGGAGAAGCGCGTCGAGGAAGCGGAGCTGAGGGCCAAGGAGGCGGAGCAGGCCGTGGCCGACGAGAAGGCGCGGGCGCGCGAAGGCGCCGCCGCCTGGCTGCGCGAGCAGCTGAACTCGATCCGCCGAGAGGCTGAGAGGCGATAGCCGCCGCAAGCGGCGAGTTCGACGTCGCCATCGTCGGTGGTGGCGCCGCTGGACTGTGGACGGCACTGCGCGCGGCCGAGCAGGGCGGCAGCGTCTGCCTGGTCTCGCGCACGCCGCTCTCCCAGAGCGCCAGTTTCTGGGCGCAGGGCGGGCTGGCCGCCGCGCTCGAACCCGACGACTCGCCCGAGAGCCACGCCGCCGACACGATCGCCGCCGGCCGCGGCCTCTGCCGCGCCGCCGCCGTGAAGGTGCTGGTCGAGGAGGCCCCGGGCGCGGTCCGGGACCTGCTGGCGCGCGGGGTCGTCTTCGACCTCGACCACGAGGGCCGGCTGGCGCTGGGCCTCGAGGGCGGCCACGCGAGCCGGCGCATCGTCCACTCCGGCGGCAGCCAGACCGGCCACGAGCTGACCTCGAAGCTGGCGGCGATGGTCGCCGCCGAGCCGCGGATCGAGGTGCGGGAGCGGACCTCGGCGACGGCGCTGTGGAGCGACGGCGAGCAGTGCCATGGCGTGGTCAGCGACGGTGCCCCGATCGCCGCGGCGGCGACGGTGCTGGCGACCGGCGGGGCGGCGGCGCTGTGGAGCCGCACGACCAACCCGCGCGGGGCGATCGGCGCCGGCCCGGTCCTGGCGGCGAGCGCCGGCGCCGACCTCGCCGACCTCGAGTTCTGCCAGTTCCACCCGACCGCGCTCTCGCTGCCCGGCTCCGACTTCGACGGCGTCCTCGTCACCGAGGCGATCCGCGGCGAGGGCGCGCGGCTGCTCGACGCGGCGGGCGAGCGGTTCACCGACGAGCTTGCCCCACGCGACGCGGTCACCGCCGCGATCCTCGAGCAGATGCACGCCGACGACGCGTCCTGCGTGAAGCTGGACCTGCGCGATATCGACCCGGCCCGTTTCCCCAACGTCTTCGCTTCGCTTGCCGATGCGGGCCTCGACCCGCAGGCGGAGCCGGTGCCGGTCGCGCCAGCCGCGCACTACATGATGGGCGGGATCGTCGTCGACCTCGATGGCCGCTCCTCGCTGCCGGGCCTTTACGCGGTCGGCGAGTGCTCCTGCACCGGCCTGCACGGCGCCAACCGCCTCGCCTCCAACTCGCTCAGCGAGTGCTTCGTCTTCGGCGGCCGGGCCGCCAGCGCCGCGGTCGAAGAGGCCGGCGGCGGCGAGCTACCGGCGCTCCCCGGCCACGCCTTCGAGCCGCCGACGCAGGCGACCCGCGAGGCCGTCTGGCGCCGCGCCGGCCCGAAGCGCAACCCCGACGACCTCGCCTCTCTGATCTCTGAGCCATACCCGCTGGCCCGGGCGATCGCCCGCAGCGCGCTCGAACGGCGCGAGTCCCGCGGCGGCCACCTGCGGACCGACCGCCCGCAGACCGACCCGGAGTTGGACGGGATCCACTTCGTCCTCGCGCCCGACGGCGAGGTCCGCCGCGAGGAGTGGCGGTAGCGTCCAGCCATGCTGCTCGGTGTCGACGTCGGCGGGACCTTCACCGACGCCGCCCTGATCGTCGACGGCGACCTCCACACCGCCAAGGTGGCGACCACGCCGGGGAACGAGTCGCTTGGGGTGATGGGGGCGATCGAAGCGGCCCTCTCCCGGGCCGGCGCCGGCGCCGCCGACGTCTCGGTCTTCGCCCACGGGATGACGGTCGGCACCAACGCCCTGCTCGAGGAACGGGGAGCCCGTACCGCGCTCGTCGCCACCCGTGGCTTCGCCGACCTGCTCGAGATCGGGCGCCAGGACCGGCCCCACCTCTACCGCCTCTGCGCGCCGAAGCCGGAGCCGCTGGTCGAGCCCTTGCTGCGCCTCGAGGCCGACGAGCGAGTCGGCCCGACCGGGGTGGTCACACCGCTGGGCGACGACGAGCCGGAGCGGCTGGCGCAGAGGCTGCGGGAGCTGGGCGCCGAGTCGGTCGCGATCTGCCTGCTCTTCTCCTACCTCGACCCCGGCCATGAGCAGCGGATCGCCGCGCGCCTGCGCGAGCGGCTGCCCGGCGTCCACGTCTCCGCCTCGCATGAGGTGCTGCCGCGCTTCCGCGAGTACGAGCGCTGCTCGACGACGACGATCGACGCCTACCTGAGCCCCCTGCTCGGCCGCTACCTCGGCCAGCTCGGCGAAGCGGCGACGCGGGCGGGGCTGCCGCAGCCGCTGGTGATGCAGTCCTCCGGCGGCGTCGCCCCGGCGACGGAGGCCGCCCGGGCGGGTGCCTGGAGCGTCCTCTCCGGGCCGGCCGGCGGCGCCGTCGGCGCCGGTCTGCTGGCCCGCGTCAGCGGCGACGGCAACGCCCTTGGCTTCGACATGGGCGGCACCTCCTGCGACGTCTGCGTGATCGAGGACGGCGAGGTCCAACGCACCGACTCGCGCCAGATCGGCGGCCGCACGATCCAGCTGCCGATGGTCGACGTCCACACCGTTGGCGCCGGCGGCGGCTCGATCGGCTGGCGCGACAGTGGCGGCGCCCTGCGCGTGGGGCCCAGCTCCGCCGGCGCCCAGCCCGGCCCTGCTTGTTACGGGCGCGGCGGCGAGGAGCCCACCGTCACCGACGCCAATCTGCTGCTCGGCCATCTCGCCGCCGACTCGCGCCTGGCCGGCGACGTCGCCCTCGATATCGCGGCCGCGGAAGCCGCGGTCGGCAAACTCGCCCGCTCGCTCGGCCTCGAGCCGCTGGAGACGGCGGCCGGGATCGTCCGCGTCGCCAACCAGGAGATGGTCAGAGCGATGCGGGTCGTCACCGTCGAGCGCGGCGTCGACCCGCGTCGCTTCGCGCTGCTGCCGTTCGGTGGCGCCGGGCCGATGCACGCCGCCGCGATCGCCGCCGAGCTGGGAATCGAGACGATCCTCTGCCCACGCGCCAGCGGCGTCCTCTCCGCCCTCGGCCTCTGCGCCTCCGAGCTACGCCGCGACACCGCCCGCACCGTGATGCTGAGCGGAGACGACCTCAATGCCGCCCGCATCGCCGCCGCCGTGGCCGAGCTGATCGCCAGCGCTGGCGCCGACCTCGAAGCCGCGACCCCGGAGCTGGTCTACGCGATGCGTTACTCCGGCCAGGCCTTCGAGCTGCCGATCCCGGGCCCGGCCGCGCCCGACCCGGATGACCTCAGGCGGCGCTTCGAGCTGGCCCACGAAGAGCGATACGGCCACCGCGACCCCGAGGGCGAGGTCGTCCTCGTCGACATCCGCCTGGCGCTGGTGGTGCCGAGCCAGGAGCCCGGGCTCGTGGCCGCCGCGGGCGGCCGGGTCGAGCGGACGAGCCGGCCGCTGCTGTTCGACGGCCAGTGGGCCGAGGCCACGGTGCTGCGCGGCGAGCCCGCGGCCGGCGCCGCGGCCACGGGCCCCGTCGTCTTCGAACTGCCGCAGGCGACGCTGGTCCTGCCGCCCGGCTGGGGAGCCACGGTCGACAAGGCCGGCACGATCGTCGCGCGGTTCGAAACCCACGCATTTGGTGGGAACGGAACCGCGCGGTGACGGCGCTCGACCCGATCGCGCTCCAGGTCCTGATCGGCGGCCTGCGCGCCGCCTGCGACGAGATGGGCGCGACTCTGATCCGCTCCGCCTACTCGGCCAACATCAAGGAGCGCCACGACTGCTCGACCGCGCTCTTCGACGCCGCCGGCGAGCTGGTCATGCAGGCCGAGCACATCCCCGTCCACCTCGGCTCGATGCCGGACGCGGTCGCCGCGGTGCTGGGAGAGGAGCAGCGGCCGGGGGTCGCCTGGATCCTCAACGACCCCTACCGCGGCGGCACCCACCTGCCGGACGTGACCCTGATCACCCCGGTCTTCGCGGCGGCGGAGCTGCTCGGTTTCGCCGCCAGCCGCGCCCACCACGCCGACATCGGCGGGCCGACGCCGGGCGGGATGCCGGCCTTCTCGAAGACGCTCGCGGAAGAGGGCGTGGTGATCCCACCGACCCGCGTCGACGAGGAGCTGCTGCAAGGGCTGGCCGGGCAGATGCGCTTCCCGCGCCAGCGGCTCGCCGACCTGCGGGCGCAGCAGGCGGCCAACCGGGTCGGCGAGGTCCGCCTGCTGGAGCTTGCGTCCCGCAACGGCACGACGCTGCTGCGGACGGGGATGGAAGAGATCCTCGCCTACGCCGAGCTGCGTACCCGCGCCGCCCTCGCCGACCTGCCCGACGGCGTCTACCGGGCCGAGGACGTGCTCGAGGACGATCGCGGCGAGTCGCGGCGCGACGCCGTGCTGCGGGTCGAGGCAACGATCTCCGGCGAGCTGCTGCGGCTCGACTTCGCGGGCACCGACCCCGAAGTTGCGGGCAACCTCAACTGCCCGCTCTCGGTGACCAAATCGGCCGCCTTCTTCGCCGTGCGGGCGCTGATCGACCCCGAGGCGCCGCCTTCGGCCGGCGCCCACCGGCCGATCGAGGTGCTGGCGCCAGCCGGCTCCCTGCTCAACGCCCGCTTCCCCGCAGCCGTGGCCGCCGGCAACGTCGAGACCTCGAGCCGGGTCGCCGACCTGGTCATCTCCGCGCTCGGCGGCGCCCGCCCGGTGCCGGCCCAGGGCCAGGGGACGATGAACAACCTGACCCTGGCCAACGACGACTTCACCTACTACGAGACCCTCGGCGGCGGCCAGGGCGCCTGCCCGGAGGGCGACGGGCCGAGCGCCATCCACGTCGCGATGTCGAACACCCTCAACACCCCGGTCGAGGCGCTGGAGGCCGAGTTCCCGCTGCGGGTGCGGGAGCTTTCGATCCGCGACGGCAGCGGCGGCGAGGGCGCCCATCGTGGCGGCGAGGGGCTGGTGCGCGAGATCGAAGCGCTGGCGCCGATGCGCTTCACCCTGATCAGCGAGCGGCGGCGCCACCCGCCCCGTGGCCGCAACGGCGGCGGCGACGGCAAAACGGGGGTCAATCTCCTCAATGGCGAGCCTCTCGCCAGCAAGGCCGATGGGTATCTGAAGCCCGGCGATCGGCTTAGAATCGAGACCCCGGGGGGCGGCGGGACGAATTAAGGACGGTTAATTTTGCGATTTCGCCTTGCTCGTCTAGAATGCGCGACCGCGGGCAGGTGGACCGGCTGTTCGATGGCCTCTAAGTCTCCGCCCCGCCCCCCGACTCACCTCTTTTCTCACCCTCTCAGGAACTGACTGACTTCACATGCCGATCGCTTTCAAGGAATGGGCAGTAACCGTTCGCGCTCTAGCCGAGGGCGAGCAATTGCTGACCCTGCGCAAGGGCGGCATCCGCGAGGAGAACAAGCACTTCGAACTCGAGCACGAGCGCTTCTTCCTCTACCCCACCTTCGATCACCAGCGCAACGACCTGGTCCGCCAGTCGCACCATCCGGAGCTGAGCCGAGCCCTCGAGGAGGGCGTCTGGCCAGACGAGGAGCCGCCGCCGAAGGCGCTGCTCCAGGATGGCGGCATCCCGCAGCCCGACCGGGTCCGCCTGCGTGCCTGGGCCGAAGTCGTCGATCACGTCACGATCAACGACCGCCGCACCCTCGACAGCCTTTCGCCCTATTACATCTGGACCCCTGACTACGCCGAGAAGCGGCTGAGCTGGAAGCGGCGTCACCCGCTCCACGTGCTGCTGCTGCGGGTCCACCGGATTCCGCGGCCGGTCACCGTCCGCGTCCGCGACGAGTACCACGGCTGCCGCTCCTGGGTCGAGATCGATCGCGACCTGCCCTTCGAGGGCACTCCGGTGATGGCCGACGAAGAGTTCGACCGCGCCCGGCAAGAGATTCGCTCGGTCTGCGGCGACGCAGAGCCGGCCCTCGTTTGACCCTCAGAAGCTCCCGCTAGTCTCGATTCATGTCCTGGATCGAGACGGAGTCGCTGTCGTTCACGGCGCGGCACGACAGCGACGACTCGGCGTTCGCGGAGCGGACGCTGGACCGGATGGAGGACCTGCGGCTGCGGCTGGAAGACCGCTTCGAGCGGGTGCCGGGCGAGGTCACCGTGGTGATCCACACCAACCCGGCCTGGCTGACCATGGCCCATCCCTTCCTGCCCGCCGCGCGCTGGTCGGCGGCCCCGGCCGGGCGCCGCTACCTCGCCGGCTGGGCGATGGCGACCGAGCTGCACGTGCTGAACGACCCGCACATGGAACGCCGCGCCGCCGGCGATGACTCCAAAGAGGCGCTGCGCGGCACCGCCGAGCGCCTCTACGCGCAGTTGGTCGTCGCCGCCAACAACTCCGCCCTCCCCCCCTCCTGGACCCCGCGCCGCTTCGCCCGCTACCTGCGCTGGGCCTGGCTGGTCGAAGGCGGCGCCCAGTACTTTGCCCGCCAGGTCGGCCTCTACCGCGCCGCCGTGATCCGGCGCCTGCGCGAGAGCGCCCGGCCCTCCTTCCCGCCCTCGCGCCGCGACGCGGTGATCCTCGGCGGCACGATCTTCGACCTGCTCGAGAGCGAGCGCGGCCCCGAGGCCTGCGAGCGCCTGGTCCACGAACTGAAGCCGGGCGGCCCGGTGCCGACGATCGAAGACGCCTTCGACGCCCGCTTCCGCGACATCGAGGGCGCCTGGCGCGACCACCTGCGCAGCATGTCCCGCCCCAGCGGCGTCAGCTGAGCCGGCTCAGGCAGCGCGAAGCAACAGGAAGATTCCGAAGGCGAGGGCCATGGCGCCGAACGACCAGAAATAGATCCGCGCATACCCCCCGGCCAGCCCGTAGTTGCGCGGCTTGCTTCCTTCGGCCTCTTCGAGGTATCGGGCGTTGGCGCTTTCGGGCCACTGCTCTTCCTCATTTTCGGCTGGGACCTCCGCGAGCAGTGCCCGGGCTGCGTCGGCCCGGTTCGCGTGGACCATCACCCCCTTCGCACCGCCGCCGGGATTCAACGATCCGAAACCCATTCCGGGCCCATCTATGCCCAGCGGCTGCAGAATGCTGGGGATGCCTTCGCTCTCGAGCAACCCGCGCAGCATCTCCGCCTCGACCAGGTCGGGTGCGTACGCGACCTGAACCAGCTCCGGCACGTCAGTCCGCGCTCAGCTGAGCTGGTAGAGGATCCAGACCAGGATCACGGCACCGAGGAAGGCGGCTCCAACCCAGATCGCGAGGCGGCCGGCCGTGGTTTCGGTGCCGTCGCGGCGCAGGCGCGACTCCTCGTTCAGCTCCGCCCGCTCTTCGCCCTCGCTCTCGACCATCGTGTCGGCAAGGACGCCCTTCGCCTTCTGGGAGAGGTCGGAGTTGACCATGACGTCGCGCGGGCCGGCGGAGAGGAAGTCGGGGTTGTCGAAGCCGCCGCTGCGCTTGAGGGTGCTGGGAATGCCGGCCTCGCTCAGCAGGCCCTGGAACATTTCCGCTTCGGCCTGGTTGCGGGCGAAGGCGACTTTGACCAGCTTGCCGCCACCGCCGCCTCCGCCACCGCCACCGTCGTCGCCCTGGTGGGAGCCACCGCCGCCGCCGTGGGCGCCGCGCTTATGTGAGCTGCCGCTATGAGTTGACGATTTCGACATCTGCGATTTTCAGATCCTTGAGTAGGTAGGCCTTGACGTCGGGTGAGTCCGGGTCGGCGAGCGAGACGATCACGTAGACCTGGTCCGGCCAGGCGACTGCCTGGTTGACGTCGGTCTGCGAGGGATACGCAGCGCTCTTCGTGTGCGAATGGTAGATGCCCAGCAGCTCGCCGCCGTCGTCTTCGATCGATTTCAGCGCGTTGTACTGCTCCTGCGGGTCCATTTCGTAGCGCAGCGGGGTGGCGGCGGCGTTGCCAACCCGGATCACCGAGGTCGCCTCGTCGCCCTTGCCGCCGATCATCCCGCAGCACTCGTTCGGCAGGTCCTCGCGCGCGTGCGCGACCATCTCGTCGACCAGGCTCTGGGAGATGCGCATCGGGTGAGGAAGGCGGGAGCGCCTACCACCAAACGGTGGAGTCGAGGTTCTCGATCTCCTCGATCGGCTTGGTGTAGACGCCGGAGGAGAGGTACTTCCAGCCGTCGTCGGGGATCAGGAAGACGACGTTGCCGCCGTCGAGCTCACCGGCGATGCGGGCGGCGATCGCGGCGATCGCGCCGGCGGAGACCCCGGCGAAGACGCCCTCCTCGTCGAGCAGGCGCTTGGTCCAGACGATCGCGTCGCGGTTGGAGACCATGATCTTGCGGTCGAGGATCGAGAGGTCGATGATCGGCGGGATGAAGCCGTCGTCGAGGCTGCGCAGTCCCTGGACCAGCTCCCCCTGCATCGGCTCGGCGGCGACGATCAGGGTCTCGGGATTCGCCTCCTTGAGGCGGCGGCCGTTGCCCATCAGGGTGCCGCCGGTGCCGAGGCCGCCGACGAAGGCGGCGACGCCGTCCAGCTCGTCGAGGATCTCGACCGCGGTGCCGTTGTAGTGGGCCAGCGGGTTGGCCTCGTTGCCGTACTGGTAGGGCATGTAGAACTCCGGTTGCTCGGCCAGCTCCAGCGCCACCTCGACGGCGCCGTTGGAGCCCTTGGCCCCCTCGGAGTAGACGATCTCGGCCCCGTACATCTTCAGCAGCTGGGTCCGCTCCTCGGTGACGTTGTCGGGCATCACCACCTGCAGCGGGTAGCCCTTGCGGCGGCAGATCATTGCCAAGGCGATGCCGGTGTTGCCGGAGGTCGGTTCGAGGATCGTCTGCCCAGGTTCGATCGCCCCTTCGGCCTCGGCCGCCTCGATCATCGATTTGGCGACGCGGTCCTTGACCGAGCCGGTCGGGTTGTGGCCCTCGAGCTTGGCGTAGATGCGGACCTCGGGCTTGGGAGAAAGGCGCGGCAGCTCGACCAACGGCGTGTTGCCGATCGACTCGACAATGTTGCCGAAGCGTCCCCCGCAGGGTCGGTTTAGTAGCTCAGTGCGCGGCATTGCTCTCCCTTACTTCAAAAAGTATAGCCAGGGAATTTGGCCTTGGAGCGGAAGCGCGCGGCTTGCGCATGGTTGCCGACACAAGTATCTTCGCCTGGGTCCAGTCACCCTTGGATCGGAGGCAGGTTTGATCAGCAAATCCCGGCTAACCGCATTCGCCGCGGTTCTCCTCGTAGGTGTCGTTTCCGTCGTCGCGGCGGGTTGCGGCAGCAGCAGCGACGACACCGGCTCGACCGGCGCGAGTGGAGGCGGAGAAGTCCTCACGGTCGGCTCCGACATTCCCTATCCCCCGTTCGAGCAGGGCAAATCGGGCAGCTACACCGGCTTCGACATCGATCTGATGGAAGCGATCGCCGGCAAGATCGGCCGCACGGCTGAATTCCAGGACACCTCGTTTGAAACGATCTTCCGCGACGTCGCCCAGGGCAAGTTCGACGCCGTGATCTCCGCTGCGACGATCACCCCGGAACGCGAAAAGGCAGTCGCCTTCTCGAATCCGTACTACCTCTCCGAACAGGCGGTGCTGGTCAAAGAAGGCAGCGACATCAAGTCGCTCGAAGACCTGAGCGGAACGACCGTCGGCGTCCAGCAGGGCACGACCGGGCAGGAACTGGCGAAGGAAGAAGCCGACGCCTCGGAAGTCCGCCCTTACCCAGAAGGCCCTGACGCCGTCAACGCGCTCAAGGCCGGCACGGTCGAAGCGGTGATCATCGACGCGCCGGTCGCCGCCAACGCGGTCGAAAAAAGCGGCGGCATCGAAATCGCCGAAAAAGTCCCGACCGAAGAAGAGTATGGAATCGCCCTCGCCCAGGACGAAACCGAACTCCTCGACGAAATCAACCAGGGCCTGAAGGAAGTCCAGGAAGACGGGACCTACACGAAGATTTATGAAAAGTGGTTCAAACTCGAACCGCCGAAAGCGATCTTCAGCGCGAGCGAAGCGGCAGAATAGGCCCTGCCGGCGACAATTTGAGTGACGAAAGGGGCGCCAGCGATGGCGCCCCTTTCCTCTTTCTCAGGCCACCCACGAGGAGACCGCGATGAGTGAATTCTTCCATCAGTACTTCGACTTCCACATCATGGGAGCGCATTTCAGCGAAGTCCTGGAGGGGTTCTTCAAGAACCTGCTGCTGTTCGCGATCGTGGTTGTACTGGCCCTTGTCTGGGGGCTCGTACTGGCGCTCATCCGCCAGCTGCCCGGCAAGAAACTGATGCCTCTCCGCGGGCTGACCATCGCCTACATCGACGTGCTGCGGGCGATTCCGCTGCTGATCATCATCCTCCTGATCTCCGGCGGCGTCCCCTACCTCGAGTTCATCCCCAAAGACATCCGCATCCCCAACTGGTTCGGGCAGCCGGATCCGTTTTGGTTCGGGGTGCTGGCGCTGACGCTCGTCTACGGCGCCTACATGGCCGAGGTCTATCGCGCCGGGATCGAAGCCGTGCAGAGCGGCCAGATGGAGGCGGCGCGCTCACTCGGGATGAGTCACAGCCAGGCGATGCGCCACGTGATCGTCCCCCAGGCGGTGACCAAAATCCCGGCGCCAATGCTGAACGAAATGATCTCCCTGCTCAAGGACACCACCCTGGTCAGCGTCGTTGCCCTCGGCGAGTCGGTCCTGGTCGGGCGAGAAGTCCTGGCCGAAACCTTCAACAGCTCCGCCGTCATGCTGGCCGGGCTGATGTTCCTCGTGATCACGCTGCCGGCGGCGCGGCTCGTCGACAAATTGATCGCCCGCAATCAGAGCAAAATCGCTCGCGGCTCCCACATCGAGGTGGGCTGAGCCATGAGCGAGGCGATGGTCCGGCTGGAGAAAATCAACAAGCGCTTCGGCGCGCTCGAGGTCCTCAAAGGCGTCGACCTCGAGGTCGCCAAAGGCGAAGTCGTCTGCATCCTCGGCCCCAGCGGCTCCGGCAAGAGCACGCTGCTGCGCTGCGTCAACCTGCTCGAGCCGCCCGAGCAGGGCGAGATCTTCCTCGAAGGCCACGACATCTGCAGGGGGCCGGGGTCGGGAACCGGCGAGCAGAGCTGGGAGCTGGACTTCGTCCGTCAGCGCGTCGGAATGGTCTTCCAGCAGTTCAACCTCTTTCCGCACAAGACCGTGATGGAGAACGTGACCCTGGCGCCGCGTCAAGTCCTCGGCAAATCAAAGGCGGAGTGCGAGGAGAAAGCGAAGGCGCTGCTGGAACGGGTCGGACTCGCCGACAAGCTCGACCAGTACCCCGAACGGCTCTCCGGTGGGCAGCAGCAGCGGGTGGCGATCGCCCGGGCGCTAGCCATGGAACCGCACGTGATGCTGTTCGACGAGGTCACCAGCGCCCTCGATCCCGAGCTGGTCAAAGAGGTCCTCGACACGATGCGCGAGCTGGCGGCCGAAGGGATGACGATGCTCGTTGTCACCCACGAGTTGGGCTTCGCCCGCGAGGTCGGAGATCAGATCGTCTTCATGGACGGCGGCGTGATCGTCGAGCAGGGCAAGCCGACGGACGTCCTCGACAACCCGCGCGAGGAGCGCACCAAGAAGTTCCTCGGGCTGGTTCTGGAGCGCTAGGCAGGAACTAGAAAGCGCCGCCGGCCATGGCCGGCAGGATGACGACGGAGTCGCCGTCTTTGACCGCCGTCTCGAGCCCGTCCAGCACCCGCACGTCCTCGTCGTTGAGGTAGACGTTGACGTAGCGGTTGAGGTCGCCGTCCTCGCCGAACAGCTGCTCGGAGGTCTGCGGGTAATCGGCGGTCAGGGTGCTAAGGACCTCGCCGACGTTGGCGCCGGCGGCCTCGACCTCGGCCTTGCCGTCGGTTTTCGGCCGCAGCACGGGTGGGATGCGAACAGTCGCCATCGAGCGCTGATCCTAGTCGAGCCGAGGCCCGCTAGCGGTCTCCGCCGGCCCCGGCGCAGAAGAGGTCGTAGTCCGGGAACTGGCCCATCTCCGACTCCGGTATCTCGGGCGCGTCCTCGCCGCAGATCGGGCAGTTGGGATCGCGGCGGACTTTGAGCTCCGTGAACGTGGTGCCCAGGGCGTCGTAGAGAAGCAAGCGCCCGACCAGAGGGTTGCCGGCGCCGAGCACCAGCTTGATCACCTCGTTGGCCTGCAGCGTCCCCATCGTCCCGGCCATCACGCCGAGGACGCCGTTAGCGGAGCAGCTCGGTGCCAGCTCGGCCGGCGGCGGGGTCGGGTAGAGGCAGCGGTAGCAGGGCCCCTCGAAGGGGACGAAGGTCGAGATCTGCCCGTCGAAACCGAGGATCGAGGCCGAGACGACCGGCTTGCGCTGCCGCACCGAGGCGTCGTTCAAGAGGTAGCGGGTGGGGAAGTTGTCGGCCCCGTCGACGACGATGTCGTAGTCGTCCATGATCTCGAGGATGTTGCCGGCGTCGAGCCGGCCGTTGTGCTCGACGACCTTGACGTCGGGGTTGAGCGCTTCGATGAAGATCCGGGCCGACTCGGTCTTCGGCATCCCGATTCGTTCGGTGTTGTGGATCACCTGGCGCTGCAGGTTGGAGGCGTCGACGACGTCGTCGTCGACCAGGCCGATCGTGCCCACCCCGGCCGCAGCCAGGTAAAGCGCCGTCGGCGCCCCGAGCCCGCCGGCGCCAAGCAGCAGCACCTTCGCGTTCAGCAGCTTCACCTGCCCGTCGACCCCGACCTCGGGCAGCAGCGTGTGGCGCGAGTAGCGGTCGCGCTGCTCGGCGGTCATGCCGCTGGCGGCGATGACCGGGAGGCCCTGCTCCTGCCAGGCGAGGATCCCGCCGGCCATCGAGGCGACGTTCTCGTAGCCCAGCCCCTGCAGCTGCGCCGCGGCGAGCGCCGAGCGGTTGCCGGAGCGGCAGTAGAGGATCGTCCGGGCCGATTTGTCGGGCGCGGCCTCGGCGATCTCGTCGCCGAGCAGGCCCGGTGGCACCAGCCGGCCGTTCTCGAGGTGGGCCTCCTGGTACTCGTGCGGCTCGCGAGTGTCGATCAGGACGACCTCGCCGCCCTCGATCTCCTCAGCGGCCTCGAACGGTTCGATCTCCTCGATCGTCTGGATCCCAGCAGGGGTTGCCATCGCCAAATCTCCTAAATCCGGATCAGCATTACTTCAAAAAGTATAGCGACCCACACAAGATCGCCCGCGGAAGCCCCCATGCCTTTGGGTACTGTTGAAGTCTTGTCCCGTATCCGACCGGAAGGAATCAGTGAAAATCCGCCGATCCCTGGTGATTTTGACCACCGTAGGCGCCCTGGCCGCCGCCGCAGCGCCCGCCTCAGCAGCCGACAAGGACTGCTCTGACTTCAGCACCTGGCGGCAGGCGCAGAACTTCTACAAGAACCACGGCGGCCCCCGCTACGACCCGCACCGCCTCGACGCCGATCATGACGGCATCGCCTGCGAGAGCCTGCGCTAGGCCGGCTGGGAGGCCCGACTAGAAGCTCGGGCGCATCTGGCGCAGCCTTTTGACCCGCTCCTCGATCGGGGGGTGGGTCGAGAAGAGGCCGGCGATGCCCTTGCTGGAGAAGGGCTTGACGATGTAGAGCGGCTCGGCTGCCTGGTTGACCTGCATCGGCATCGCCGTCGCCCCCTGCTCGAGGCGCAGCAGGGCGCTGGCGAGCGACTCCGGGTTGCCGCAGATTTCGGCGCCGCCGGCATCGGCCGCGTACTCGCGCTGGCGTGAGATCGAGAGCTGGATGATGCTCGCCGCGATCGGCGCCAACAGGACCATCGCCAGCGAGGCGACGACGCTCAGCGGCGACTCGTCCTCGCTGCCGAACCACATGAACATGTAGGCGAGATAGGTGATCGCGGCGCCGATCGCCGAGGCGACCGACTGGATCAGGATGTCGCGGTTCTTGATGTGGGTGAGCTCGTGCGCGAGGACTCCGCGCAGCTCGTCCTCGGAGAGCAGCTTGGTGATGCCGCGGGTGACGGCGACGGCCGAGTGCTTGGGGTTGCGGCCGGTGGCGAAGGCGTTGGGCTGGTCCTGGGGGATCATGTAGAGGCGCGGCATCGGCAGGTCGGCGCGGGTCGTCAGTTCGCGCACGATTTGGTAGAGGCGCGGGTTCTCCGACTCCTCGATCGGCTGGGCCTTGCTCATTTTCAGCGCCAATTTGTCGCTGAAGAAGTAGGAGCCGAGGTTGATCAGCAGGGCGATCCCGAGGAAGAGCGCGGCGGTGCTGGGGCCGCCGATCAAGGCGCCGATCACGACCAGCAGGCCGGAGAGGGACGCCAGCAGGATCGTCGTCCGCAGGGTGGCGCCGAAAGTGGACTGCTTGGTGGTCTTCATGAGTCGTTGCTCCTCGGGTCGCTTACCGGGCAAGTATCGCGGCGGCGGCGGCGATTGGCCATAGGTGCCAACCCCTATTGCGGCCGCTGCGCCACCCAGAGGCTTCTAGGCTGCGTCGATGACCCTGGTGGTGATTCTCGTGCTGGCGATCGCGGTGGCGGCGCTCGCGACCAGCCTGCTGCGCTTCAAGCGCCGCTTCGGCCCGCTGGAGCGGCTGATCGAGGAGATGGAGAAAGTCGACCTCGGCCGGCCGGGGCCGCTGCTGCCGCCCTCGATCGACGGGATCGGCGAGACCGAGGAGGTGGAGCGGCTGGAGCTGGCCTTCCTGCGGATGATGCGCCGGCTCGAAGCCGAGCGGCGGCGGGCTGGGTCGGCGGCGTTGCAGGCCCAGGAGGAGGAGCGAGCGCGGGTCGCCCGCGACCTGCACGACGAGGTCAACCAGTCCCTGACCGGATTGCTGCTGCGTCTCGAGGCCGCTCGCGAGGCGGCGCCGCCGGAGCTGGAGGAGCAGCTGGCCGAGACCAAAGCGCTGGCCAACCAGGCGATGCGGGAGCTGCTCTCGCTGGCCCGCCAGTTGCGCCCGACCGCGCTCGACGACCTTGGCTTGGCGGCGGCGACCGCGGGACAGGTCGAGCAGCTGGCGCGAGGCGAGATCGAGGCGAACCTGGTCACCGACGGCGACTTCTCCGACCTCGGCGACGACGCCCAGCTGGTCGTCTACCGGGTCGCCCAGGAGGCGCTGGCCAACGCAGGCCGCCACAGCGGCGCCGAGCGGGTGACGGCGCGGCTGCGCCGGCGCGAGGACAGCGGCGTCGAGCTGGAGGTGGTCGACGACGGCCGCGGCTTCGCCTTCGACGATGCCGACAGCGGGCTCGGCATCGCCGGGATGCGCGAGCGGGCGCTGCTGATCGGCGGCGAGCTGACGATCGAGTCGCGGCCGGACCGCGGCACCAGCGTGCGGCTCACGGTGCCGGGAGAATCAGCCCGATGAGGGTGCTGATCGCCGACGACCACGGGATCGTCCGCTCCGGGATCCGGCTGCTGCTCGAGCGCCAGCCGGACATCGAGGTGGTGGCCGAGGCCGCCGACGGCGCCGAGGCCCGCGAGCTGGCGGTGCGGGAGCGGCCCGACCTGGCGATCCTCGACGTGAAAATGCCGAAACTGACCGGGCTGCAGGCGACCCGCGAGATCAAGCGCCAGGCGCCGGAGGTCTCGGTCCTGATCCTCTCCATGCACGACGACGAGCGCTACCTGTTCGAGGCGCTGAAAGCCGGCGCCTCCGGCTACGTGCTGAAGGCGCAGGCGGACACCGACTTGCTAGCCGCGATCCGGGCGGTGGAGCGCGGCGAGCCGTTCCTCACCCCGGAGGCGCAGCGGACGCTGATCAAGGACGTGCTGGCGCGCGGCTCCAGCGGCGAAGAGGAGCTGACCCCGCGCGAGGAGGAGATCGTCAAGCTGGTCGCCGAGGCGAACACGACCAAGCAGATCGCCGAGGTCCTCCACCTCTCCGAGAAGACGGTCGAGAACCACCGCGCCAACGCGATGCGGAAGCTGGGGATGCGCGACCGGGTCGAGCTGGTCCGCTACGCGATCCGCCGCGGCCTGATCGAGCCATAACCGACCTCTTCGGTAGGATTTGGCTCAGATGCTGTTTTCGACCAAAGCCGAGTACGGAGTGCGCCTGATGGTGGAGCTGGGACGTCAGCCCGGCTCGACCCCGATCTCGCTCAACACAGTCGCCGAGGCGGAGCGGCTGCCCCTCTCCTATCTCGAGCACCTGGTCGCGAAACTGCGCAAGGCGGGCCTGGTCACCTCGACCCGCGGCGCCCATGGCGGCTATCGCCTGGCGAAGGCGGCCGAGGAGATCACGATGGACTCGGTGGTCGAGGCGCTGGAAGGGCAGATCGCGCCGATGGAGTGCTTCCACGAGACCCCCGAGGGCAAAGTCCTCTGTTCGCACGAGGACGACGGCGACCGTGCCTGCTCGACGAAGCTGTTGTGGACGCGCGTCCAGAACGGCGTCACCAAGGCGCTGGCCGGGACGACTTTGGCCGAGCTGGTCGAGTTCTCCCAGCCCAGCGGCCGCAGCGAGGCCGCGATCGCCCGCGCCGCCTGATCCACCAACTTCCCAACACCGAGAAACGGAGCAACATGGCTGAGCTGGAGATTCGCAACCTGCACGTGAAGGTCGAGGACAAGCAGATCCTCAAGGGCATCGACCTCGACGTCGAGAAGGGCAAGGTCCACGCGCTGATGGGGCCCAACGGCTCCGGCAAGTCGACCCTCTCCAACGCGATCATGGGCCACCCGGCGCTGGAAGTAACCGAGGGTTCGATCACCTTCAAAGGCGAGGACATCACCGAGGCCGACCCCGACGTGCGCTCGCAGGCCGGCCTCTTCATGGCCTTCCAGTACCCGGTCGCGATCCCCGGCGTCTCGGTCAGCAAGTTCCTGCGGATGATCATCAACGCCCAGCGCGAGGCACGCGGCGAAGACCAGATCAAGATCAAAGACTTCGCCAAAACCGCCCAGGAGGCGATGGCGCTGGCCAACATCCCCAAAGACTTCTCCAGCCGCTACCTCAACGACGGCTTCTCCGGCGGCGAGAAGAAGCGGATGGAGCTGCTGCAGCTGGCCCTGCTGAAGCCGGAGATCGCGGTCCTCGACGAGACCGACTCCGGCCTCGACATCGACGCCCTGCGGGTCGTCGCCGACGGCGTCAACAAGTTCGCCGGCCCCGACATGGGCGTCCTCATCATCACCCACTACCAGCGCATCCTGCACATGGTCAAACCCGACTTCGTCCACGTCATGTTCGAGGGCCGGATCGTCAAGGAAGGCGGCCCGGAGCTGGTCGGCGTGCTGG
>DASYKN010000013.1:0-7175 GCA_035995325.1 Solirubrobacterales bacterium
AGTACTGGGGGCACCGGGACAGGGCAACTACGCAGCCGCCAATGCCTTTTGCGATGCCCTGGCTCAAAGCAGAGTTGCCCAAGGGCTACCAGCAACCTCGATCGCCTGGGGCCTATGGGCCGAGCAGAGCGAGCTGACCGCCCACGTCGGCGAGGCCGACCTCGCTCGCATGCGGCGGCTCGGCATGCCGCCGATCGCCACCGAGCAGGGGCTGGAGCTGCTCAGCGCATCGCTCGCCTCCGCCCAGCCGCTTTTGGCAGCGGTCCCGATCGAGCGGCGAGGGCTGCGCGAGGCCCGTGAAGCGGGCGTCCTCTCACCCCTCCTGCGCGACCTCGCGGGGACGACCGGGCGCAGGCAGAGCGGCGCCTCGCTGAAGCGCCAGCTTCGTGGCCTGCCGCCGAAGCAGCAGCAGAGCATCGTCGTCGATCTCGTCCGCCAGCAGGCCGCGGTCGTGCTCGGCCACTCCTCACCCGCCGCGATCGATGCCGAGCGGAACTTCCTCGACCTCGGCTTCGACTCGCTCGGTGCGGTCGAGTTCCGCAACCGGTTGCGCGCCGCCACCGGGCTGCCACTGTCCGCGACCGCGGTCTTCGACTACCCGACCCCCGCGGCGCTGGCGGAGTACGTCTGGGAGGCGCTTATGGGCTCGGTCCGGCAAGCCGGCGAGCGTTCCGAGGGCCGCGATCTCGCCGGCCCCCCGGTCGAGGCCGTGCACGAGTCGCTCAAGGCGAACGAGCGACGCGAGGAGGGTGAGCGTTACAGCGAGCCGATCGCGATCGTCGGCATCGGCTGCCGCTTCCCCGGCGGCGTCGCCTCGCCCGACGATCTCTGGGACCTCCTCACCGAGGACGGCGACCCGATCGGCCACTTCCCCGAAGACCGCGGCTGGGACATCGACCGTCTCTATGACCCCGGGCGCGAGCGGCGGGGGACTAGTTACGCGAACGAAGGCGGCTTCCTCTACGACGCCGCCGAGTTCGACCCCGAGTTCTTCGGCATCAGCCCGCGCGAGGCGCGGGCGATGGACCCGCAGCAGCGCCTGCTGCTGGAAACCGCCTGGGAGGCCTTCGAGCACGCCGCGATCGATCCCACCCAGGCCCGGGGCACGCGCACTGGGGTCTTCGCCGGCGTCATGTACCACCACTACGGGGTGATGCCCCTGGGGTCGGTCCCGGAGAGCGTCGAAGGCTATCTCGGCACCGGTAGCGCGGCCAGCGTCCTCTCCGGCCGCCTCGCCTACGTGCTCGGGCTCGAGGGGCCGGCGGTCTCGGTGGACACCGCCTGCTCCTCCTCGCTGGTCGCCATCCACCTTGCCTGCCAGGCGCTGCGCCAGGACGAATGCTCGCTCGCCCTCGCCGCCGGGGTGACCGTGCTGTCGGGACCGGAGGTATTCATCGAGTTCAGCCGGCAGGGGGCGCTCTCGCCGAGCGGGCGCTGCAAGCCCTTCGCCGCCGCCGCCGACGGCACCGGCTTCTCCGAGGGGGCGGGCGTGCTGCTGCTCGAGCGGCTCTCGACCGCGCGCCGGCTCGGGCACCGGGTCCTGGCCACGGTCCGTGGCGGCGCGGTCAACCAAGACGGCGCCTCAAATGGCCTCACCGCCCCCAACGGGCCCTCCCAGGAAAGGGTGATCCGCCAGGCACTGGCAAGCGCCGGCCTTAGTCCCGCCGACGTCGACGCCGTCGAGGCCCACGGCACCGGCACCGTCCTCGGCGACCCGATCGAGGCCCAGGCGCTGCTCGCCACCTACGGCCAGGACAGGGACGAGCCCCTGCGCCTGGGATCGATCAAGTCGAACCTCGGCCACACCCAGGGGGCAGCTGGCATCGCCGGCGTGATCAAGATGACGATGGCGATGCGGAACGGCAAGCTGCCGCGCTCGCTTCACCTCGACGCGCCCTCGCCCAACGTCGAGTGGTCGGCCGGGAAGGTTGAGCTGCTGCACGAGCCCGTCCCCTGGCTGCGCTCGCAGCGACCGCGCCGGGCGGCGGTCTCCTCCTTCGGCGTCAGCGGCACCAACGCGCACCTGATCCTCGAGGAGGGCCCGGCGGACGGCAGCTGGAAGGGCGGCGGCGCAAGCGAGGGGGGAGGGGGCATCGAGACCGACGTCGTCGCCCTGCCGCTCTCCGCCCGCGACCCTCGGGCCCTGGCGGCGGGGGCGGCGCGCCTGCGCGCCCGGCTCCTCGGCGACCCCGACCTCGTCCCCGCCGACGTCGCCCACACCCTCGTCGCAGGCAGGGCCCGGCTCGAGCGGCGGGCTGTCGCGCTTGGCGTCGATCGCGAGGAGCTGTTGGAGGGGCTGGCCGCCCTGGAGGAGGGCCGGCCCGCGGCCGGGCTGATCCAGGGCCGGGCAGGTGGCGGCAAGGTCGCCTTCGTCTTCTCCGGCCAGGGCTCCCAGTGGCAGGGGATGGGCGCGGAGCTGCTCGACGCGGCACCCCTCTTCGCCGAGAGCTTCCGGGCCTGCGACCGGGCACTCTCCGCCCACCTCGATTGGTCGCTGGAGGACGTCGTGCGGGAGGCGCCGGACGCTCCCTCGCTGGAGCGGATCGAGGTGGTGCAGCCGTTGCTCTTCGCCGCCGCCGTCTCGCTGGCGGCGCTCTGGCGCGCCGCCGGGGTCGAGCCCGACGCGGTGATGGGCCACTCCCAGGGTGAGATCGCCGCCGCGCACGTCGCCGGTGCCCTCAGCCTCGAGGACGCCGCGGCGCTGACCGTGCTGCGCAGCGAGCTGATCTCGAAGCTGGCTGGGGCCGGGGCGATGGTCTCGGTCTCGGCCGGGCCCGATGCGGTCGCCGAGTGGCTTGGCGCCTTCGGCGGCAGGGTCGAGCTGGCGGCTGTCAACAGTCCTTCCTCGGTGGTGCTCGCCAGCGATCGCGACTCGATCCCCGGCCTGCTCGCCCATTGCGAGGAGAAGGGCTTTCAGGCGCGCGAGATTCCGGCGACCATCCCCTCGCACTCGAGCTACGTAGACGCCCTGCGCGACGAGGTGATCGACGCCCTGGGAGACCTCTCGCCACGCCCGCCCAAGGTGCCCTTCTGCTCGAGCGTCAGCGGCGAGATGACGACGCGCCCGCTCGACGCCGAGTACTGGTTCGCCAATCTGCGCGAGCCGGTCCGATTCGAGCAGACGACCCGCACGCTGGCCGCCTATGGCTGTCGCTCCTTCGTCGAGATCAGCGCCCACCCGGTGCTCGCCGGCGCCCTCGGGGAGACGATCGATTCGCTCGCCGACGGCGAGTGCGAGGAGTACGCCGTGGTCGGCTCGCTGCGGCGCGACGACGGCGGCCCGCGGCGCTTCCTGACCTCGCTGGCAGAAGCCGAGGTCCACGGCGCCGGCGTCGATTGGAGCGCTCTCTCGGGCGGCGGTGGACGCGAGCACGCCGAGCTGCCCACCTACCCCTTCCAGCGCCGCCGCTTCTGGCTTGAAGCCGGCGCAGGGGCCGACGGGATCGCCGCCGCCGGGCAGGCGCCGGTTGAGCACCCGCTGCTCAGCGCGGCAATCGAAACGCCCGGCGAGGAGGGCTGGCTCTTTACCGCGCGCCTTTCCCTGCAGACGCATCCGTGGCTCGCCGACCACGGCTTCATGGACGTGATCCTGCTGCCGGGGACCGCCTTCGTCGAGCTGGCGTTGCGGGCTGGGCGGGAGTGCGGTTGTGAGGCGGTCGAGGAGCTGACCCTGGAGACGCCCCTGCTGCTGCCCGAGCGCGGCGCCGTGCGGCTGCAGGTCGCTGTCGGCCCCGCCGATGCAGATGGGCGGCGCAGCATCGCGATCCACTCGCGCCCCGACGACCCGGAGGATCCGGGTCGGACCTGGGCACGGCATGCCACCGGCAGCCTCTCGACGGGAGGCGCGCCCGCATGGACGCCACAGAGCTGGCCGCCATCCGCCGCCGCGGCGCTGCCCGTGGAGGACCTCTACACCCGGGCCGCCGAGCTCGGCTTCTCCTATGGCGCCGCCTTCCAAGGTCTGCGGGCCGCCTGGCGCAGCGGCGAGGAGATCTTCGCCGAGGTCGAGCTCGACCCCGAGCAGGCCGCGGCGGAGGGGGCGTGGGGAATCCACCCGGCGCTCTTTGACGCGGCGCTGCACACCGTGTTCCTCGACGGCCGCGAGGAGATCGGGTTGCCGTTCTCCTGGCAGGGGGTGTGCCTTGGCGAGGCAGGCGCGAGCTCGCTGCGCGTCCGGGCGGGAGTGGAGGGCGGTCTGTTGCAGATCGACGCCGTCACCGCCGCCGGCGAGCCGGCGCTGAGCGTCGCCGGGATCTCCGCGCGCCCGGTCGACCCGGCGCGCCTGCGGGCGATGCGGACCGCCCCCGACCCGATGTACAAGCTGGAGTGGGTCCCCACGGGTGAGCCGGCGACGGCGGAGGGTGAGGAGCCGGCACGCATCACTTTCGTCGAGACGGGCGACGGCGACGACCTGCCGGCGCTGGCTGCGGCCAGCGCCGAGCAGGCGCTCGCCGCGGTGCAGGAGTGGCTCGCCGACGAGAGCCTCGCCGAGGGGCGGCTGGCGGTGGTAACCCACGGAGCCGTCGCCGCCACCCCAGGCGAGGAGCCCGACCTGCGCGCCGCCGCGGTCTGGGGTCTACTGCGTTCTGCCCAGTCCGAGCTGCCGGACCGTTTCCTGCTGGTCGACCTCGACGAGGACCCTCGCTCACGCGAGCGCCTCGAGGGGGTGATCCGCGGCCACGAGGAGACGCAGGTGGCGCTGCGTGAGGGCAAAGCCCTGGTGCCGCGGCTCGTCCGGGTCGAGGCAGACGCGGAGGCCGAGGGCGCCCCGCCGGCACTCGACCCCGAGGGGACCGTGCTGGTCACCGGCGGCACCGGCGGGATCGGGGCCAAGGTCGCCCGGCGCTTGGTCGATGCTCATGGCGCCAAGCGTCTCTTGTTGGCGAGCCGGTCCGGTGCCGAGGCCGAGGGGGCGGGGGACCTGCGGGCCGAGCTCGAGGGGCTGGGGGCGGAGGTGGAGATCGCCGCATGCGATGTCGCCGACCGCGAGAGCGTCGCCGCCCTGATCGACTCGATCCCCGTCGAGCACCCGCTGACCGCGGTCTTCCACACCGCCGGAACGGTCGACGACGGCGTCTTCGAGGCGCTCGACCCGAAGCGGTTGCGGGCGGTGATGGCGCCGAAGGTGGCCGGCGCCTGGCACCTGCACGAGCTGACCGCCGATCTCCCCCTGTCACGGTTCGTCCTCTTCTCCTCCGCCTCGGGAACGCTCGGCGGCCAAGCGCAGGCGAACTACGCCGCCGCCAACGTCTTCCTCGACGCGCTCGCGCAGGGGCGCAGGGCTCAAGGTCTGACCGGCACGTCCCTTGCCTGGGGCCTTTGGTCGCAGGCCAGCGGCGCTACCGCCGATCTCGGCGAGGCCGATCTGAGCCGCCTGCGTCGCTCGGGTCTGCTCGACCTCGGCGACGAGCGGGCGCTCGGCTTGTTCGACCACGCCCTGGCGAGCGAGGAGCCGCTGCTGGTGCCGGCCGGCTTCGACCTGGCGGCGCTGCGCTCACTGGCGACGGCGGGGCTGCTGCCGCCGGTCCTGCGCGGCCTGGCCCCGGCTCCCGCCCGCCTGCGCGACGAAGGGGCCTCGTTGGTGCGGCGCCTCGAACGGGCATCGGGGGAGGAGCGAGGGGAGATCGTGCTTGAGACGGTGCGCGCTCAGGTCGCGGCCGTGCTGGGCCATCCCTCGGCGACGGCGGTGGACCCCCGGCAAGCCTTCGCCGAGATGGGCTTTGACTCGCTCGGCGCGGTCGAGCTGCGCAACCGGCTGACCCAGGTGACCGGTGCGCGGCTGCAGCCGACGATCGTCTTCGACCACCCGACTCCGGCAGCGCTGGCCGAGTACCTCGGCTCGCAGGTGCTTGGCGACGGCACGGCGGGAAAGAGCGAGGTCGAGGAGCTGCTCGATCGCCTCGAGTCGACGCTGGGTTCCCTCGATGAGGACGGCGAGCGCGCCCCCGAGGTCGCCCGCCGGCTGCAGGCGCTCGCCCGCCGGCTGGGCCCCGAGCGGGATGACGACGAGGCGGCGACGCTGGAGCGCATCGAGGCGGCGAGCGCCGAGGAGATCATCGGCCTGATCGACGAGCTCGACGATGCGGGGGGAGTCGGTTCAAATGCCTGACCAGCAGGAGCTGCTCGGCTACCTGAAGCGGGTCACGGCGAACCTGCAGGAAGCCCGTGGCCGCCTGCAGGATCTGGAGCGCCAGGCCGAGGAGCCGATCGCGATCGTCGGCATGGGCTGCCGCTTCCCCGGTGGCGTCGCCTCGCCGCGGGACCTCTGGGAACTGGTCGCCACCGGCTCCGACGCGATCGGCGCGCTGCCCGGGGACAGGGGATGGGACCTGGACCGCCTCTACGACCCCGATCCCGAGCACCCCGGCACCAGCTACGCGCGCGAAGGCGGCTTCATCGAGGACGCGGCGGAGTTCGACCCGGCCTTCTTCGGCGTCGGCCCACGTGAGGCCCTGGCGATGGATCCCCAGCAGCGGCTGTTGATGGAA
The DNA here is from genome assembly GCA_035995325.1 of Solirubrobacterales bacterium. Classification (GTDB taxonomy): domain Bacteria; phylum Actinomycetota; class Thermoleophilia; order Solirubrobacterales; family 70-9; genus VAYN01. Next base: position 6,489 of record DASYKN010000013.1, read on the forward strand.
GTTATGTGGGAGACCCTCGAGGGCGCCGGCATCGACCCCGACTCGCTGCACGGCAGCAAGACCGGGACCTTCGTTGGGGCGATGTACCAGGACTACGCCATCGCCGGTGGCGCCGACTCGATCCCCACCGAGCTGCAGGGCTACTTCACCACGGGCGTCGCCGGCAGCGTGGTCTCCGGCCGCATCGCCTATGCGCTCGGCCTCGAGGGACCGGCGGTGACGATCGACACCGCCTGCTCCTCATCGCTCGTGGCGATGCACCTGGCAGCGCAGGCATTGCGCGCCGGCGAGTGCGATCTGGCGCTTGCCGGGGGGACCACCGTGCTCTCGATGCCAGGCGTCTTCGTCGAGATGAGCCGCCAGGGTGGGCTCTCTCCTGGGGGTAGGTGCAGGGCCTTCGCAGCCGGCGCCGATGGCATCGCTCTTTCCGAGGGCGTAGGCCTCTTGCTCCTCGAGCCCCTCTCCAAGGCAAGAGAAAACAACCACAAGATCCTCGCCACGATCCGCGGCTCGGCCACCAACCAAGACGGTGCCTCAAACGGACTGACCGCCCCCAACGGCCCATCCCAGGAAAGGGTGATCCGCCAAGCACTTGCAAACGCCGGCCTCGCTCCCTCAGAGGTAGACGCAGTAGAGGCCCACGGCACCGGAACTGTGCTCGGTGACCCGATCGAGGCAGGAGCACTA
>DASYKN010000014.1:0-12486 GCA_035995325.1 Solirubrobacterales bacterium
CCCTGCGGGGAATGCGAGTCCTGCGTGACGATCGCCGCGGGCACCTCGATCGACGTGATCGAGATGGACGCCGCCTCCAACCGCTCCGTCGACGACGTCCGCGACCTGCGCGAGCGGGTCGCCTACGCGCCGGCCGGCGGCCACTGGAAGGTCTACATCCTCGACGAGGCGCACATGCTGACCAAAGAGGCCTGGAACGCCTTCCTGAAGACGCTGGAGGAGCCGCCGCCGAAAACCGTCTTCGTCCTCGCCACCACCGAGTCGCACAAGGTGATGGCGACGATCGCCGACCGCTGCCAGCGCTTCGACTTCCAGCGCCCCTCGCTGGAGCAGATCTCCGAGGTGCTGAACCGGGTCGCCGCCGAGGAGTCGATAACGGTCGACGCCGGCGCGGTGGCGATGATCGCCCGCTCGGCCTCGGGCAGCTTCCGCGACGCCCTCGGCACGCTCGACCAGCTGGTCGCCTTCGGCGGCAACGAGGTCGGCCTCGACGAGGTGCTGGAGATGCTGGGAGCCGCCGACGCCGAGCTGCTCTTCGAGGCCGTCGACGCGGTCGTCGCCGAAGACCCGAAAGCGGTCCTGCTCGGGGTCGAGAAGATGGCCCGCTCCGGCCGTGACCCCTCCCAGTTCGCCCGCGACCTGCTCGCCCACCTGCGCTTCCTCCTCGTCACCCAGACGACCGGCGAGGTGCCGACCTCCTTCGTGGTCACCGCGACCGACTCCGCCCGGCTGCAGAGCCAGGCGGCGGCGGTGGGTACCGCCTCTCTGATCCGCACGATCGACGAGCTGGCGACGGCGCTGACCGCTGTTCGCGAGGGCGATGACGCGCGGATGGCCGTGGAGATCGCGCTGCTGAAAGCGGCGCGCCCGGATCTGGACCCGTCGACGGAGGGACTGCTGCGGAGGATTGAGCGGTTGGAGGGACGGCTGCGGGACGGGGGCGGTTCGGCCGCGGGTCCTGTCGGGGCAGGGGACCCCCCACCCCCTGCGGTAGCTAAAGCTTCCTCGGGGGTGGCCCCCCCTACCCCGCCACCCGCGGCAGAAGCGTCGTCGGCCGACGATCCCGAACCCGCGAGCGAAGCACCGACCAGCTCACCCGACGAGCCGCAGACGGTTGCTGAAGATTCCGTACCCCCGCCGCCAACACCAGAGCCCTCGGCATCTAACGAAGGCGCCCCGCCGACGGATCCCCTCCCGGCATCAGAGCCCTCAGCATCTGACGAAGACACCCCTCCCGCGGGTGGCGCGGGGGCGGGGGTCCCCCGCGGCGCGGAGGCTGCGGAGCAGCCGAGCACCGTGGGGGATGCCGCCGCGACAGGACCCGCGGGCCAGGGCGACCTCGACCTTGAGAAGTTGAAGCAGGTCTGGCCCGCGGTCCTGGATCAGCTGGCGACCGCCGCCCCGGCGCTGGCGGCGTTCTTCGAGGACGCCCGCCCCGTTGGCTTGGAGGGCGACACCGTCGAGGTCAGCTTCCCTGCCGCCGCCACCTTCAACAAGCGCAAGGCCGAGACGCCGGAGAATCGCGAGCGGGTCGCCGAATCGCTGGCGACCGTCACCGGGCAGAGCTTGAAACCGACTTACGTCCTGCTCGATGGTGAGAGTGAGGCGCCGGTAGAGGCGCGGGCGCCCGCGCCGGAGGCGAAGGACGAGGCACTTGACGAGCAAGAGCTGCTGGAGCGGCTGAAGAGCGAGTTCGACGCGGAGGAGGTCAGTTAGGTGGCACGCGGAGGCGGTCCCGGTGGGTTCGACGTGAACGCGCTGATGAAACAGGCGCAGCAGATGCAGGACCAGATGCTGCAGGCGCAAGAGCAGCTCAAAGACGAGACGGTCGAGGCCAGCGCCGGTGGCGGCATGGTCAAGGTGAAATTTGGCGGCGATCTGACTCTGCGCGAGATCTCGATCGACCCCGAAGCGGTTGACCCCGAGGAGGCCGAGATGCTGGCCGAGATGGTTCAGGCCGCGGTCAACGAGGGCCTGCGCGCCGCGCAGGAGCTGGCCAGCTCGAAAATGGGCGGCATCACCGGCGGCCTTGGCGGCCTGCCGGGAATGTGAGCACGGAGGGCCCGGCCCCGCTTGCGCGCCTCGTCGCCGAGCTCTCGCGCCTGCCGGGGATCGGTCAGCGGACCGCCCAGCGGCTCGCCTTCCATCTGCTGCGGGCGCCGGACGAAGAGGCCTTCGCGCTCGGCGACGCGATCCGCGAAGTGAAGGAGAAGGTCGGCCTCTGCGAGGAGTGCTTCAACCTCGCCGAGGGCCCGCTCTGCCGGATCTGCGCCGACCACAACCGCGACCGGGCGTTGATCTGCGTGGTCGAGGAGCCCGCCGACGTGATCCCGATCGAGCGCACGCACGAATACCGCGGCCTCTACCACGTGCTCGGGGGCGCGCTCTCGCCGATCGACGGCGTCGACGCCGAGGACCTGAAGATCTCCGAGCTGCTGGCCCGGGTCGGCCGCGGCGGCATCAGCGAGGTCGTCCTCGCCACCAACCCGACCACGACCGGCGAAGCGACCGCCCTCCACATCGCCGACGCGCTGCGCGGCCAGGTCGCCGTGACCCGCCTGGCCAGCGGCCTGCCGGTCGGGGCCGACCTCGAGCACGCCGACGAGGTCACGCTCGGCAAGGCCCTGGCGGGCCGCCGCAGTCTCGATTAACCCCGCAAATTGGATATCTGTCCTGGACGACCATCTGCCCGCAAATAGCGGGTTTTTGCCTTGCCGGCGTCCGTTCCTTGCGGCAAAGTCAGCGCGTGGCGGCCCACTCCAACTCAGGCAACGGCTCCGAGGGTGGCTCGCCGGCCGGCCGGCTCGCGCGCGAGGTCTCGGCCCTGCAGGCCTCGCTGCTGGCCAAGCTGCGCCAAGAACTGGACGGCGAGGCGCCCGAGCAGTTCGCCGCCGCCGCTGAGCGACTGGCGGCGGACTTCGGCGCGGTCACCGCGACCGCGGTCGACGCCGCCTACGAGCAGGCGGCCAACGAAGCCGAGGCTGCCGAAGCGCCCCAACAGGCGGCTGCCGAGGCGCCCCCGGAGCCCGAGCCCGCGCACCCTCCCGAGCTGTCGAGCCTCTACCGGCCCGGGCAGATGCGCCGCCGTCTCGACCAGATGGCCGAGACCAACCGCCGCTACGGGCACCCCTTCGCGCTCGCGGTCTTCGACGCCTCCGGGCCGGGGACGCGCAACGGCGCCGCCGGCGGCGGCCAGGAGACGGTAATGGCGGTGGTCGGGGCGGCGCTGCGCGACAGCATCCGCCTCGTCGACGAGGCCTTCCAGCTCGAGGAGGACGCGATCTGCGTGCTGGCTCCGAACCTGCGCACCGTCGAAGCTGTGCAGATGGCCGAGCGGCTGCTCGGCCAGCTCGAGGAACTGGAGCGGGCGGGGGGGCTGCGGATCGCCGTTTCGGCCGGCGTCGTCGCCTGCCCGGAGCATGGCGCCGATGTCGAGTTGCTGCTGCACAAGGCCGACGCGGCGATGTGGCGGGCGCGGGCGGTGGGCCAGCCGGTCGGCCTCGGCGCCTTGCAAGATCGCTGACAGATTCCGTAAATCCGTCCATAACTGATGTAAACCCGCGATTGCGGTGCCAGAATGCCCCGCAGATGCCGGGAATCCGAACCAATGCCGCTGCCGAAGTCCTCGGCGTCAGCCCGAACACCTTGCGCAGCTGGGAGCGCCGTTACGGCTACCCGACGCCGAAGCGCACCGTCGGCAACCACCGCAACTACGAGCTGATCGAGCTGCAGACCCTGCGCGACGCGCTCGCCCAGACCGGCAACATCTCCTCCGCGATCGAGCTTGCCCGCCAGCGCCAGTCGGCTCCGGCCAGCGGCGGCAGCATGCTCGCCGCCTTCGAGAGCTTCGACGAGAGCGCCGCCGACCGCGCGATCGAGGAGAGCCTGGCGCTGCGCCCGCTCGAGCGCACGGTCGAGGAGCTGCTGCTGCCGGCGATCGACGAGCTTGCCGCCGACTCCGGCCGCGAGGCCGAGCTGGAATTCGCGGCGCGCTGGGCGACCGGCTGGCTGCACGGCGCCCGCCGTCTTGCCGCCGCCGCCTCGCGCCCGGCCGGGATCCTGCTGCTCGACTCCAGCCATGGCCAGGACGCCGAGGAGGTCCACACCCAGGCCCTCGACCTCGCCCTGCGCCGCGCCGGCTTCCGCGTCCTCGTCCTCTCCAACGAGCTGGGCGACCAGCGCCTCGAGCGCGCGCTCGGCGCTCTCGACCCGACCGCGATCGTCCTCTGCGGCCCCGGGGCCGAGACCCAGGACGCGGTACGGCTGGTCCGCAAGATCCGCGAGCTTGGCTTCGTCGCCCCGCTCTACGGCTTCCGCGCCGCCGGCCTGATCGGCGCCGCGGTGCCCTCCGCTGGGGAGAAGCCCAGCCAGGTGACCGGCATGCTCAATGCCGACCTGCGCCGCCGTGCCGCCCAGGCTTTCGCCTAGGCGGCAGGCAACACGGGAACCGCTTAGAGCGAGCCGATGCTCTTTTTCGCGGCGCTGAGGACGACCTTGGGCAGCGGCGCGAAGTCAAGCGCTGCTCCGTAGGCCTGGCCCTTGGTGATGGCGTAGGTGAGGAACTGCTGCAGGAAGCCCTTCTGCGGGGCGTCGTGCGGAACCACGGCGTAGGTGAAGGTCGAGATCGGGTAGGCCGTCGACGCGCTCGCCGGCGGGTTGGTGATGTTGATCTCGTTGCTCGACGGCACGCTCTTGACGACCGACGCCGCGCTTTCGATGTTTTTCAGGTTCGGCACCTCGTAGTTGCCGGCCTTGTTCTGGACGGCGACGGCACCGAGGCCGGCGGCGATCAGGTAGGAGGCCGAGATGTAGCCGATCGCGCCCGGCGTTTTCACGACCGTGGCGGTGATGCCCGAGTTGCCTTTGGCGCCGACTCCGGCCTTGAACCCGACCGTGGTCGCGTAACCGACTTCGTTCTTCCAGGCGGGGCTGATTTTCGAGAGGTAGTTGGTGAAGGTGTAGGTGTCACCGGAGCCGTCGCTGCGGAAGACCGGGGTGATGGTCAGGTTCGGCAGCTTCGCCTTCGGGTTGACCTGCTTGATCTTCGGGTCGTTCCAGTTGGTGACCTTGCCGAAGTAGATCCCGGCGAGGATGCTGCCGGTGAGGTTGAGTTTCTTCACCCCGGGGATGTTGAAGCCGAGGCCCGTGGCCGAGAGGGCCCAGGGGACCTGGACGCAGCCGTTGCAGGCAGAGGCCTGCTGCGGCGTCAGCGGCGCGTCGGAGGCGCCGAAGTCCACGGTGCGGGCGGTGATCTGGGAGATTCCGGCCCCAGAGCCGACGGCGCCGTATTTGACCGGGATGCCTTCTTTGATTTCGAAGCCGTTGATCCAGTTGGCCATGAGCGGCGCGACCAGCGTCGACCCGGCTCCGGTTAGGCCGGCGGCGGAGGCGCTGGCCACACCCGACGCCATGACCAAGACGGCCCCAAGGGCCACCCCAAGCAACCTGATGCGATTCAAGAGAATTCCTTTCGACTTGTTTCGTGTCTCTGACGGGCGCAAGGTTGCAGCCCGGGCGCGGCATAGCATCGGGGCGCGGTATCGCACACATGTTTCAATCTCGTGAAAGGTGTGTGTTACAAAAATGTGACAAGAAGTGTGAAAGTTCGTAACAAATAGGTGTGTTCTCTTCACTACGCTGCGGCCGATGACCACCGCCGCCAGAACGCCGGCCCTCGCTGGCGCGCCCAGCGCCCACACCCGCTCGGCCCGGCGGCGCAAGCAGCTCGACCGGCTCGGCGACAGGGTCCTCTACGGCGTCTGCGTCCTCGCCGCCCTGCTCGCCGCGCTGACCATCGTCCTGATCGCCTACCAGGTCTTCCACGGCGCCTCGCCGGCGATCTCGAAGTTCGGGCTCGGCTTCCTCACCGAGACCGCCTGGCAGCCGAACTTCGGCGAATTCGGCGCCGGCTCGTTGATCTTCGGCACCGCCGTCAGCTCCTTCGCGGCGCTGCTGCTGGGGGCGCCGATCGCGATCTCGATCGGGCTCTACCTCAGCCTGCTCGCGCGCTCGGGTGTGCGCAGCGTGGTAGCACCGCTGGTCGAGATGCTGGCCGCGATCCCCAGCGTCATCCTCGGCTTCTGGGGGATCCTGGTCCTCGCTCCCTTCGTGCAGAAGACGTTCGAGCCCTGGCTGCACAGCACCGTCGGCTTCGTCCCGATCTTCGGCGCCCCGGAAACGACCGGGTCGAGCATCTTCACCGCCAGCCTGATCCTGACGATCATGGTGATCCCGATCATCGCCTCGATCTCGCGCGACCTCTTCTCCGCCGTCCCCCGCGACCTCCAGGAGGGGGCCAGCGCCCTCGGCGCCACCCGCTGGGAGGTGATCCGCGGGGTCGTGCTGCCCTCGACCGGGTCCGGCGTGATCGCCGCCTGCCTGCTGGGGCTGGGACGGGCGCTGGGCGAGGCGATCGCCGTCGCCCAGGTGATCGGCGCCGGCTCCGAAATCCAGGCTTCGCTGTTCAAAACCGGCGACACGCTGGCGGCGCGGATCGCCAACCAATTCCCGGGCGCGCTGACGGAGATGCACAAAGCCTCGCTCTTCTACCTCGGGGCGATCCTGCTGGTCATCGGGCTGGCCTCGAACCTGATCGCGCAGTGGATCGGCCGGCGCTTCAGCTACCGGGGGGCGACGGCGCGATGAGCGGCGAGCCCGGCTTCGACCCGACGGCGCCGCTGACCCCGAGCGGCAACCTGCGCCGGCGCCGGGTCTACAGCCGCATCGCCGAATACGGCGCGACCGCGGCGGCTGTGTTCGCGGTGGCGGTGCTGGGGATCGTGATCTACACGGTCGTCTCCCGCGGCGCCAGCGCGCTCAGCTTCGACTTCCTGGTCCAGGGGGCGCCGGCGGGGATCGGCCCGGAGCTGGTCGGCACCGCGATCATCGTCGCCATCGCCACCCTGATCGCGATGCCGGTCGGGGTCCTCGTCGCCCTCTTCTTGACCGAGTTCGCCGGGCCGCGGGCGACCCACCTGATCCGGCTGACGATGGACCTGATGAACGGGCTGCCGTCGATCATCATCGGCCTCTTCGTCTTCGGCCTGATGGTCAACCCGCAGAACAAGCAGTCCGGCCTCGCGGCCGCGGTCGCCCTGGCGATCATCGAGGTGCCGCTGATCGCCCGCGGCAGCCAGGAGGTGCTGCTGCTCGTCCCCGGCAGCCTGCGCGAAGCCGCCGACGCGCTCGGCGTCAGCCGCTGGCGCGCGGTGCTGGGGATCGTCCTGCCCAGCGCCCTCGGAGGGATCGTCACCGCGACCGTCCTCTCGGTCGCCCGCGCGGCCGGCGAGACCGCGCCGCTGATCTTCGCCACCTCGGTCTTCGACCCCGGCCGCTACTCGCTGAACCCGCTGGAAGCGCTGCCGAACGTGCCGGTGCGGATCTACACCCTCTCCGAAGAAGCGAACCCGACCGGGTTCGCCGAAGCCTGGGGCCTCTCGCTGATCCTGATCTCGTTCATCCTCTTCGCCAGCCTCGGCGCCCGGGCCCTACTCGCCCGCAGCAAACGGAAGCTCGCCGCGTGAGCGACTTCGAGCAGATCGAGGGCCTCGACTTCGACCCGGCCGCGGCCGCGGTGCCGCCGCGGGTGCGCCTGCGCGGCGAGGCGCCGCCGCCGGCGGGCCTGGCGACGACGAGCGGCGGGGGGGAGCTGCGCCTCGCGCCCGAGGTGGTCTTCGAGGCCGAGGACGTCTCCGTCTTCTACGGCGCCAAGCAGGCGCTGACCGCGGTCTCGCTGCGGATCCGCCGCGGCCAGATCACCGCCCTGATCGGCCCCTCGGGCTGCGGCAAGACGACCTTCCTGCGCAGCCTCAACCGCATGAACGACTCGGTCGGCGGCTTCCGCATCGAGGGGCAGATCCGCTACCACGGCCACGACCTCTACGGCGGCGACGTCGACCAGGTCGAGGTGCGGCGGCGGATCGGCATGGTCTTCCAGAAACCGAACCCCTTCCCGAAGTCGATCTACGACAACGTCGCCTGGGCGCCGCGCAACCTCGGGCTCAAGGCGGGCCTCGACGAGCGGGTCGAGAAAGCGCTGCGCGGGGCCGCCCTCTGGGACGAGGTCAAGGACCGGCTCAAGGACAGCGCCCTCGGGCTCTCCGGCGGCCAGCAGCAGCGGCTCTGCATCGCCCGCGCGATCGCGATCGAGCCCGACGTGCTGCTGCTCGACGAGCCCGCCTCGGCGCTCGACCCGATCGCCACCGGCGCGATCGAGGAGCTGATGCACAGCCTCAAAGGCCGCTTCACGATCGTCATCGTCACCCACAACATGCAGCAGGCGGCCCGGGTCGCCGACCGCACCGCCTTCTTCAGCCTCGAGACCAGCGGCGCCAAGCCGACCGGCACCCTGATCGAGTTCGACGAGACGACGACGATCTTCGGCCAGCCGCGCGATCCCCGCACGCGCGACTACGTCAACGGCCGCTTCGGCTGAGCCGGGCGCGTCAGCGGCTAGCTGCGCAGGATCACGTCGCCGGAGACCTGCGGCAGCAGCGATCTGCCGCACTGCCAGCAGAAGGTGGCGCCGCTGCTGTGCGGGGCGCCGCAGGAGGCGCAGGAGCCGGCGGTGGCGGTCTCGTCCATGCGCAGGATCCGTTCGACCTCGCCGAGTTCGGCGTCGGCGTCCTGCAGGCTCGCCGCCCGCTTGCTCAGGACCTCGGGCTTGATCCGGTTGCGGGTCGCCATCTCGTAGGCGAGGCCGCCGAGGTCCCACTGCAGCTCCGCCACCCGCGCGACGAGCTGGTCGCGGCGGCGCTGCAGGTCGACGATGAACTCCTGCCCGTAGGCCGAGCTGGCCGCCTGGGTGGCGACCGGGGCCTGGCGGGGCGCCGCCGGCGCCGCCTCGCGACCTGGGATCCCGAGTTTCATTCGCCGAAGAATTCTCCGGTGAATTCGCCGCCCTTGCAGCCGGAGGCGCCGCTTTCGCATTTGCCGCCCGGCTGCACCGTGGGCGGCGGCAGTTTGACGTCGCCGGCCGGTTTGAGGACTTCCGCCGCGGCCTCGGAGGTGCCGCTGGCGTCGATCGCCTTCTCCGGCGCCTTGCCCTGCTTGCCCTTGCCGCTCTTGCCGCCGATTTCGCTGCCGCCGCTATTGGCGGCAGAGGCGGTCGCGGCTTCTTCGCCGCCGCTGCCGCCGACGCGGATGATCTGCGGGGCGCTCGAAGCCGCTGGGGCGCTGTTGTCGCCCGACTGGCCGATCATCACCCCGACCCCGATCGCCAGCACCAGGGTTGCGACCCCGGCGATCAGCGAGGCGTTGGCGGTCATCCGCGAGCGCTGCTCGCGCGGCGGCGCCGGGGGAGGGGCAGCCTCGCGGGGCTGCTTGACGGCTTCCATGAAGACAACCGCGTCCATGAAGGGCAGGCGGGGGTCGCCGCGCCGCTGCCCGCATTCCAGGCAGTAACGCTGGTCGGTCGCCATCTGGGAGCCGCAGGAGGGGCACTGATCGTTCACCGCCGCATCTTCGGCCGGCCGGCTGCGCCCGGTGTTTAAGAGTTGTGAAGAGCACCCACACCATTCGGCCGAATGGAACTCAGGATGTTCACAACTCTGTGTCAGTACGAGGTGACACTTGAACCGAAAGCGTGACCACCTCGAGCGATGGCGATAGTTCGAAGCAAGCCGCGGCCCCTGTTAAGCAGGCCGCGTCCAAGCGCTGCTCGGAGTGCGGCAGGCCGGCCTCCGGCAAGCGCGACCTCTGCCTCGAGTGCCGCTTCATGCCCTCGCCCTGGGCGGCGGCGGTGGCGGTGATGGGGATGCTCACGCTCGGCGTTCTGCTCGGCTCGGCGACCAGCCAGGTCGCCCAGAGCGCCGGCCTCACCTCGATCCTGGTCGAAGCCCCCGCGGCGGCCCCCGCCGCCGACGAGGCCCCGGTCGAAGCGGCCGGCGCCGCGCCCGAACCGGCACCCGAACCGGCGTCGGTGCCCGCGGCTGCCTCCAGCGTTCCGATCGCCCCGGTGCCGGTGCCCGAAGAAGCGCCGGCCGAAGCCCCCAAAGCGACGCCGCTGCCGCCGGAACTGTTCGAAGAAGAAGAAACGCTGCCGGAAGTCAAACACGTGTTCCTGATCGTGCTGGGCGAAAACAGCTACGAGGAAGCGTTCGGCGCCGGCTCGCCGGCGCCCTACCTGGCGCAGACGCTGGCGGCCAAAGGCGAGCTGCTGTCCAACTACTATGCGGTGACGAAAGGCGACCTGGCCAACCAGATCGCCCTGCTCAGCGGCCAGGGTCCGACCCTCGAAACCGCCGCCGGCTGCCCCGTCTACGCCGACATCGTGCCCGCCCCCGTCGCGGTCACCGGCCAGGTCGAAGGCAACGGCTGCGTCTACCCCAAGGAGACGCCGACGCTGCCGGGCCAGCTGGCCGAAAAAGAGCTGGCCTGGAAGGCCTACAGCGAGGACCGCATCGCCCCCTGCACCCATGAGGAGGGCTCACGCGACCCCTTCGTCTACTTCCACTCGCTGCTCGAAGAACCAGACTGCGCCAAGAGCGACGTCGGCTTCGACCAGCTCGCGACCGACCTGAAAACGGCGGCGAAGACGCCGACCCTCTCCTACATCGTCCCCAACGCCTGCCACGCCGGCGGCGAACTGCCCTGCGAAGAGGGCAAGCCCACCGGCCCGCTCGCCGCCGAAGAGCTGCTGCGCCGGGTCGTGCCGGCGATCGAGGCCTCCCCCGCCTACAAGGAAGGCGGGCTGATCGCGATCACCTCGGCCCTGGCCCGCCAGACCGGCCCCACGCCCGACGCCAGCTCCTGCTGCGTCGCCCCGGCCTACCCCAACCTGCCGCCCGAAGCCGTCGCGGAAGCGCCGGGCCCGGTCAAACCGAATGGTGGAGGAGGGCGCGTCGGCCTGCTCCTGATCTCCCCCTTCGTCGCCCCCGGCACGGTCAACGAAAGCGGCTACTACAACCACTACTCGCTGCTGCTCAGCCTCGAGGAACTGTTCGAACTCGAACGGCTCGGCTACGCCGGCGAAATCGCCCTGACCCCGTTCGACAGCACGGTCTACAACGCTGAAGAAAGCACGGTCAGCAGCTACTCGGGCGGGTCGAGCAGCAGCGCCAGCTGCCGCGACTGCGCCAGCAGGACCCCGTCGGCCGACCACAGCTCGCCGTCTTCCTCGAAGAATCCCTGGCGGGCGAGCTTCGACTGGAAGGCGATCAGGTAGGCGTCCTCCGCCGTCGCGCCCGCCGGCGGCAGCGGCGAGCGGAAGTGGACGGTGTAGTCGATCGTCGGCGCCGGCCGCGGGCCGTCGAGCCGGACGAAGGGAGCCGGGAACCAGGTGTCGAGCAGGGTCGCCGCCAGCGGCGCGTCGAGCAGATGCGGCTCGCGGGTGCGGATCCAGGCGCCGTTGCGGGGCTCGCCGCCGGAGAACGCCTGCTCGCCGACCGCGGGTCGCAGGCGGTAGTTCTGCAGCATGTTCGGCCGGCCGGGGTCGGGGTCGATCGCGTGCAGCTCACCCGGCTCGCCCGCATCCGGCATCTGCGCCTCGGCGTACAGCTCGTCCTCGCTCCAGGCCTCCGAGAGGACGGCAAGCGCGGTCGCCTGGACCTTGCCCTCCTGCTCAAGTCGCGCCGAGAGGAAGGTCACCCGGCCGCCCGCGCGCTCGACGGTCACCTCGACCTCGACCGGCCCGGCGGCGGGGGAGCTGAGGAAGTGGACGGTCAGCGAGCGCGGCGCCCGCCCCGGCGCCGCCATCGCCTGGATCGCCCGCAGGATCACCGCCGCCACATAGCCGCCGTTGGGTCCCCTGCCGACCCACCAGCGTTCGCTCATCGTCGCCGCGAAGCGGCCGCCGCCGAGCGGCTCGACCGCGGTGTCGGCGTCGAACCCGGGCAGGGCGACGGCGCTCGCCTCCTCGCTCACGCGCCCTCGGGCTCCGGGTCGCGGGGCAGCGTCGGCGGCGCCGACTCGCTGATCCCGATGCGGTCGTGCAGGCGCCGCAGCGGGCCGGGCGCCCACCAGTTCCATTTGCCGAGCAGCTCCATCAGCGAGGGGACCAAGAGGGCGCGGACGATACTGGCGTCGATCAGCACCGCCAGCGCCGTGCCGACGCCGTTCTCCTTGATGAAGATGATCTGCGAGGTGGCGAAGGCGCCCATCGCGACCGCGAACAGCAGCGCCGCCGCGGTGACGATCCGCCCGGTCCGCTCCAGCCCGATCGCCACGCACTCCGACTCCGAGGCGCCGGCGTCGCGCGCCTCCTTGATCCGCGAGAGCAGGAAGACCGCGTAGTCGGTCGAGAGGCCGAAGGCGACCGCGAAGAGCAGGATCGGCATCGTCTGCTCGATCGCCCCCGGGCTCGAGTAGTTGAGGAAGCCCTCGAGCCTGCCGTCCTGGAAGATCAGCACCAGCAGGCCGAAGACGGCGCTGAGGTTGAGGAAGTTCATGATCAGCGACTTGATCGGCAGGATCACCGAGCCGGTCATCAGGAAGAGGATGACCAGGGTGGCGACGATCACGATCGCCAGCGCGATCGGCAGGTGCGAG
>DASYKN010000015.1:0-43529 GCA_035995325.1 Solirubrobacterales bacterium
GAAGAAGCTCCACCTCCACGTCGACTCCCACCCCGGCGACCGCCTCTTCTGGTTCACCACGACCGGCTGGATGATGTGGAACTTCCTCGTCTCCGGGCTGCTGACGAAGGCGGCGATCGTCCTCTACGACGGCAGCCCCGGGCATCCCGACATGGGCGTGCTGTGGGACCTGGCAGAGCGGGCCGGGGTGACGATGTTCGGCACCAGCGCCTCCTACATCGCCGCCTGCATGAAGGCCGGGGTCGAGCCCGGCGCCGGCCGCGACCTCAGCCGCCTCGGCGCCGTCGGCTCGACCGGCTCGCCGCTCTCGCCCGAGGGCTTCGACTGGATCTACGAGCACGTCGGCTCCGACACCTGGCTGTTCTCGACCAGCGGCGGCACCGACCTCTGCACCGCCTTCGTCGGCGGCGTCTCACTGCTCCCGGTCTACCGCGGCGAGCTGCAGGGACGGGCGCTCGGCGCCGCCGTCGAGGCCTGGAACGAGGATGGGGACGCGGTCGTCGGCGAGGTCGGCGAGCTGGTCGTGACCGAGCCGATGCCGTCGATGCCGATCCGCCTCTGGGACGATGCGGACGGCAGCCGCTACCGGGCCAGCTACTTCGAGATGTTCCCCGGCTTCTGGCGCCACGGCGACTGGATCGAGATCACCACGCGCGGCACCGCGATCATCTACGGCCGCTCCGACTCGACCATCAACCGCTCCGGCATCCGCATGGGGACGAGCGAGATCTACCGCGCCGTCCTCAGCATCGACGCGATCGTCGACGCCCTCGTCGTCGACCTGCCGCGGCCCGGGACCGAGGGCTGGATGCCGCTCTTCGTCGTCCTCCGCGAGGGGCTCGAGATGGACGCCGAGCTGCCGCAGGAGATCGCCCGCCGCGTGCGCGAACGCTGCTCGCCGCGCCACGTCCCCGACGAGGTCTTCCAGATCGCCGCGGTGCCCCGAACTTTGAGCGGCAAGCTGCTGGAGGTGCCGGTGAAGCGGATCCTGATGGGCACCGCGGTCGAGCGCGCGGCGAGCCGCGACTCGCTCGCCAACCCGGCGGCGCTGGACTACTTCGTCGAGATGGCGAAGCGGCTCGAGGCCTGAGCGCTCGGAGACGGGTCGCCGGGGCGCGTCAGGCGCAGGCCGGCGAGGGCGGCGAAGCCCCAGCCGGCGGCGACCAGAAAGCCGCCGAGGACGTCGCTCGGGTAGTGCCATTCGAGCGCGACCACCGCTATCCCGACCGCCCCGGCGAAGACGAGGCCGGCGGCGACCGCAAGCGGCCTCAACCCGCGCGGCGCGGCCAGCATCAGGGCCACCGCGATCGAGGCGGCCGCGGTCGCGTGACCGCTGGGGAAGGCGTTTTCCCACGGTTCGCGGTAACCGGCGTAAGGCTGGTAACGGGGGTGGGAGAGGACGACTTTGAGCACCTGGGTGGTGAGGTTGGCGCCAGCGACGACCGCGACGGCGGCGAGCGCCTCGTGACGGCGGCCGAGGCCGAGGGCGAGGGCGCAGACAGCCGCCAGCATCGCCATCAGCGGCAGCGGATCGGCCAGCTGGGCGACCCCGTCGGCGAGCCGGAGGGAGTGCGATTCCGGCGCCACCGAGAGCTGGACGATCATCGCCGCGTCGGCCCGCTCGAAGGGGCCGAACCCGTAGGCCAGAACCACCAGCACGCACAGCGCGACAGCGCAGGCGAGGCAGGCCAGCAGCGGCGTTTTGACTCTCTCGACCACCTGAACACGGTAGCGAGCGCGCTTTAAGGGAACCTCAGGCGAGGCCGATCACGGATGGATGGCCGCTCAGGCGGGCGTGACCGGGTTGCGCCGCTCGGAGAAGGCGCGGTTCTTGCTCGCCGCCAGGGCGAAGCGGCGGATCAGCTCGGCGCGCAGCTCGGCCGGCTCGACGACGGCGTCGACGACCAGCTCCGAGGCGAGGTGGAGGAGGTCGACGTCCTCGGCGTACTCGGCCCGTTTGGCGGCGACGAACCGCTCGCGCTCGGCCTCGTCCTCGATCGCCTGGATCTGGTTGTAGAAGACGGCGTTGACGGCGGCCTGGGGGCCCATCACCGCGATCGAGGCGCTCGGCAGGGCGATGCAGCAGTCGGGCTCGAAGGCCGGCCCGGCCATCGCGTAGAGGCCGGCGCCGTAGGCCTTGCGGACTATGACGCTGAGCTTGGGCACCGTCGCTTCGGAGACGGCGCTGATCATCTTGGCGCCGTGGCGGATGATCCCCTGGCGCTCGACCGCGGTCCCGATCATGAAGCCGGGGACGTCGGCGAGGAAGAGCAGCGGCACGTTGAAGGCGTTGCAGGTCTGGATGAAGCGCGCCGCCTTGTCGGCGGAGTCGACGAAGAGGACGCCGCCTTTCTGCTTCGGCTGGCTGGCGACGACGCCGACGACCCGGCCGTCGAGCCGGCCGTAGCCGACGATCAGCTCTTTCGCCCAGCGTTTGTGGACCTCGAGCAAGCTGTCAGCGTCGAGCAGGACGTCGAGGACCTCGCGCATGTCGAAGGGCTGGTTCTCGTCGGCGGGGACGATCTCGGCGATCGCGGCGTCGGAGGCCGGCGCCGCTGGCTCGGCCGCGGGCGGCTGCTCGCGCCAGCTCTCCGGCATGAAGGAGAGGTAGCGCTGGGCGAGGTCGATCGCCTCCTCGTCGCTCTTGACCAGGAAGTGGCCGCAGCCGGAGACGCCGGTGTGCATCTTCGCCCCGCCCATCTCCTCCAGCGTCACCGTCTCGCCGATCACCATCTCCGCCATCCGCGGCGAGCCCAGGTACATCGAGGCGTTGCCCTCGCGCATGACGACGACGTCGCAGAAGGCCGGGATGTAGGCGCCGCCGGCGGCGCTGGGGCCGAAGAGCAGGCAGATCTGCGGCACCTGGCCGGAGAGCCGCACCTCGTTGTGGAAGATGCGCCCGGCGCCGCGGCGGCCGGGGAACATCTGCACCTGGTCGGTGATCCGCGCCCCGGCCGAGTCGACCAGGTAGACGACCGGCACCTGCAGGCTCAGCGCCCGCTCCTGGATGCGGAGGATCTTCTCCACCGTCTTCGGCCCCCAGGAGCCGGCCTTGACGGTCGGGTCGTTGGCCATCAGGGCGACGCGGCGGCCGCCGATCGTGGCCAGGCCGGTGACGACGCCGTCGGCCCCGAGCCCCTCCTGGTCCCAGTTGGCCAGCAGGCCCTCCTCGGCGAAGGAGCTGACGTCGACCAGGCGGGCGACCCGCTCGCGAACCGGCAGCTTGCCCTGCTCGGCGGTCTTCTCGTGATGGCGCTGGGGCCCGCCGGAGAGCGCGGCCTCCAGGGCATTGGCGAAATCGGTCACGGCCGGGAGCCTATTCGGACCGGCTGGCGCGCCAGTCAGCGGCCGGCCTGGGAGGGTCTAGCGAAACTCGTGTGTGCGGCTGGCGAGCGCCGGACCAAGCGGGGCAAGGACGCGGAGAGGCCGAATAGCAGCGCTATTTGGCCGACCGAGGACGCCGCCCCGCGCAGTGTCCGCCGCCGCCAGGCGTGCGCGGGGGTTTCGCTAGACCCTCCTAGGCATCGCCCGGCTCCCACTCGACCGGGCCGGCGCGCAGCACGTGGGCGCCGAGCGGGCGGCCCAGCACCTCCTGCGCCGCTCGCGAGGCCGCGATCAGGCGCGGCAGGTCGATCCCGGTCTCGACCCCCATCTCATGCAGCATCGAGACCACGTCCTCGCTGCCGACGTTGCCGGTCGACCCCGGCGGCACCGGGCAGCCGCCGAGCTCGCCGAAGCTCGACTCGAAGGACTCCACTCCCTCTTCCAGCGCCGCCAGCAGGTTGGCGAGGCCCTGGCCGCGGGTGTTGTGAAAGTGGGCGGTCAGCTCGACCCCGGCGAGGCGTTCGCGGGCGGCGGCGAAGAACTCGTGGACCTGGCGCGGGTTCGCCATCCCGGTGGTGTCGCCGAAGCCGACCTCGTCGCAGCCGGCGGCGGCGAGCTGCTCGGCGATCTCGAAGACCCGCTCGGGCGGCACGTGGCCCTCGTAGGGGCAGCCGAAGGAGGTGGCGATCACTCCCTCCCGGCGCAGCCCCGCCTCGCCGGCGGCGGCGAGGGTCTCCTCCAGCCCCGCCAGCGACTCCGCGACCGAGCGGTTGACGTTGCGCTGGTTGTGGGTCTCCGAGGCGGAGAGGAAGACGCTGACCTCGTCGAAGCGGTCGCGCATCTGCAGCGCGCGCTCGAGCCCCCGCAGGTTCGGGATCAGGACCGAGAAGGAGACGCCCTCGCGGCGCTGGGCGGCCAGCAGCACCTCGGCGGCGTCGGCGAGTTGTGGAATCACGTCCGGGCGCACGAACGAGGTCACCTCCAGGCGCGACACCCCCGTCGCCGACAGCAGGTCGATCAGGCGCACCTTCTCGGCGGTGTCGATCGTCTCCGGCTCGTTCTGGAAGCCGTCGCGAGGCCCGACCTCGCGGATCCGCACGCTGCTGGGCAGTTCAGCCATGCCTGAAGCTTATGCAGGCGCCGCGGGCGCCTGAGGCGCCTGGCCGCCGCGCAAGCCGCGAGCGGTCGCGGCGAGAACGCTGCGCACGTGGGCCGGTTCGTACTTCACCTGCTCGTGGGTGAAGCGCAACTGCGCCATCCCAGCGGCCGTGTGGGCCTGGTCGCGCAGGCGGTCGCGGGCCTGCTCGGCCGGCGTCCGGTGGTAGCGCAGCCCGTCCGTCTCCACCACCAGGCCGAGGTCCGGCCAGTAGAAGTCGACCTCGAACCCGTTGACCCACTTTTTCGTCAACGGCAGCGGCAGGCCGACCTCGGTCGCGATCGGCAGGAACAGCCGCTCCAGCTCGGAGCGGGTGAGCCTGAAGGTGCGCCGGTCGAGCAGGGCGCGGAGGGGCTTCACGCCGGGCTCGCAGCGGTGCGCTTCCAGCTGGACACGCAGGGTCGGCGGGTCGATCGGGTCGAGCCGGTCGGCCTCGTTCACCGCCCGCTCGACCTCGCGGGGCTTCAGCGTCGCCGCGAGGTCGACCAGCGTCTGCACGAGCCCGGTCACCGGGATCCCCTCCCGTTCGCCGACATTGCGAGCCGCGAGCGTTGGCCGCCGATACACCCGGACGCCCGGCCGGCGCCGCGGCGAGGCCGTGCGAACCGTGACCTCGATGCTCCTCCGCTCCTCGCCAATGCCCCAGAGCGCCGCCGCACTTCCATGACTCAGCATCGTGCCCCGCCCACAGCCAAGGACCGCCGCCATCCACCGCCCCCGCTGCGTCAACTCCGGCCGACCGACCGCGTAGACGCCGTTGGTGACGAGATGGAGCCGCCTCCGTGCCAGACGATGCTCAATCGCCCTTGCACTGAACCCAAGCTCGAGAAGCTGCCCTCTCGAGACAACCCCGTGCTGCTTGTCGACGAGGCCCCAGACGCCACCACTCATGCCCTCGCCATCTCGCGCTCGTTCGATTGACCCCATCCCAGTGTGGTCAATGCATCGAGCGACGCGAACTCGCCCCCTCGGCGGCGCTTGGACCCTGAGCCGGGGTCGGGCCAGGCCTGGGGGGCTAGACCATGCCTAGGCCGCCGGAGACGCCTAGGGTCTCGCCGGTGACGTAGGTGGCGTCGTCTGACGCGAGGAAGGCGACGGCGGCAGCGACCTCGTCGGGCTGGCCGAGGCGGCCGAGCTGGGTCGAGGCTTTCATCGTCTCGATCACCTTCTCGCCGATCTCGCCGAACTCCTTGGCGCCCATCAGCAGCGGCGTCTCGATCGGGCCGGGGGCGATCGCGTTGGCGGTGATCTCGTAGCGGGCGTTCTCACGCGCGATCGCCTTGGTGAAGCCGATGATCCCGGCCTTGGCGGCAGAGTAGGCCGCAGAGCCCTTGGAGCCGACCCGGCCGGCCTCGGAGGAGATGCTGACGATGCGGCCGTACTTGGCCTGCTGCATCCCCGGCAGTGCCGCGTGGGTGCAGTTCATCACCCCGACCAGGTTGATGTCCAGCACCCGCTGCCACTGCTCGGGCGTCGTGTAGGTGAAGAAGCCGAACTCGTCGGTGCCGGCGTTGTTGACGAGGATGTCGAGCGTGCCGATCGCCTCTACCGCGGCGCGCGCGGACTCGATCGCGGTCACGTCCAGCTCGAGCGCGTGGCCGTTGGCCTCGCCCGCGACCTTCTCGGCGCCGGCGACGTCGATGTCGCCGACCCAGACCTCGGCCCCCTCGGCGGCGAGCCGGGCGGCGATCGCGGCGCCGATGCCGCTGGCGCCGCCGGTGACCAGTGCTTTGCGTCCCTCCAAGCGCATGCAGCGATGAGCATAGACTGGCGCGCTCGTGCCAGACCTCGAACCGATCCCGATCATCGGCGGCACCGGCGCCCTCGGCGCCGGCCTCGCGACTCGCTGGGCGCAGGCGGGCATGCCGGTCGTGCTGGGCTCGCGCTCGGCCGAGCGGGCCGAGGAGGCGGCCGCCAAGATCCGCGCCGCGGTTCCCGGCGCCGACGTCACCGGGCTCGAGAACGACGAGGCGGCGCAGCAGGGCGCGGTCGTCTTCCTCACCGTCCCCTTCCGCGCCCAGTCGGAGAACCTCAACAACCTGCGCGAGGCGCTGAAACCGGGGCAGATCCTCTGCGACTGCACCGTTCCCCTGGCCGCCGCGGTCAGCGGCAAAGCGACCCGCTCGCTCGGCGTCTGGCAGGGCTCGGCCGCCCAACAGGCGCAGGAGATGGTGCCGGAGGGCGTCACCGTCGTCGCCGCCCTGCACACGGTCGGCGCCCCGACCCTCGCCGACACCGGCGCCGAGCTGGGCGAGGACGTCCTCGTCTGTGGCGACAAGAAGGCCGACAAGGCGCGGGTGGCGCGGCTGATCGAGCTGATCCCCGGCCTGCGCGCGGTCAACGCGGGCGCCCTTGAGATGGCCCGCATCGTCGAGCAGCTGACGCCGATGCTGATCTCCGTCAACAGCCGCTACAAGGCCCACGCCGGCATCCGCCTCACCGGCCTGCCCGACGCCGACCACTGGGCGTAAGCCGGCTCATGCGGGCAGCGCTCTGGCAGCCGATCGGCATCGACGCATGCGGGTAGCCCTCCTGGCCGGTGGCACCGGCGGCGCCAAACTCGCCGCCGGGATGCAGGAGGAGATCGGCGCCGAGCTGAGCGTGATCGCCAACACCGCCGACGACATCGAGGCGCTCGGCGTCCACGTCTCCCCCGACCCCGACCTCGTCACCTACTGGCTCAGCGGCGAGATCGACGAGGAGCGCGGCTGGGGCATCCGCGACGACAGCTTCACCGTCTTCGAGCGGCTGCAGCAGCTCGGCGCGCCGAGCTGGTTCGGCCTCTCCGACCGCGACCTCGCCGCCTGCCTCTACCGGCGCCAGTTCATCGAGGAGGGCGGAACGCCGAGCGCCGCCCAGGCTCAAATCGCCCGCGGCCTCGGGGTCGTGGCCAAGGTGCTGCCGATGTCCGACGACCCGGTGCGAACCAAGGTCCTGACCGCGGCCGGCCGGCGCGACCTGCAGGAGTACCTGATCGTCGACCGCGGCGAGCCCGCTGTGGTCGGGGTCGAGCTGGAGGGGATCGAGAGCGCCGCCCCGAGCCGCGAGGCGCTGGACGCGCTGCGGGCCGCCGAGGCGATCGTGATCGGCCCCTCGAACCCGGTGATCAGCATCGGCCCGATCCTCGCCGTGCCGGGGATGCGCGAGGCGATCGCCGCCTCGCCGGCGCCGGTGGTCGCGGTCAGCCCCTACGTCGCCGGCGCCGTCGTCAAGGGCCCGACCGACCGCTTCATGGAAGCGCTCGGCCGCCCGACCACCGCCGCCGGCGTCGCCTCGCTCTACGCCAGCCTGATCGACGGCATGGTCGTCGACGAGGGCGACCCCGATCCGCCGCCGGCCGAGGTCCCGACGCTGAGCGCCGCGACCCTGATGGAGGGCGCCAGCGGCCGCGCCCGCGTCGCCCGGATCGTCCTCGACTATGCCGAGAGCCTGGCCGCGTGAGCCGCCGGCGCTAACCTCGCCCCGAGTTGCATTCGACCGCCGTCCTCCCCGTCAAGCGCCTGCACTCCGCCAAGCAGCGGCTGGCGTCCGGACTCGGCGGCGAGCAGCGGCGGACGCTGGCCGAGGCGATGGTGGCCGATGTCCTCGAGGCGATCGGCGCCGCCCGCTCGATCGACCGCACCGTCGTCGTCAGCGGCGACCCGGTCGTGCAGGAGCTTGCGGGCGGCGCCGGCGCCGAGGTGGTCCCGGACCCCGAGGACGGCGGCCACGTCGAGGCCGCGCTCGCCGGCATCGCCCGGGCCGAAGTCGAGGGGACCGACTGCGTCGTCCTCCTCCCCGGCGACTGCCCGCTGCTCGACCCGCGCGAGCTGGACCGGCTGCTGACCGGCCTGCCGGAGAGCTACATCGGCATCGTCCCCGACCGCCACGGGACCGGCACCAACGCGCTGGCGCTGCGCCCGCCCGGCGCCATCGTCCCCGCCTTCGGTGAGGGCAGCTGCGCCCGCCACGTCGCCGCCGCCCGCGCCGCCGGTGTCGCCTTCGGAGTCGAGGAGCTGGCCTCGCTGGCGCTCGACCTCGACACCCCGGCCGACGTCGTCGCCCTCACCCGCGAGCTGGCGGAACGCCCCGGCCGAGCCCGCCGCACGGCAAAGGCGCTGGGGATTTGACCCCGGCCTCGGCCGGGGCGGTGGAGGTGATCGCCGTTGCCGGTCTGCCCGAGTTCACGGCGGGCATGCGGGTCGGCGAGGAGATCGCCGCCCGGGCCGAGCTGGTGGACGGCGACGTCGTCGTCATCTCGCAGAAGATCGTCTCCAAGGCCGAGGGCCAGGTCCGCAAGCTCTCCTCGGTGATCCCCGGCGCCGAAGCGCGCAAGCTCGCCGCCGTCCTCGGCCGCGAGCCGGCGTTGGTCGAGCTGGTCCTCGAGCAGAGCAGCGAGGTGCTGCGGGCCGAGCGGAGCGTCCTCATCGTCGAGACGCACCACGGCTTCGTCTGCGCCAACGCCGGCATCGACAGCTCCAACCTCCCCGACCCCGACACCGTCTGCCTGCTGCCGGAGAACCCGGACGCTTCAGCCCGCACCATCAGGACCGAAATCACCACGGCGATCGCTGGGGAGCTGGGTGCGGGGGTCGCCGGACACTCAGCCCGAAGGGCGTCCGCCGACCCCTGCACCCAGCTCCCCCCAACCATCGGCGTCGTGATCGCCGACAGCTTTGGCCGTGCCTGGCGCCTGGGCCAGGCCGAGGTCGCGATCGGCTGCGCCGGCCTGGCGCCGCTGGACGACTGGCGCGGCCGCCGCGACGCGGCCGGCCGCGAGCTGGAGGCGACGCTGATCGCGATCGCCGACGAGGCCGCCGGCGCCGCCGACCTAGTGCGCGACAAGGCGAGTGGGGTGCCGGCCGCGATCGTGCGCGGGCTCGGCCGCCACGTCGGCGCCGACGACGGGCCTGGCGCGGCCGCCCTGCGCCGACCCCGCGACGAGGACCTCTTCCGCTAGGCAGCGGGCTCGCCCAGGACAGCGAAACGGCGCCCGTGGGCGCCGTTTCTCTCACTGCGCTCAAATGCGCCGGGGGCGAACCGGAAAGGCGACGCGAGCCACGCCCCCCGCGCCACCCCGGCCGTGGTGGTGGTCTAGTCCCGCTTGAGAGCGTCCTTGATCTTGTCGGTGATCTTCTCGACGCCCTCCTTGGCCTTTCCGCCTGCCTGGTCGACCTTTCCCTCCCGCTTCAAGTCGTCGTTGCCGGTGAGGTCACCGGCGGCCTCCTTGACCCGGCCTTTGGCGTCATCCGTGTTACGAACCTCGTCGCTCATCTCGATCCCTCCGGTGGCTTGCGTCTGTTCGAGACTCAGCTACCCGCAGACGGGGATCTCAAGCGGGCTCTAGAGCGGCGCCAGCTCGTAGGTCTCGAGGATCTCATAGAGGGTCGAGCGCTGGGCCGGCTCGCGGCCGGCCGCGCGGGCGGCCTCGACAAGCTGCTCGGGCTCCAGCCGCACCCCGTGCTGGGAGCCGGCCATGCGGGAGATGTTCTCCTCCATCAGGGTGCCGCCGAGGTCGTTGACGCCCCAGCGCAGCGACTCGGTCGCCCCCTCCAGGCCCATCTTCACCCAGCTCGCCTGCAGGTTGGGGACCGTCCTCCCCAGGGCCAGGCGGAAGGCGGCGGTGTGCTTGAGGTTCTCCGCCATCGTGATCTCCTCGATCCCGTGGGTGCGGCCAAGCATCGTGTTGAAGGGGATGAAGCTGAGCGGGACGAACTCGGTGATGCCGCCGGTCCGTTCCTGCAGGGCGCGCACGACCCGCATGTGGCGGGCCAGCTCGCGCGGCTCCTCGATGTGGCCGAACATCACGGTCGAGGTAGATCGCAGGCCGGCGCGGTGGGAGGCTTCGATGATCTCGACCCAGCGGGCGGCCGGGAGCTTGTTGGGCGAGATCCGCTGGCGCACGCCGTCGTCGAGGACCTCGGCGGCCGTCCCGGGCGTCGAGCCGAGGCCGCACTCGAGCAGGTACTCGAAGACCTCGCCGGGCTCCTTGCCGGACCGCTCGCACATGTAGTGGACCTCCATCGGCGAGTAGGCGTGCAGGTGCAGCTGCGGGGCCACGTCCCTGGCCAGCCGCAGCCACTTGCCGTACTCCTCCAGGGTCAGGTCGGGATGGATGCCGCCCTGCATGCAGAGCTCGGTCGCGCCGAACTCGACCGCCTCCTCGATCCGCGCCGCGAAGTCCCCCTCGGAGACCTCGTAGGCGTCGGGCGAGCGCTTGCCCTGCCCGAACCCGCAGAAGGCGCAGCCGACGACGCAGATGTTGGTGAAGTTGATGTTGCGGTTGACGACGAAGGTCGCGCGCTCGCCGTGCAGCTCGGCCCGCAGCTCGTCGGCGGCGACCCGCATCTCCTCGATCGCCTCGGGCCGGGTCTCGGAGAAGAGCGCCGTCAGCTCGTCCTCGCTCAGCTCCTCGCCCTCGCGCCCCTTGGCGATCGCCGCCGCGGCCAGGCCCGGATCGAGCGACTCCTCGCTGCGCCGCCCAGAGCCCTTGCGCGGGATGAAGCTCCAGTACTTGAGCTTGATCACGTCGAGGACCCCCTGCTCCATCCACTCCGGATCCATGTACTGCGGGTAGACGCACAGGCGCTCGCTCAGCGCGTACCCCTTTGGCGCCAGCTCCTTGCGCACCTGGTGCGGGCTGGGAAACGGCTCCTCGGGAGAGATGTGGTCCCCGTTAGCCGACAAGCCCCCCAGGTCCGTCGCCCCAGCTTCAACCAGCTCCGGCCACCAGTCCGAAAGGTTCGGCGGGATCTGCACCCCCACGTCCGGCATCAACCGCTTGCACTCCCCGATCAAGCGCTTGATCTCCTCAATCCCGACCGGATTCGCCCAGCTCGGCCACTGGACCTCGCCACCGATTACCGAGCCCGCTTCGTCCGAGCTGGCGCCGCCGCCGTTGGCCGGGAGCGGGGATGCCTCCGCGCCAGCCTCCACGGCTTTTGCTGGAGCGGAGGCATCCCCGCTCCCGGCCCACCGTCGCTGGGAAGCCTCGTTCGCGATCTCCCCGACCTCGGCCCCGTAATACCGCGGATGCGGCACGAAGTTCTGCAGGATCACCTCCTGTAGATGACCGTGCCGCGCATGCACGGCGGCCAGCGCTTCGAGCGACTCGACCCGCTCGTCCTCGCTCTCGCCGATCCCGACCAGGATCCCGCTCGTGAACGGGATCTTCAGTTCGCCGGCCGCCTCGATCGTCGCCAGCCGCGCGGCCGGGTGCTTGGTCGGCGAGCCGGCGTGGACCGTCTCCATCAAGCGCTCGGCGGTCGACTCCAGCATCAGCCCCTGCGAGGCGGTGACCTCGCGCAGCCGCGCCAGGTCCTCGCGGCTCAGGACCCCGAGGTTGGTGTGCGGCAGCATGCCCCGCTCGAGCGCCCGCTCGCAGGCCCAGACGACGTAAGAGGTGAAGTCCTCGTGGCCCCACTCGGCAAGGCGGGCGGCGACCAGCGGGTTGACCTCGGGCCGCTCGCCGGTGAGGACCAGCAGCTCCTTGGCGTTGCGCCGCAAGGCCTGGTCGAGCAGCTCTTCGACCTTCTCAGGCGCGTGGACGTGCGCCTGATGGGTGGCGAAGGCGCAGTACTTGCAATAGCACTGGCAGGTGCGGGAAAGGGAGAGCGTGAAGTTGCGGGAGAAGGTGACCCGTAGCACCCGCTCAAGCTACTGCAACCGCCGGGCCGGCCAGGCCCGGCGGCTCGATGCCTACTTGGTCAGGGGGCCGGCTTCGTCGGGTTGTCCGGCTCCGCGCGTTTCTTGATCGGCGCTCGGATCTTCTCCGGCGCTTCGGTCGGGGGCAGGCCACTGCCCTCGAGCACGAAGCGGTACACGGCGGCGGCGAGCAGGGCGCCGACGATCGGGCCAGCCAGGTAAGGCCAGACGTCGCCGAAGCTGTTACCGACCAGCGCCGGGCCGAACCAGCGGGCGGGGTTGAAGGAGCCGCCGGTTAGCGGTCCGCCGACCATGACGATGAAACCAAGGGTGGTGCCGATCGCCAACGGTGCCCAGTCCTTAAGGCTCTTCTCGGAGTAGACGGCGGCGAGGATCACGAGGACGAGGCAGAAGGTGCCGATCGTCTCGACGATCGAGCCGGCGAAGTTGCCGGCCAGCAGGCCACTCACTTCGGCGGCGCCGTAATGGGTGGCCCGACCCTCGTCGAGCAGCAGGCCCTTGGTCAGCAGCGCGCCGAGAACCGCTCCGGAGAGCTGGGCGAGCATGTAGATCACCCCGTCGAGCGGACGGATGCGCCTGATCACGATCGCCGCGAGCGTCACCGCGGGGTTGAAGTGACCGCCGCTGACGACGCCGAACATGACGATCAATCCGAACAGCAGGAAGGCGTGGACGAGCCCGATCACGGCGAAGTCGGAGCCGAACTGGGCCTGACTTCCCGTCGACACGAACAGGGTGACGACAGTGGTGATGAAAAAGACCAGCAAAAGCGTGCCGATCAACTCAGCAAGATATGCGGCTAGACCTCGTTCCTGCACTAGCTCCTCCTCGATTTCCCTTGGACCGGTAAGCGGCGGCAGTCTACCCGCAATGGTTAATGAAATAGCTTCCCGCGGCAATGAGACGGGCTGTCGCGCTGCTGGCGGCCGTCCTCCTGCTCGCCGGATTCGCCGGCTGTGGCGGAGGCGGCGCGGAACCGGGCGTGCCGAAAGGCGCGACCCTTGTGCTCGATTTCATCCCCAACGCTGTGCATTCGGGCATCTACGCGGCGCTCGAGGAAGGCCTCTACCGCGACGCCGGCCTCGACCTCAGCGTCCGCCAGCCCGGCGACACGACCGACGCGCCGAAACTGCTCGCCGCCGGCCGCGCCGATTTCGCGATCCTCGACATCCACGACCTCGGGATCGCTCGCGAGCATGGCCTCGACCTGGTCGGCCTGATGCCGATCGTGCAGCGGCCGCTGGCCGCGGTTATCGCCCGCGGCGCCGGCCCGGTCCGGCGCCCGCGCCAGCTCGAGGACCACAGGGTCGGGGTCACCGGACTGCCTTCGGACGAAGCGGTGGTCGACTCCGAGGTCAGCGCCGACGGCGGCGACCCCGCCCTGGTCGAGAAGGTGACGATCGGCTTCAACGCCGTCTCCGCCCTCGCCGCCGGCAAAGTCGACGCCGCGACCGGCTTCTGGAACGCCGAGGGGGTCGCGCTCGAACGCCAGGGCGTCCCGATCCGGGTCTTCAAGGTCAACGAATACGGCGCCCCGCCCTACCCGGAGCTGATCCTCACCACCTCCCGCGACACGCTCGAAAGCGATCCCGAGCTGGTCGAAGCGATGACCACCGCGACCCGCCGCGGCTACGCCTTCGCCGTCACCCATAAGCAGCGAGCCCTCACCGACCTCCTCGCCGCCGATCCCGCCCTCGACCGGGCCGAACAACAGGCCCAGCTCGACGCCCTAGGCCCCGACCTCCACCCCGCCCCCTTCGTCCCACGGGTCCTTCGCGAATGGTCGGAATGGGATGTCTCCCACGGACTCCTGGAAGCCCCGGTCGACGTCGACCGGGCCTTCGACCTGACTTAGCCCTGAAGCAAACGCGCGGCGAGCTGCGGCAGTTCCCGCGCCATCCGCGACCGCGGCACAACCAAGTCGACCCCCGCCGCCTCCGCCACCGCCCGCGTCTCCACATCGACGTGCGAGTAGTAGCCCAGCACCGGCACCCCGAGCCCGACCAGCGCCTCCGGGTTCTCGACCTCGAGGTCGGCGACGAGCAGGTCGACGGCGTCCAGCGGCGCCTCCTGCAACGACGGCGAGAGCGTCACCTCGTGGCCGGCGGCGCGCAGCGTCGCCTCGACTTTGCTGCCAAGCATCAGGTCGGTGGCGATCGCCACCACTCGAGCCATCGCGCGGCCTAGATCGACCGGCGCTGGCGGAACTCTTCGCGCACGCTCTCCGGCCGGCCCCACATCTGCACGACCTCGGAGCGGCCCTCGCGCACCTCGGCGACGGCCAGCGTGCCGGCAACCCCTTCGCCGTCGAGCTTCGCCAGCACTCCCTTGACCGACTCGGCCGCGGCGGCGTGGCCGAAGCTGTGGGCGACCAGCAGGCGCCAGTGCCAGTCGGCGTGCGAGTAGACCTGCGCGTTGACCTGGCTGAGGGCGACGGCGCTGTCGATGTACTGGCTCTCCTCGGCGATCCGCAGGTCGACCTCGAGGTCGGTCCAGTCGGGCGGCAGAGCGTCGAGGATGCCCTGGAAGTCGTCGGCGAGCGGCACCGCGCAAGCCTAGCGCGGCAGGCCCTCCCCCTATTGCGGCGCCAGCTCGCCGCCGAAGTGGCGCTGCAGCTGTCTGTGGCGGTGGCGGAAGAGGGCGGCGATCAGCGGCCGTAGCAGCCGGCCGGGCAGCGGCGGCCGCGGCTCCCAGGCGAGCCGGTCGGCGATCCTCGTACCGCCCTCCGCCGCCTCGATCGTGCGCTCGTGCTCCCAGAAGCGCTGCGAGAGCATGGTCGAACGCTCGAGGAAGCCGCGCCCCGGCTCGATCCGCTCGATCCCGATCTGGTCGTAGTCGAACGGGACCAGGCCGAAGAGCAGCAGCCAGCTGCGCCCGAGCGGGCCCGGCCCGAGGTTGCGCAGATCGAGGCTGCCGGTCCCGCGCGGCACGGTCATCCGCAGCAGCGGCGCCAGCTCGGCGTTGATCCCCTCGGGGCTCATTGCCCGCTCCCAGACCGCCGCCGGCTCTGCCCGCAGGGTCGAGGCGATCCGGAATTCTCCCCGCCGCCGCATCAGCCGAGGAAGACCTCGTAGAGGAGGAAGACGTTGAGGGCGATGATCAGGCCGGCGAGGACGCCGGCGAGGGCCGAGAGCCAGCCGGGGTTGACCAGGTCGCCCATCACCTCGCGCTTGCTGGCGATGATCAGCAGCGGCACCAGGGCGAAGGGAATGCCGAAGGAGAGGACGACCTGGCTGCCGACCAGGGCGTCGGTCGGGTCGACGCCGATCGCCAGCACCACCAAGGCCGGCGCCAGCGTCACCGCGCGGCGCACGAAGATCGGGATGCGGCGCTGGATGAAGCCCTGCATCACCAC
The DNA here is from genome assembly GCA_035995325.1 of Solirubrobacterales bacterium. Taxonomy (GTDB): domain Bacteria; phylum Actinomycetota; class Thermoleophilia; order Solirubrobacterales; family 70-9; genus VAYN01. Next base: position 15,480 of record DASYKN010000015.1, read on the forward strand.
CTGGCCCGCCATCGTCCCGACCGAGGAGGAGGCGAAGCCGGAGGCCAGCAGGGCGATGCCGAAGACGGTCGCGGCGCGGTCGGAGACCAGCTGCTGCAGCCCTTCGTAGGCGCCGTCGATCGAGTCGACGCCGGTCAGGCCGCTGGTGTGGAAAAGGGCAGCGGCGACGATCATCATCGAGAGGTTGACCAGGCCGGCGAGCGAGAGGGCGATCACCACGTCGACCTTCTCGAAGCCGAGGATCTTCTTTTTCTCGGCTTCGTCGCGGCCCACGATGCGTCGCTGGGTCAGGGCCGAGTGCAGGTAGACGACGTGCGGCATCACCGTCGCGCCGATGATCCCGGTCGCCAGCAGCAGGCTCTCGGTGCCGGCGAAGCCGGGGACGAAGAGGTGGCTGGCGATTTCGCTCGCCTGCGGCTTGGCGTCGAACAGCTCGAAGACGAAGGAGGCGACGACGACCCCGACCAGGACCGTGATCCCCGCCTCCAGCCGCCGGTAGCCCATCTGCTGCAGGCCGAGGATCGCGAAGGCGCCTATCCCGGCGATCACCCCGGCCGGGAACAGCGGGATCCCGAACAGCAGGTTGAGCCCGAGCGCGGCGCCGACCACCTCGGCGACGTCGGTCGCCATCGAGACCAGCTCGGCCTGCAGCCAGAGGCCGATCGAGGTGCGGCGCGAGAAACGCTCGCGGCAGAGCTCGGCCAGGTTCTTGCCGGTGGCGATGCCGAGCTTGGCCGACTGCGTCTGGACCAGCATCGCGATCAGGTTGGCCGAGAGGACGACCCAGAGCAGCAGGTAGCCGAACTTGGCGCCGCCAGCGATGTTGGTGGCGAAGTTGCCGGGGTCGATGTAGGCGACGGCAGCGATGAAGGCGGGGCCGAGGAAGGGCCAGAGGCGGCCGATGCCGGTGGTGTGGCCGTCGAGCGAGCGCCGCGCCGCCTCGGCTACCCGCGCCTCACCGGGGAGGACGTCCTCAACGGTCGCTTCGGTGCGTCGCCCCAGCTTCACCCGCGTCCGCCTTCGCCGACCGGTGGCACCAGGTCGGGGCCGGGGATCGGAGTGCCATGGGGATCGTGGCTGGGTTCGCCGAGCTTGGCGGCGATCAGCTGCTCGAGGTCCTCGGAGATGTAGTGCTCCAGCACCTCGGCCTCCTCGTGGACGCGGTCGGCCGGCATCCCCAGCGCCTCGGCCAGGTAGGCCTCGATCAGGCGGTGGTGGCGGATCACCTCGAGCGCCACCTTCTCCCCTGCCGGGGTCAGGCTGACCCCCTTGTAAGGCATGTAGTCGACCAGGCCCAGCTCGGCCAGCCGCTTCAGCATCGAGGTCGCGGTAGCCGGCGTCACCGCGAGCCGCTGCGCCACCTCGCCGTTGAGGACGAGGCCGTCGCGCTCGCGCGAGATCGCGTAGATCGCCTTTGCGTAGTCCTCGATCGCCTCGGAGTTCTTGTCGGGAGTTTTTGACACGTCTAAATCGAGAGTTTGACATATCTAAAAAAACGGCCCGACCCGGGCGCTTTCTAGAATCATCAGAGAGATGACGGACCCCGCCATCATTGAGCTGGATGTGGAGTACCGGCAGCTGCGCGAGGAGTGCGGGCTGGTCGATCGCTCCGAGCGGGGAAAGCTGCTGGTCAGCGGGCCCGATGCGGCGGAGTACCTGCAGGGGCAGCTGACCAACGACGTCGAGGCGCTGGAGCCCGGCGACGGGCAGTACTCGGCGCTGCTGGACCGCAAGGGGCACATGCAGGCCGACATGCGGGTGCTGCGGCCGGCGGAGGAGGAGATCTGGCTCGACACCGAGCCGGAGGCGCTCGCGGCTGCCAGCCGCCACCTGCAGATGTACTCGATCGGCCGCGAGGTCAAGGTCGCCGAGGTCGGCGCCGAGCGGGCGATCCTCTCCTTGATCGGCCCGCGCAGCGTCGAGGTCGCCGGCAGTGCGGCGCTGCCGCCATACGCTTGCGAAACGACCGCGGTCGCCGGCGTCGAGTGCCTGCTCGCCGGCACCCGTGACGGGCTCGACCTGATCGTCGCGGCCAGCGAGGCCGAGCGCCTGCGCGGCGCCCTGCTCGAAGCCGGCGCGGTCGCGGTCAGCGCCGAGGCCGCCGAGATCCTCCGCATCGAGGCCGGCGTCCCCCGCTTCGGGGCCGAGATGGGGACGGCGACGATGCCGGCCGAGGCGGGGATCGTCGAGGACGCGGTCAGCTTCACCAAGGGCTGCTACATCGGCCAGGAGACCGTCGCCAGGCTCCACTACAAGGGCAAGCCGAACCGCCACCTGCGCGGCCTGCGCCTGAGCGCGCAGGCGGCGCCGGGAACGGCGCTGCGGCTCGGCGAGAAGGAGGTCGGGCAGCTCGGCGGCGCCGCCGTCTCCCCCGCCTTCGGCCCGATCGGCCTGGCGATCCTGCGGCGTGAGGCAGAGCCCGGCGCCGAGCTTGCCGCAGGTGAAGATGGCGTTACGGCTCGCGTCGTCGACTTGCCCTTCGGTTAGATTCCGCCGCGATGGGTCGTGGGAGAGCGAAAGCGGCAGTCGCCGGTCTGCTTGCACTAGTCGTGCTTGTCGCTGCCGGCTGCGGCGCCGAGACCCATCCCAACAAACAACGGCCGCAGGTCGCGCTCAGGGTCAGCGTCACGATCACGCCGAAAGCGATCACCGTGCAGCCGACGAAAGTCGGGTTCGGGCCAGCCCGCACCCAGCAGATCCCGCAGAACCAGCACGACGCGCAGCCGCCGATCAAGGGCGACCGCGGGCCGTTGACGGTGGCGATCGTCACCGCCAACCAGACCACCTCGGACTCACGCCTCGAGCTGCGGGGGCCGCGCGACCTCAGCTCCGAGACGATTCCGGCCAACAGCCCCGTGACCGTGCAGGCCGATCTTCCCACCGGCGCCTACGTCGTCGCCGCCGCCAACGTGCCCGGCGCCCGCCCGGCGAAACTGATCGTCGGCCCCTACCGCGCCTCTTCCCAGAACGACGTCCTGCTGCCTTAGATAGGCCGCTGCAAGCGGCTTTTCAAAGCGGCGGATGCGTCTGGTTGGCCTGTCACTGTCGGTGGCCGTGACCGTCGTCCTCGCAATCGCTGTCGTCCTGCTTGCCGCGGGGCTCGTCTACCTGCTCGTCTCGCGCCGCGAGGAGCCGCTCGAGCGGCAGGATCTGGGCCCGGCGATCCAGGAGGCGACCTCGCAGGTGGCTTCGCGAGTCGTGTCCGACCTGCTCAAGGTCAACGAGGAGTCGCGCAAGCTCGACGCCAAGACCTCCGAGGCCGCGCTCGACCGCCGTCAGGCGGAGATCGACAAGCGCCAGGCGGAGATCAAGGGCCTGGCCGAGCGGATCGCCAAGGGCCAGGAGAAGATCGAGGCCGAGGTGCGCCGGCGCGGCGAGACCGACCTGCAGACCCGCACCCTGATCGAGCAGATGGGCCAGACCGTCGGCAACCTCAACTCCGAGACCGCCGGGCTGAAGAAGGCGCTGCGCCAGCCGCAGACGCGCGGCCAGTGGGGCGAGCTGCAACTGCGCCGCTGCGTCGAGATCGCCGGCATGACCGAGCACGTCGACTTCGAGCTGCAGGAGACGCTGCGCACCGAAGACGGCCGCCTGCGCCCGGATGCGCTCTTCCTCCTGCCCGAAGGCCGCAGCTTCGTCGCCGACTCGAAGGTGCCGCTCGACGCCTTCCTCGACGCCCAGGAGTCCGAGGTCGAATCCGAGCGCCGGGTCCACCTCGAGCGTCACTCCCGCCAGGCGCGCGAGCATGTCCGCGCGCTCAGCTCGAAGGACTACCAGGGCCAGTTCAAGGCCGGCGAGATGCCGGACCTGGTGATCTGCTTCATCCCCAACGAGCCCGCCCTGCACGCCGCTCTCGCCGCCGACCCCGGCCTGTTCGAGTACGCCCTGGAGCACAAGGTGCTGCTGGTCAGCCCGACCTCGCTGATCGGCCTCCTGAAGACGATGGAGCTGGGCTGGCGCCAGGAGCGGATGGTCGCCGAGGCGGCCGAGATCGCCGACGCCGCCAACACCCTGCACACCCGCTTCGGCAAGTTCATCACCGACTTCGACACGGTCGGCAGGCGGCTCGAGTCGGCGACCAAGTCCTACAACTCCGCGGTCGGCTCGATGGAGGGCCGGCTGCTGCCGCAGCTGCGCAAGGTCGAGGACCTCGGCGTCGCGCCGGGCAAGGCGATCGAGCCACCCGAACCGGTCGAGATCACCGTTCGCGAGATCACCGCGCCAGAGCTGCGCGAGGCCTCCGACGCCGCCTGAGGCCGACTGACGCGGCGCATGCCCGCGTCCTCCCTCGCTTGTGTGCAAAGCACACAGCGCTCGGTGCGTCCTCGGCCTGCTTGGTCAGTCGGCCTCAGAGCAAGCTCTTAACTAGGATTCGCCGGCCCGTCCCGAACGACTTCCGGAGGACATCTTGGCCGTTGACAGCAGCGCTATCTCGAAGCTTGACGTAGAGCCCGGAACCCTGCCGGAGACGATGGCGGCGTGGGTGATCCGCCAGGAGCGCGAGGGCGAGCCCAAGGACGCCTTCCAGCTCGAGCAGATCGAGGTCCCCGAGCCCGGCGCCTTCGAGGTGATCGTCCGCGTGATGGCGGCCGGCGTCAACTTCAACAACGTCTGGGCGGCGCTGGGCAAACCGGTCTCGGTCTTCCCCTACGCCGACCACCCCGAGTTCGGCCACCACATCGGCGGCTCCGACGCCTCCGGAGTCGTCTGGAAGGTCGGCGAGGGCGTGACCCGCTGGAAGCCCGGCGACGAGGTCGTCGTCCACTGCAACCAGGCCTCCTACGAGGACGTCGAGGTCCACGGGCTCGACCCGCTGGCGGCGCCGAGCCAGAGGATCTGGGGATACGAGACGACCTGGGGCTCGTTCGCCCAGTTCACCAAAGTGCAGGCGCAGCAGCTGCTGCCGCGCCCGCAGAACATGACCTGGGCCGAGGCCTCCTCCTACGGCCTCACCTACTTCACCGCCTACCGGATGCTGATGGACCAGTGCAAGCTGCAGCCCGGCCACAACGTCCTCGTCTGGGGCGCCGCCGGCGGCCTCGGCGTCTTCGCCCTGCAGCTCTGCAGGGCGGCCGGGGCAAACGCGGTCGGCGTCGTCTCCTCCGACGAGAAGGGCGAGCTGGCGAAGGAGCTGGGCGCGGTCGACTACATCAACCGCAACGAGTTCGCGGAGATGATGCGAACGCCGGAGAACCTCGCCGACAAGGCCGCCGACAAGGAGCGCTTCAAGGCCTCGCGCGGTTTCGCCAAGCGGGTCAAAGAGATCCTCGGCGACGCCCCCGACATCGTCTTCGAGCACGTCGGCCAGGCGACCTTCCCGACCTCGGTCTACACCGTCAAGCCGTTCGGCAAAGTCGTCATCTGCGGCGCCACCTCGGGCTTCCAGCTCGACTTCGACGTGCGCTACCTGTGGATGCGCCAGAAGCAGATCATCGGCTCCCACGCCTTCAACGCCTACGAGTGCATGCGCGCCAACCAGCTGATGGCGGAGGGCAAGATCCGGCCGGTGCTGTGGCAGACGATGGACTTCGACGGCGTCCCCGGCGCCCACCAGCTGCTGCACGAAAACAAGCACCTCGGCAAGATCGCGGTCCTGGTCGGCGCCGAGTCCGAGGACGAGGGCAAGAACGAGGACGGCCCGGGCGCGATCCGCGCAGAGGTCGGGGCATGAGCCAACCGCAAGCGCAAGTGGAGAGGGGCAACTGATGGCGGAGGTCTGCAGGCTCGACTGGCACATCGCGCCGTTCCGAGCCGACCGCTGGCTCGACTTCTGGGAACCGGCGGCAGCGAAGATGCCCGCCTACGGCGCCAAGAGCTGGTCGCTGACCCGCTCCAAGGACGACCCGCTGGCCTTCCAGCAGACCTCGATCTGGGAGAGCCGCTCGGACTTCGAGCGCTACTGGTTCTCGACCGAGATCGAGGCCGCCCGCGCCAGCGTCATCGACCTCTACGACATCCCGCTGCTGCCGACCTGGCACACGCTGATCTCAGCCGAGTAGCGCCACCGCGCACCGAATATCCAGCGTTACCCGGCGTTACGTCGCGCTAGGGCCCGACCTTCCAGCTGAAGCTGGCCGGGGTCGGGTCGGCGACGCCCGTCGCGGGATCAACCGCGGCGACCTGGAAACGGTGCCCGCCGGCGGCGAGGCGCGCGTATTTCTTCGGTGAGCTGCAGCGCCGGAACGGCCTGCGGTCGAGCTTGCATTTGAAGGCCGAGCCCGCGGGCTCGGCCGCGAAGGCGAACGTCGCCGACGGCCCCGCTCCGTGCTTCTGCGGATGGCGTTTGAACGAGGTGCTGGGAGCGCTGCTTGCCGCCGGCCCCGGCGGCAAATCGGCGACGGGCCGCGTTGGCAAGTCCGGGGTCGAGTAGATCGCCTCATAGCGGGCGGGAGCTTCGGCGGTGACCGAGTGGACGCGTTCGCCTTCGTCCGACCAGCCCTGCCAGGTGTAGGCGCGGCCGTCGAGCTGCTGGGTCGCGGGAGCGACGAGCGAGACGCTCGATTCCTTGATCACGGTCAGGCCGAACGGCGCCGGCGCCACTTTCGACCCCGCCCCGACGGTCAGCCCGGGAGTGCTGGCGGCGATCGAGAGCTGCACCGTCTGGGGATAGATGTCGACCGCCTGGGAGGCCGAGAGCCCGCGTGAGTCGGTGGCGGTCAGCCGCACCTCGATGTGGGAGGGGTACTCGTGGTCGGGCGCCGGGAAGCTGCCCGAGGCAACCGCCGGGAACGCCTGCAGCGGGTGCGCGTGGCAGCCCGAGGGGCAGTGGAAGAGACGGGTGCTCCAGTCCAGGCTCGTCGTCGGGACGACGCTGTCCTCTTCGTCCCAGGCTTCGCCTTCGAAGGAGATCGGATCGCCGACCGCCCATTCGAGCGTGCTCAGCGGTTCGACGATCAGCGCTTTCGGCGGTGTGTCGTAGGGGTAGACGGTGACGCGGTCGACGCTGCTGGCGCCGCTCGGGTCTTTGACCCGCACTGCGACGGTGGCGTTGTGTTCGGCGCTGAAGGCTTTCGTGCGGACTTTGGTCGTCGTCGCCGGCTCGAAGCTGCCGTCGCCCTCGAGGTCCCATTCGTAGGTGAGCGGGTCGCCATCGGCGTCGGTAGAGCCACCGGCGTCGAAGGTCGCCGTCAGCTCGCCGGGGCTCCAGGCTTTGTCGACGTCGAGCTGGGCCACCGGCGGCTGGTTGCCGGAGAAGTAGGAGATCCGGTGGATCGAGCCGGCGCTGAATTCCGGGCCGAAGAGGTCGGTGTAGAAGAGATCGCCTTCGGGCCCGACCTCGATGTCGATGCCGGGATAGAGCCCTGCATCGGAGACGAAGGGGACGAGGGTCGAGGGGTCCGGGCGGCCGTCGGGCCCGGCGAACATCGCGTAGATGCAGCCACGGACCGAGTCGGAGAAGAAGAGGGCGCCGTCATAGGAGGCCGGGAAGGCGTCGCCCTGGTAGAAGGCCATGCCGCTGAGGGCGCTGCCGTTGGCGTAGGGGCAGGGGTCTTCCGGGACCAGGGTCTCGGTGTGGTCGTAGGCGTAGAAGGGCAGCGCGGTCGCGCTTGGGTCGGCGTAGAGGTCTTCGCAGACTTTCAGCCCCAGGCCGACGTAGGCTGGGTTGGGCGCGGACCCCTCGATGCAGGGCCAGCCGGAGTCGTAGAGCTGGCCCGAGGCCGGGTTGAAGCGGTCGATCTCCTCGTATTCTTCGGCGCCGACGTTGCCGACGTAGACCTCGTTGGTCTCCGGGTTGATCGCGAAGCGGAAGGGGTTGCGGAACCCGTAGGCGACGATCCGGCGCTCGTTCTGGTCGAGGCTGGTCGCCAGCGGGTTGCCCGCCAGCCCGGCGCCGGTTTCGGGATCCACCCGCAGCAGGGCGCCGTTGAGCCCGGTCGGGTCGCCGGCGCTCGACGGCGTGCGCAGGTCCTGCGAGCGCAGGGCTCCGCCTTCGGCGCTGGGCGGCGTCTGCGTGCCGCCGACCCCGGTGGGCGGATCGCCGCAGGGGTTTTTCTGCGGATAGCCGAACTGGCCGTAGTCGGCGCCGTTGTAGCTGGCGCCGTCGCCGCCGCTGACGTAGAGGGCGCCGCTGGAGTCGAACTGCAGGGCGCCGATCGAGTGCGAGGGGAACTGCTGGCACCAGCCTTCGATCAGCACCTGTTCGCCGCTCGAGTGGTCGCCGGAGGCGGTCAGCTTGACGAGGCGGCCGCTGACCACGCAGCCGTTGGTTTCGAACCCGGGCGGGGTTGGGCAGCCGTCGTTCCAGCGCGGTTTCGGGTCCGGGTCGCCGAGCTGGTGGTCGTAGGTGTAGAGGGCGTAGACGTAGGGGCGCTGGGGGAATTTCGGGTCGAGCGCGAGCCCCAGCAAGCCGCGGTCGCCGGCGCCGTAGACCTTTTCGCTGAGGTCGGCGAAGACCGAGGGCGTGGTGTCGTCGAGGCCGCTGTAGACGAGGATCACGCCGGACTTCTCGGCGACGAAGACGCGGCCGTCCGCCGCGAAGCGGATCGCGGTCGGTTCCTCGACCTCGCTGAGGACGGTTGTGTCCTGAAAGCCGGCCGGCACGTCGACGGCGTGGGCGCTGGCGGCGCTGAAGCCGACCGCGACAAGGCAGCCGAGCGCCGCAATCGGCGCAGCCAGTCGCGAGCCCCTCCAGACGCTTCCCTCTGCCACGCGACGATTGTGTCAAGAACCCGGCTGTATCCCCTTAGGATCGTCCGAATGCCATCCCCTCGGCGGCGCCTCCAAAAGGGATTGATCAACTCTCCCCCGCTCTACCTGGCGGCTCGACGCTGGTTCGGCGTCGGCCGCTACCTGGCGCGACGGCCCCATGACTCGGACTTTCGCTACTTCGGCCGCTTTGGCAGCGCCGGCGGCCTCTTCCTCGATGTCGGCGCCAACACCGGCAGCTCGGCGCTCTCCTACCGCGTCTTCGATCGCAGCTCGCGGATTTTCTCGCTCGAGCCAAACCCGATGCTCGGCCCCGACCTGCGCCTGGTGCGGCGAGTGATCGGGCGCGACTTCAGCTACCGCTTCGAGGCCGCGGGCGCCGGCCCGGGGGAGCTGACGCTGTTCGTCCCCGTCTATCGCGGCCTGCCGCTGACCGGGGAGGCGTCGCTGAGCGCCGAGGAGGCTCGCAGCAACTGGACCGCGGAGCAGCTCGGGATCGCGCCGGCCGAGATCGAGCTGGAGGAGGTGGCGGTGAAGGTGCGCGCCATCGACGAGCATCGACTCTCGCCCCACGCGGTCAAGATCGACGTCGAGGGCGCCGAGGTCGCGGTGTTGGAAGGAATGGCCGCGACGCTCGAGCGCAGCCGCCCGGTGCTGCTGGTCGAGACCGCGGACCCGGCGCCGGCGATGGCGCTGCTCTCGCCGCTCGGCTACGAAGCCTGCGTTTACCGCGCCGGCTCCGACGAGGTCGAGCCCTACGTCGGCGGCGTCACCGCCAACGCGCTCTTCGTCCCGGCCGGCTAGGCGCGTCCGGGGCCATACAGCTCCAGCAGCCGCTCGGCCTGGCGCTCCCAGGTGTAGCGCTCGAGGATCAGGGCGTGGGCCTCGGCCGCCAGGCGGTGGCTCAGCGCCCTCTCGCCAAGCACCTCGGCGGCGGCCGCGGCGAGGCCGTCGGCGCCCTCGGCCGCCAGGTAGTGGCGGCCGGCCACGGCGCCGTCGACCCCCTGCACGCCGAGGCGGTTGGAGACGACCGGGAGGCCGACGCAGAACGCTTCCAGGACCTTGTTCTTGATTCCGGACCCCGAGAAGGACGGCAGGACCGCGATCGCGGCTCCGTTCAGCTCCGCCGCCATGTCCGGCACGTCGGCGGCCAGCTCGACCCCCTCAAGCTCGGTCAGACGGCGGACGGCGGGCGCCGGCCGGGCCCCGACCAGGCGCAGCCGCGCCCCCGGGACACGCTCGCGGACCAGCGGCAGCACCCGCTCGGCGAGGAACTTCGCCGGCTCGACGTTGTGGAAGTAGCCGAGGTTGCCGAAGAAGGCCAGGACCGGCGGCCGCTCCTGCGCCGCCGAGAAGCGGAAGGCGTCGAGGTCGACCCCGTTCGGAATCACCGCGGCGCCCTCGAGCCCCGGCATCTGCCGGTCGGCCTCGGAGACGACCGAGCAGCTGTCGGCGCTGGCCGCGACCCGCGCCTCGTAGGCGAGCATCAAGCGGGCCTCCACGCCGAACGCGATCCGCGCCGGGCCGCGATGGGCGCCGGCACGGGTGCGCATGTTCAGCGCCAGCGAGTCGACCAGATCGAGATGGCGGTGGAAGGCCGCCCGCGCGGGCATGTAGGGGGCCATCCTGGCCAGGGTCACGTGCAGGACGTCGGGCTTCCAGCGGGCGATCTCCTCGTCGACGGCCCGCGCCATGCCGGTGTCGAGGAAGAGGCGCACCTGCCCCGGCAGCGAGGGGCGGGCGCGCAGGTTGGCGCGCAGCCGCGAGGGCGGGCGCGACCTGACGGCGCGCACCTCGACGTCGGCAAGCGGCAGCGGCTCGCCCTCGTCCTCGCCCTCGCCGAAGGTGACGACCCTGACCTCGGCGTGGCCGCTCAGGGCCTTGATCAGGTGGAAGGCTCGGACCTGATCGCCACGCCAGGGCGGGTAGGGGTAACGCGGGGAGACGAAGAGGATGCGCGGCCGGATGGGGGCGGCATGATAGACCCTGCCCGCTTGGCCTCCGACGCGCCCCATCGAGTCGTTGTCTACACCGACTTCTCCTACCGGCGGCAGGGGTCGTCGATCAGCGCCCAGCTGCCGTTCGTCCTCTTCGTCAACGCGCTGGCGACGGCCGGGCTGCGCGTGACCGTCGCCGGGCGGCTGGACGAGGCCCGGGAGCCGTATCCGTTTGCGTTGCACCCGGATATCGAGTTCGTCGGCCTGCCCGCGTACGGCAGCCTCGCCAACCCCTTCTCGGTCGCCCGTGCGGCGCTGGCGACGATGCGCCGCTTCGCCGCCGACACCGGCGACGCCGACGCCGTCTGGCTGTTCGGCCCGCACCCGTTCGTCGTCGGCTTCGCCGCGATCGCCCGTGTGCGCGGGCAGCCGGTGGCGCTTGGCGTGCGCCAGGACCTGCCGGCGCTGATCGCCGCCCGCCACCCGGGCCGGCGCTGGATCCAGTACGCCGCCCGCCTGCTCGAGGCCAGCCACCGGCTGCTCGCGCGGCGCTGCGCGACCGTCGTCGTCGGCCCCTCGCTGGCGGCCGAGTACAGCTCGGCGCGACGCCTGTTGAACCTGCCGATCTCGCTTGTCTCGGCAGCCCAGATCGCCGACGCGGAGGCGGTCGCCGGACGCTCCTACGACGACCAGCTGACCGCGGTCAGCGTCGGTCGCCTCGATCCCGAGAAGAACCCGCTGCTGCTGGCCGACGTGCTGGCGGAGCTGCGGCGGCGCGACCCCCGCTGGCGGCTCGAGGTCTACGGCGAGGGAACGATGGCGGCGGCGCTGGAGCAGCGCCTGCGCGACCTCGGCCTGGCCAGCCAGGGCGAGCTGCGCGGGTACCTGCCGGTCGACCAGGGGTTGATGGAGGTCTACCGGCGCAGCCACGCGCTGCTCCACGTCTCCTGGACCGAGGGCGTGCCGCAGGTGCTGTTCGAGGCCTTCGCGGCGCGACTGCCGGTCGTCGCCACGGCGGTCGGCGGAGTGCCGGAGGCGGCTGGCGACGCGGCGCTCCTGGTTCCGCCCGGCGACGCCGACGCGGCGGCGTCGGCCCTGGCCTCGATCGGCCGCGACGGCGACAAGCGCGAGCGTCTTATCGCCAGCGGCCTGCGGAAGGTCGAGTCGATGACCTTGGAGCGGCAGGCGCGGGCCGCGATCGAGTTCCTCGCCGGGGGCTAGCCCTCCCCTGCCGGCCGGCGCACCAGCGCCGCCGCCAGGTCGGCCCGCAGGCCCTTGGCCAGGGCGAGGGTTTCCAGCACCGTGCCCCAGCCGGGCAGCAGCGAGCGCAAGCGCAGCTTCATCGTCCAGCAGAAGATCCAGGCCATCGCCAGGCCGCCCGCGGTGTAGCCGACCGCCGAGGCGATCGAGGCTCCTTCTCCGCCGAGCGAGGGGATCAGGATGAAGTCGAGGGCCAGCACGGTGACGAAGGTGACGCCGACCGCGAGGCTCTCGCGCAGCGGCCGCTCCTGCGCCGTCAGCGCCGAGCCGAGCAGCTTCAGGGCGACGATCCCGAAGCCGCCGAGGGCGACGATTCGCAGGTCGACGATCGAGCCGCGGAAGTCCTCGCCGAAGACGGTGACGCAGAGGATCGGCGCCGCCGCGATCATCAGGGCGCAGAGCACGAACGTCAGCAGGATGCTGAGGCGGAAGGCGAGCGCCGCCCGTGGGCCGGCGTGGTGGTGCTCGGAGCGGGCCAGGTCGGGGCGCTGGACCTGCATCAGCGCCTGTGGCAGCAGGAACAGCGCCTCCGACCAGGAGACGGCGACGCTGTAGAGCCCGAGCTGCTGGGGCGTCGAGAGGATGCCCATGATCCACTGGTCGGCGCGGTAGTTGCCGAGGTTCATCGTGTGCGAGGTGTGGGCGCGGATGCCGAAGCGCAGCGACTGTCGCACCAACGGCAGGCTTGGGCGCCCGAAGCCCTCGAGCCGGGCGTGCACGTACCAGGCCAGCCAAAGGGTCCCGACCGCCTGCCCGAGCAGCCAGGTGACGATCGCCGAGGTGACGCTGAGGTGACCGGCCAGATAGAGCCCGAGGTTGCCGACGATGTTGATCACGGCCGGGACGACGGCGGTCAGGTTGCCGATCCCGAAGCGGTACTGGGCGGCGGCCAGCTGGCGCAGGTAGATCTGCAGCACCAGCAGCGGCACGTTGAGCATGACCAGGATCAGCAGGCCGCGCGAGGCGTCGCCCTGGACGGCCGGGAAGACCAGGGTCCCCGCCAGCACGATCGCCGCCGCCAGGCCGCCGAAGAGGAAGGCGAGCATGACCGCGTTGCCGGCCAGCGCCCGCCGCGCGTCCGGCAGCCGGGCGGCGACGTTGGAGATCGCCTGGTCGACGCCGAAGGTCGAGAGCCAGGAGCTGATGAAGCCGATCGTGGTCAGGAAGGCAACGCTGCCGCGCCCCGAGGGCCCGAGGATGCGCCCGATCACGATCACGTTGGCGAGCGAGAGAACGGCGATCGCGACCTGTGCCGCGAAGGTGGTGAAGGCCGAGTACGAGGTCGACTTCGAGTGCGTCTCGGTCATCGCCGGGCCCGGCGCCTTTTGAGCCGGGAGAGCCTGACCCGCAGCGCGATCCCCGGCTCGGAGACGAGCAGCCCGATCCGGTGGCGCTGGAAGCCGGAGATCGGCAGCCGCGCGATCAGCGGCAGCAGCAGCCGCATCTGCAGCGGCGCCGAAGAGCGGCGCCAGTTGCGCCCGCGTTCGGCAAACAGGCGCGGGTGCCGCTCCCGCATCTGCCGGTAGAGGTCGTCGTGCTGGAGGCGAGCGCTGCTGAGCATGCGCGAGGAGGCGATCCGGTAGAGGTAGGTGACGGCATCGACACGGCGCCCCTCCCAACCGCATTCGGCCAGGCCCATGTAGAGGTCCCAGTCCTCGAACCCGACCGAGAGCTCCCAGCCGCCGGCGTCGAACAGGGCCTTGCGCCGGATCAGTCCCTCGGTCAGCCGGTTCGAGTACGTGATCGCCCACGGGTCCAGGGTCGAGGCGCGCCGCTGGGTCAGCTCGATCTCGCCGAAGACGCGCTGGTCGCCCCAGGCCATCCCCAGCGAGGGCTCGCGGTCGAGCACGTCGGCGAGCCGGCGCAGGGCGCCGGGGGCGAGCATGTCGTCGGCGTCGAGCGGCTGGATGTAAGGGGCGTCGGTCTCGATCACTCCCCGTATTCGCGCCGCGGAGAGGCCGCGGTTCTCCTGGCGCACGACCCGGGTGCCGGCCCGCTCGAGCAGCTCCAGCACGCGCAGCGTCGCCGGATCGTCGGAGCCGTCGTCGACGATCACCACCTCGCAGGGCTCCTGCCCGTAGGTCGATTCGACCGCGGCGCCGACCGTGGCGCCGTCGTTGAAGCAGGGGATCACCACCGCGACCCGGCGCCTGACGGCGGGCGCGGCGGCGAGGGCGGCCGGCGCCTGCTGCCAATCCCAGGGCGCCGGGGCGCCGACGACCGCCACCCCCCCGCTCCCGGCCCGCCGGGCCAGCAACAGGGTCGCCGGCCCGAGGCCGAGCAGCGCCCAGAGCTTGTAGTCGACGCCCGAGGAGATGAAGAAGCCGGCGGCGAGGAGGGCGACGACCGCGAGGAAGAGGCAGCGGCAGAGGTCGGCGAAGGCGCGATCGCCGAGGCCTTCGTAGATGCTGGCCGCGCGCAGGCTCGCCACCAGCGAGAGCGTCACCAGGGTGAGGAACAGCAGCAGGCCGACGATGCCGGTCTCGGCCAGGAACTGCAGGTAGACGTTGTGCACCACCACCGGCTTCTCGATGATCAGGTGGATGAACTGCAGGGCCCCCGGGTGCAGCACATAGTCGGGCGCCTGGGGGACGAAGTTCTGCAGGCCGACTCCCTGCAGCGGGTGCGAGCTGAACATTTCCCAAGCGATCCGCCAAAGCTCGTCGCGGCCGTTGCCGTGGTCGTTGAAGTTGGTCAGGCGCTCGAAGCCGCTGGGCGAGGCCAGGAACCAGGCTGCCGCCGCGAGGAGGCCGCCGATCGCAAGGCCGAGGACGGCGCCGCGGCGGCGGCGCATCACCAGCAGGGCAGCAATGAGGACGGTGATCGCGGCGATCGCGCCGCCACGGGACTCGGTCCCGGCCAGGGTCAGCCCGAAGACCGCGATCGCCGCCAGCAGGAGCAGGCGCGCGGCTGGCCGGCGCGTGCCCGGCAGCAGCCCCCCGGCCAGCGCCGCCGCCGCCAGCACCGCCGCCGCCAGCACGTTGGGGTCGCCGGCGCCTCCCTGGACCCTGGCCTGCCCCGGGAGCGAGTTGACGGGGCCGGCGTTGATGCCGAACAGCCCGCAGAGCGCGGTGAGGGCGGCGCCGGCGACGAAGGCGGCGGCGATCAGGCGCACCCCGCCCTTGCTGCCGACCGCAACGGTCAGCGCCGCGAAGATCCCGATCGAGATCCCGTACTTCCAGAGCTGGCTCAGGGCCAGGCCGGAGTCCGGCGCCCAGATCGTGGTCGCGGCGAGCCAGGCGAGGAACGCGGCGCCGACGATCAGGAACGGCGCGCCGGCGCGGATCCGAGCGCGGATCGCCGGCGCGCCGGCGAACCAGGCGAGCAGCAGGCTGAAGACGGTCGCCGCCAGGCCGACCTTCAAGAGGGCGTTGCCGACCGTGAAGAAGGGGATGAAGAAGGAGAGCGTCCAGGCCGCGAACATCGGCACGAAGCCGAACACGGCAAGGCTCGCGTAGGCGCAGACGACGACCAGGCCCACTCCGAGCTTGGGCGCGACCGCCGCGACGACGCCGAGGCAGAGTGCCGCGAGCAGGAAAGGGCTCGCTGCTGGGTTGGTTATGGCGCGGCGCATCTGGGCGGCGGAGGGAGCGTCGGCGTTGCGGCGCGCCGACTATAGTTTCCGCCGCTGGAGGGTGTCGGAGGCAGGGGTGTCGAGACCGGCGTCGTGCAGCTAAACGTGCGTGAACGGATCGATCGACTAACGGCCAGGCGGCAGGGTAGGTTGCTCTCGTGAGCACTCCCCCCAACCCCGTGGGCGCCGCCCCGCCGAGACCAGCTGGGCGCCGGCGGGCGGTTCTTTTCGTCGCCTGCACGACGGTTCTCGCCCTGATCGCCGCCGCCGCCTACCTCGGCCTGCGGTCCGAGCAGTACGAGGCCAGCGCCGATGTCCTCGTCGCCCCGCTGGCGACCGACGACCCCGAATTCCAGGGACTGCCGCTGATCCGCGAATCCTCCGACGGCAGCCGCCCGGTCCAGACCGCCGCCGGCCTGCTGCGCGGGGCCGCGATCGCCAACCTCACCGCGGAGGCGCTCGGCTCCGACTGGACCGAGAAGAAAGTCGACGAAGCGGTCGGCGTCGCCCCCCGGGGCGAGAGCAACCTGGTCGCGATCACCGCCCAGTCCGAAGATCCCGAGGAGGCGGCGGAAGTCGCCAATCGCTACGCGAACGCGGCCCTGCAGTTCCGCCGTCGCTCGATCGAACCTGCGCTGGAACGCGAAATCCGCGCGGTCGAAGCCGAAGCCGGCAGCGACACCAGCCTGCAGCGCCTGCGCGACGCGAAGGAGAACGGCGACCCCACCCTCTCGATCAGCTCGCCGGCCCGGCCCCCTTCCGCATCGGCGCTGCCCGCAACGAAGCTGGTTCTGCTCGCCGCGCTGATCGTCGGGCTCCTGGTCGGCGTCGCCGGAGTGATGATCGCCGACGTGGCCCGGGTCTCCCCCGACGCGCCCCAGCCCACCGCGTAGCGACCTCACCGAGGCAAGCTCAGTCGGCCGAGCCCGAGGTGACTGCCCGCGGCCCCGGCGGCTGCGGATCGTCGAGGTGATGGACGAAGGGCAGCAGGTCGAGCTCGTTCGGGAAGTGCGAGCGTGTGAAGACCATCCGCGCGGTCTCGCCGAGGATCAGCAGATCGAAGGTGAGCGAGCGGTGCTTGAGGTAGTAGAGGTCGTGGCTGAGCTTCCAGAGCGTGCCCTCGTGCGAGCCGGCGTAGCCGCAGCCGACCTGGGCCCAGCCGGTGATCCCGGGCCGGGCCACGTGGCGGCGGCTGTAGAAGGGCACCGACTCTTCCAGGGCCTCGACGAAGCCCGGCTGCTCCGGACGCGGGCCGACGATGCTCATCTCGCCCTTGAGCACGTTGAGCAGCTGCGGCAGCTCGTCGAAGTGGGTGCGCCGGAGAACGCGCCCGAGCCTGGTCACGCGCTCGTCGTCGGCTGCCGACCAGCGTGCCGGCAGGCCCGGCGGGGCCACGCGCATCGAGCGCAGCTTGATGATCTGAAACGGCTCGCCACCCTCGCCGATCCGGGTCTGGCGGTAGAAGGCAGGGCCCCCGCTCAGCTTCACGAAGAGGGCGAAGACGGCGACGATCGGCACCGCGACGAGCGCCACCAGGGAGGCGATCGCGAGGTCCACCGCCCGCTTCGAGGTCGGCGTTCGCGGCGAGTAGCGCGGGTGCATCACCCACTGGAACCAGGCGGCGTTGATCGCCCGCAGGGGGACGTGCCCGAAGGTGTGCTCATAGAAGGAGGACAGCTCCAGCACCCTCACTTCCAGATGCGAGCAGGTCGCCTCCATCTCGTTGAAGAAGCTCATCCGCGGCACCGTCGAGGAGACCAGCAGGAGATCGAGGCGGTGGTTGACGACGGTCTGGGCAAGCTCTCCGAGGACGCCGATCGGCTCCTCCGTGCCCCTGGCCCCCGGGCCGATGTTCTCGCTGCGGTCCAGGCCGATGTGGCCGACGACGGCGACGGAGCTGTCGGCCTGGGCTGTCAGCTCCGCCCTGAGGTCGGCGGTGGTGCCCGCGGAGCCGACGACCGCCACCCGCCGAGGCGGTCGTCGCGGCTCGCCGGGGACCTTGACGACCAGGATTGCGCAGAGAGCGCCGAGGACGCAGAGGATCGCGATCGAGGGAAGCGCCAGGGAAAGCAGGCCGAGCAGGTGCAGGGAGCCGAGGATGACGAAGGCCCAGCCGGGCCCCGCAATCGGCACCACGAGCCGCATCAGCGGCAGGAAACGGGCGTGCGGGGCGACGTGCCGGGCCACCGAGCGGTGAACCCAGACGAAGACCAGGCCGACGGCCAGCGCCAGCCCGAGCCGGGCATCGGCGCCTGCCGCCATCGCATAGGCGGCGACCCCGGTGACCACGCCGATCACCATCGCCCGGGTCCAGGTCAGCCCGAAACGCACCGGACCCTGCTGACCACGGCTGTTTCCCTTGCCCCGCATCACTTCCACCTACCCACTTTTGGGTAGAAAATCACTGTCCGAACCCATCCGCCATCGCAATTGGCGATCTCAACTGGGTCGAGAATTGCCTCCAAGAGCTCCCCTGCACGACATTCGTCCAGCTGGCAACTGTTGCTGAGCTGCGATCGGCGGCGCGACCGATGTAAGGCCGACAGTCCGACGAACCGCAGAAAGAGTAGCGAAATGCCGAGTTTCCGCAGAAAACTTCCCCCTGCCGCCTTGCTGGCGGCAGCCGTGCTGCTGGCCCTGCCTGGCTCGGGCGCCGCTGCGGAGCGGACGCGGACGATCGCCCCCAGCGCCCGCCAAGGCAACACGGCGGTTTTCAAGCCACCGCGGGCGATCGCCGCCGATGTGGTCGCGGGGGAGCTGGTCGCCGGCGGCAGCCGCCAGCGCCTCCGCGCTGGGCAACTCCGCGCCCTCGCCCACCGCGGCGTCCTCCGCGTCCGCGTGCCGCGCCGCTCGACCCGCATCCGCCTCTCCCTGCAGCTCCAGCCCGCGGCCGACGGCGCCGCCGCGGGCGCCGACGACGCGGTCGGAGGCGGAGGCGGTGCGGAGATCGCCGTCGGTCCGGCGATCGCCGCCGACCCGCCCGGCGCCGACCCGTCCTTCGACCCGCTCTCCGGGGGCCGCCTCTACTCCCCCACCAGCCCCTTCAACCGCCCGATCCCTCCCAGCCCGGCGATCGACGCCAACTCCGCCCAGATGACTCAGAGCCTGGTCCGGGCGCAGGGCCAGAAGGGCTTCGTCCTCACCGTCGACGAATGGACCGTGCCCGTCTACTTCGCCGACTCGGGCACGCCATTGCGCAGCGTCAGCCTCGGTGGCGGCCCGCCGGAGTGGGGCCTCGCCGAGAGCTACCCGCCTTACCCGCCGGGCTCGAGCGAGGGCGGCCTGCCGCGGGAGATGCCGGAGCGGCTGCAGGGGATGCCGATTCCAGCGGGGGCGCGACCGGACCCGTCGCTGGACGCGCACATGACCGTCCTCGACCCGGCTGCCAACTGCGAGTACGACCTCTACGGCGCCTACCAGACCTCCGACGGCTGGCGCGCGACCTGGGCCAACAGCACGCGGCTCGACGGCAGCGGCGTCTACCCGCGCGGAATGGGGACCAAGGCCGCTGGATTCGCCAGCCTCGCCGGCTTGATCTGGCCGCAGGAGCTGCGCGCCGGGCACATCGACCACGCGCTCTTCTTCGCCTACCCCTTCAGCAAGAGCGGGGGCCCGGTCAGCCCGGCCACCGCCGGCGATGGGAGCAGTGACGAGCCGGGCGCGATCCCGGAGGGGGCCCGGGTCCAGCTCGACCCCGACCTCGACCTCGACTCGCTCGGCCTGCGGCCCTACCAGCGGACGATCGCGGAAGCGATGCAGACCTACGGCATGATCCTCGGCGACACCGGCGGCGCCTTCGGGCTCTACGCCGTCGGCCGCGCCGGCTTTGACGGCAACCCCTACCAGGGGCTGCTGCCGGACGAAGACTTCCCCGACCTCGGCCAGATCCCCGCCAACCGCTTCCGCGTGCTCGAACTGCCGGCACAGCAACCCAGGCCCCCGCAGCAACTGGTCCCCAGCGGCTGCGGCAGCTTCGGCTGAGCCCGTCTCCTCGCCGCTCGCTCCGGTTCAGCCGGCGCGGGCGAGGATCTTCCAGCGGAAGACGGCCGCGGGCGATTCAAGGCTTCCCTCCGGGCCAGCCAGCGCCACCCGGAAGACGTGCCGGCCCGGCGCCAGATGCTTGTAGACGCGAGGGGAGCCACAGGGCGCCCATGGCTTGCGATCGAGCCTGCAGAGATAGCGGTGAGCCGGAGCCGAGCCCCCGAAGGAGAAGCGGGCGGTCCTGCTCGCCGTCTGCTTCCGCGGATGCAGATCGAGCTTGGGCCGCGCCCCGCGCGGCTGTGGCGCCTGTGGCTCCTCCCCACCGGGCGGCTCCGCCCGCGCGGTCCTGGCGTAGGCGGCGACGTACTCGCCCGGCACCTCGGCGACCAGCGAGTGGACGCGGGCGCGGCCGTCGGACCAGCCCTGGAAGGCGAAGCTGTCGCCGCCGAGCTGGGCCTGCTGCGGCGCCACCAGAGTTAGGTTCGAGCCCTCGATCGCGGTCAGCGGGAACGGGGCCGGGCCGGAGAGGGTGCCGGCGGTGAGCGGGACGCCGGGCGGGTCGGAGGCGATCCGCAGGGCGACCGTGCGGGGCAGCAGCTCCAGCGTCCGCGTCGCCGAGAGGCCGCGCGAGTCGGTGGCGGTGAGCGTGAGCCGGATCCGCGAGGGGTAGTCGTGGTCGGGCGCGGTCAGCGCGCCCGAGTCGACCCCGGGGAAGACCGGCAGCGGGTGCGCGTGGCAGTTTTCGCTACCGAGGCGGCAGTGGAGGATGCTCGAGCGCCAGTAGAGGCTGGTCGCCGGCAGCTGCGCGCCGTTGCCTTCTTTGGCCCGGGCCGAGGCGGAGAACTCGATCCGGTCGCCGACCGCCCAGGTCAGCGAGCCGTCGGGGTCTTCGATCTGCGGCAGTGGCGGCGTGTCGCCCGGGTAGACCCTGACCTGGGCGGTGCTGCTCTTCCCCTCCTGGTCGCTGACCTCGACCGCGATCGTGCGGTTCTCGGGTTTTTTGAAGGTCAGGGTCCGGCTGCTGCCACCCGCGCTCTCGAAGAGGCCGTCGCCGTCGAGGTCCCAGGCGTAGTCGAGCGCTCCCCCGTCCGGGTCCTCCGAGCCGCCGGCGTCGAAGTGGACGGTCAGGTCCAGCGCCCCCCATTCCTTGTCGGCGGCCAGCCTGGCGAGCGGGGAGCCCGGTTGGTAGGAGATCCGGTGCAGGTCTTCGTCGCCGAAGAGGCTGAGGTAGTAGAGCGAGCCGTCGGTGCCGACCTGGATGTCGGCCCCGGTGTAGGCCCCGCCTTCGACCAGGAAGGGCCGCGTCGTCGACGGGTCGGGCTCGCCGTCGTCGCCGGCCAGGATCGCGTAGATGCAGCCGCGCACCGAGTCGGCGAAGAAGAAGGCGCCGTCGTATTCGGGGGGGAACTCGCCGCCGTCGTAGAAGGCCGAGCCGGTGATCGCCGAGCCGCCGATCGGGCAGGGGTCGGCCGGCGTCACCCCGGCGGCGTGGGCGTAGTAGTAGAAGGGCGCGTCGGTGGACCCCGGCTCGGCCGCGTAGAGGCCGTCGCAGAGCCCTATTTCGAGGCCCTGGAAGTTGGGGTTGCGAAGCGGGCCTTCGTAACAGGGCCAGCCCGAGTCGTAGGCGCTTGCCGGCGCGCTGGGGAAGCGGTCGATCTCCTCGAAGCTGCTGTTGCCGACGTTGCCGACGTAGACCTCGCCGTCCGCCGGGTCGAGCGCGAACCGGAACGGGTTGCGGAAGCCGAAGGCGATGACGCGACGGGCGTTGGCGTCGAGGCTGGAGCTGAACGGGTTGCCCGGCCAGCCGGCCCCGGTCTCGGGGTCGACGCGGATCACGGCGCCGCTGAGGCCGGCCGGGTCGGCCGGGGTCAGCAGGTCGAGCGCGCGCAGCGAGCCGCCTTCGGCTTCGGGGGGCTGCAGGTCTTCGCCCCCGGGCGGGTCGTCGCACTGGTTCTTGTGCGGCCAGCCGAACTGGCCGTAGTCGGAGACGGTGAAGCTGGCGCCCTCGCCGCCGCTGGCGAAGAGCGCCCCTTCGGGGCCGAACTCGAGGTCGCCGACCGAGTGCGAGGAGAACTGCTGGCACCAGCCTTCGACCAGGGTCTCTTCGTCGACGGCTTTGCCGCCGGCCGCGGTCAGCCGCACCAGGCGGCCGCTGACCGGGCAGGCGTCGACATCGGCGTCGGGCGGTTTCGGGCAGGGGTCGCCCTCGAAGTTCGGCGGCTGCCCCCAGCGGGCTTCGTCGGGGGGGCCTTCGCCGAGGACGTGGTCGGCGGTGTAGAGCGCGTAGACGTAGGGCCGGGCCGGGTAGCCGGGGTCGAGCGCGAGGCCCAGGAGGCCGCGGTCGCCGTTGTCGTAGACCGGCTCGCGCAGGTCGGCGAAGACGGTCGGGGAGGAGTCGTCGAGATCGTCGAAGCGGAGGATCTCGCCGTTCTTCTCGGCGACGAAGACGCTTTCGTCCGCGGCGATCCGGAAGGCGGTCGGAGCGTTCAGGCCTTCGAGCGCGACCGAGTCGCGGAAGCCGCTGGGCAGGCTGGCGGCGCCGGCGCCGGCCGGAGCCAGCGCCCCCAGCGCCATGCAGATCGCCAGAGCGGCGAGCCGGAGTGCCCGTGGCCGCGTCAGCACCGCTCGAGCGGTGCCATCGTCAGCCCGGCCCCCTCGAGCTCGGCCCAGTAGTGCTCGGCCGGCTCCCGCTGCCCGCTCCAGACGATCGCCTGGCCGCTGTTGTGGATCTGGTCGGCGAGCCGGTGGCCTTGGTCGAGGCTGACGCTGGGCAGCACCCGGGCCAGGGTCGCGGCGACGTGCTCGAAGGTGTTGTGGCTGTCGTTGCGGACGATCACCCGCCACTCGCCGCCCAGCCCTGAGTCCGGGCCGGCGCTGCGCGGTCGCTCGATGGTGCCGGTCGACATGGACACCGGATTATGCATCCCGAACAGCCCTTAGAAAGGACTGGGAACGCGGATGACGACGTCGTCGATGCTGCCGATCACGCCGTTGCCGTTCTTGGTCGCGCCGATCGCGACCGCGGAGGCGCGGCCCGTGAGTTCCCCCGCCCCTTCGTCGTTCGCTTCGGCGACGAGTTCGCCGCCGACGTAGGCGAAGAGTTTGGCCTGGCCGCGTTCGGGGCCGCTGCGGACGTTGATCGCGCGCAGTTTCAGGGCGTTGGCCTTGTTCACGCCCATCACCGCTTTCAGGTCCTTTTTGATCGCCAGGTATTCGCTGCCGGCTGCGGTCACCTTGACCAGCTGCGCCTTGCGCTGCAGCGGGAAGACCAGCAGCTGGTACTTGGCGCCGGCCCCGGCCCGCAGCTCCAAGGCGAGATAGGCCTTCTGCAGCGCCGCTTTCGGGGTGCCGCTGAGCAGCCGCTCGGTGGCGGCGATCTCGAGGTCGCGACCCAGCACCGGCGTGCGGTAGGAACAGGCATCGGTGGCTTTTCCGAGCGCCACCCGCAAAGCGCCGTCGGAGCCGCCGCGAGTGCAGCTTGCCCCCGCCAGCTTGATCAGCTGCGCCCGCTGCGCCGTCGTTTCCATCCCATCCCGATAAATCCCAATCATCGCCGCCCCAGCAACGGCGGCAACCAGCATCGCCCCCAGGCAGAGGGCAGCAAAAACGGCTCCAAATCGAGTCTTCATCGGTCGCAGCCTAAACACAGCTCGGCGATAAAGATGCGGGCGAACCGAGCTTGGGCGTTGGATTTCGGCAGCTTTTACACACGTCTCGAGCATCCGGCGCTCGCGAGGAGGGACTGGGTGTCCCCACCGCAAGCGGCGTCCTGTTTTTCGCCCCAAGAAGGACGGCGGACAGCCTCCGGCGCCCGCGGCGAAAAACCCAGCGCAGCGGTGGGGACACCCAGTCCCTCCTCCCCACCCCCGAATCAACAAACGTCAAATATCATGCGCAACATGCCCAACAACCACAGACTCCCCGAGCGCGACCGCCCCTGGGTGATGCGCACCTACGCCGGCCACTCCGACGCCAAACGCTCGAACGAGCTTTACCGCGGCAACCTGGCCAAGGGCCAGACCGGCCTCTCCGTCGCCTTCGACCTGCCGACCCAGACCGGCTACGACCCCGACCACGTCCTCGCCCGCGGCGAGGTCGGCAAGGTCGGCGTCTCGGTCGCCCACAAGGGCGACATGCACCAACTCTTCGACGGCATCCCGCTGGACGGCATGAACACCTCGATGACGATCAACGCGACCGCGGCCTGGCTGCTCGGCCTCTATGTCACCGTCGCCGAGGAGAACGGGGTCGACCGCTCCCAGCTCCAGGGGACTACCCAGAACGACATCATCAAGGAGTACCTCTCGCGCGGCACCTACGCCTTCCCGCCCGAGCCCTCGATGCGCCTGATCGCCGACATGGTCGCCTTCAGCGTCAACGAGGTGCCGAAATGGAACCCGACCAACATCTGCAGCTACCACCTGCAGGAGGCCGGGGCGACGCCGGTGCAGGAGATCGCCTACGCGCTCTCGACCGGGATCGCCGTGCTGGACGAGGTCAAAGCCCGCGGCCAGGTCGCCGAGGCGGACTTCGCCAAGGTCTTCGGCCGCATCTCCTTCTTCGTCAACGCCGGCATCCGCCTGATCGAGGAGATCGCGAAGCTGCGGACGATGGGCGCGCTCTGGAACGAGATCGGCCGCGAGCGCTACGGCGTCACCGACGAGAAGATGCTGCGCTTCCGCTACGGCGTCCAGGTCAACAGCCTCGGCCTGACCGAGGCGCAGCCGGAAAACAACATCCAGCGGATCGTCCTCGAGGCGCTCGCCGTCACCCTCAGCCGCGACGCCCGCGCCCGCGCCCTGCAGCTGCCCGCCTGGAACGAGGCGATGGGCCTGCCGCGCCCCTGGGACCAGCAGTGGAGCCTGCGGATCCAGCAGGTGCTGGCAAACGAGACCGACCTGCTCGAGTACCCCGACATCTTCGAGGGCTCGGTCGTCATGGACGGCTTGGTCGAGGAGCTGACCGCGGGCGCCAGGGCCGAGATGGCGGTGGTCGCCGAGCACGGTGGCGCCGTCAACGCCGTCCCCTATATGAAGGCCCGCCTGGTCGAGTCCCACCGCGAGCGCGTCGCCCGGATCGAGAGCGGCGAGCAGAAGGTGATCGGCCAGAACAGCTTCACCGAGAGCGAGGAGTCGCCGCTGACCGCCGGCGCCGACGGCGGCATCCTCACCCCCGACCCCGAGGTCGAGCGAGAAAGGGTCGAGGCGCTCGAGCAGTGGAAGGCCGAGCGCGACGAGGCCGCGGCCAGCGCCGCCCTCGAGCAGCTGGCCAAGGTCGCCGCCGACGACAGCCAGAACATCATGCCGGCGACGATCGCCGCCGCCAAGGCCGGCGCCACCACCGGCGAGTGGGCCGAGGTGCTGCGCGAGGCCTTCGGCGCCTACCGCGGCCCGACCGGGGTCAGCGGCGCCGCCCCGGCAGCCGACCGCGAGCAGCTCGACGCGATCCGGGCCAAGGTCGACGAGGTCTCCGAGCGGATCGGCCACCGGATCAAGATCCTGGTCGGCAAGCCCGGCCTCGACGGCCACTCCAACGGCTCCGAGCAGATCGCCCTGCGCGCCCGCGACGCCGGCATGGAGGTCATCTACCAGGGCATCCGCCTGACCCCGGCCGAGATCGCCGAGTCCGCCCTGCAGGAGGACGTCGACGTGGTCGGCCTCTCGATCCTCTCCGGCTCCCACCTGGAGCTGATCCCCGAGGTCGTGCGGCTGCTGCGGGAGGAGAACGTCGATGTCCCGGTCGTGGTCGGCGGCATCATCCCCGTCGCCGACGCCGAGCGCCTGCGCGCGGCCGGGGTCGCCGGCGTCTACACGCCGAAGGACTTCGACATCAACAAGATCATGGGCGAGATCGTCGCCCTGGTCGCCCAGCGCGCCAGCGCCGCCACCGCGGCCTGAAGCCGGCGGCGCCCCATCAGCGACGCGGACCAAGCCGGCCCCTCCAACCCTGAGCAGTTACCGGTGCCATGGCCCCGTTAAGTCCTCAACCTTTCGCAGCCCCCGGCGCCCGAAGGCGCCCGGGCAGCCGGCGCGCCACAATGGGGCGATGAGCGAGCTGAACGGGGATCGGCCGGCCTGGCTGCGTTGCTACCGCTGCTGGTCGGAGAGCCTCGAGATCCAGATCCACTACGACGCGATCCGCCGCGTCGATCCCGAGAGCGGCGCCCTAGCCGAAGGGGTCGACGAGGTGCAGGAATCGGTCGTGCAGTGCCTCGACTGCATGCACGACCAGCCGCATCTGACCTTCCAGGACAACCGCGTGGTGCCGATCGAAGACCGCTGGGAGCGGATGGTGGCCGGCACCCCCTGGGTCGCCTCCTGCACCGTCACCGTCGACCAGGACCGGGTCGAGAGCTGCTCCGGGCCGGAGGCGATCGAGTTCCTCACCTACGGAGCCTTCGGCGACGCCGGCGTGCGCGAGTTCTTCACCCACGTCCGCTTCCACAAGCACGACGACGAGCAGATCGTCGTCCACCTGCTGGTCGAGCTGTACGCGCGCTCGGCCCAGGAGGCGACCGAGGTCCTCGAAAGCGCCGCCCACGGGCAACTCGAGATCACCTCGCTGGCAGAGGAGTCACGGCCTCCCGCCCACGCCTCCGACGAGGCTCACTAAGTCCTGCATCGGCGCTTAATTTACGGGCGAACATACGTGCGATAGCCTGCGTAACGCGCAGCCCCGTCGCAAGCTCTGTTGCCAGACTCATCGGAAGATCTTTTCCGCCGATATCCGGTTTGCCTATGGAGATTTGGGGGCATCCGGACTATTTTCTAAGCAGCGCCCACAGAAGTCACCCGTGTGCGCGGAGAGCTAAAGGTTCGTGCCACCGGCACGATAAGGGAAATAGCCCGAAATGCGCGAGTGCAAGATGCGCCCAGATTTTTAGAGCTACTGGCCATGGCCAGCCCTGTTTCTGAACTGTCCTGATTAAAAGCGAAAGACAAAGTGGAGAACCCGGCCGCAACTGAATCGCAGCAAGACGCCTCGCTCCCGCTCGGGCAGGAGCAGGCATCGAGCCAGAGCGAGCCCTTCAGCCGGGCTCGGCGCCGCGGCGCGGTGCTGTCGCGAATGCTCTATTCGGGTGACGCCTTGGCGGCGATTCTCGCGGCCGCCGTCGCGGTCCTGATCCTCGGCGAGTTCTCTCGCGAGGGCCTCACCTTCATCCTTTGCGCCGGCCTGATCTGGCCCTTCGCCGCCTTCAGCATCGGCATGTACCGCAGCGACCAGCTCTCGACCTGGGCCTCGGCCGTCTCCGACGTCCCCCGCGGCTTCGTCGCCGTGCTGCTGATCACCTGGCCGCTGTTCGGGGTCGCCTCGTTGCTGGGCCTCGACCAGACGATCAGCCTCACCTTCCTCACCGTCGCCGCCACCGCCACCTTCGCCGCGACCGCCCGCGCCCTGGTCCGCGCCGGCCTGCACCGGGCTCCCGACCTGCGCCAGCGGACGCTGATCGTCGGCTCCGGCGTGGTTGCCGGCCAGGTCGTGAAAAAGCTTCAGAACAACGACCAGTTCGGCCTGATCCCGGTGGGGCTCGTCGACGACGAGGTCCATGACATCGGCACCCCCGACCTGCCCTGGCTGGGCCGGATCGCCGACCTCGACCAGATCATCCAGGCGCAGGGCATCGACCGCGTGATCATCACCTTCACCCGTGCCAGCCACGAGGAGCTGCTGGAGGCGATCCGCGCCTGCCGCGACGCCAGCGTCGCCGTCGACGTCGTCCCGCGCCTGTTCGAGTTCCTCGACGGCGTTCGCGCCCTCGACCAGATCGGCGGCCTGCCGCTGCTCTCGATCGGCGTGCCGGTCCTGGCCTCGACCTCGATGGCCGCCAAGCGCATGCTCGACGTGGTCGGCTCGCTGGCCCTGATCACGGTCTTCTCGCCGGTGATGATCGCCGCCGCGATCGCGATCAAGATCGAGTCGCGCGGCCCGATCTTCTTCCGCCAGCCGCGTGCCGGCCGCGGCAACAAGAGCTTCAAGCTGATCAAGTTCCGCTCGATGTACGTCGACGCCGAGGAGCGCAAGCGCGAGCTTGACCAGCTCAACGAGGCCAACGACGGCGTCATGTTCAAGATCAAGGAGGACCCGCGGGTGACCCGCGTCGGCCGCGTCATCCGCCGCTTCTCGGTCGACGAGCTGCCGCAGCTTTTCAACGTCTTCCGCGGCGAGATGAGCCTGGTCGGCCCGCGCCCGCTGATCTTCCCCGAGACCGCCGCCCTGGAAGAGCATTGGCACCTGCGCCGGCTCGAGCTGCGCCCCGGAATCACCGGCCCCTGGCAGGTCTACGGTCGCTCGCAGAGCCCCTTCCAGGAGATGGTCCGCTTCGACTACCAGTACGTCGCCGGCTGGTCGCTGGCCCGCGACATCGAGATCCTCCTCGCCACCATCCCGGCGGTTCTCTCGGGTCGCGGTGCCTACTGAGTCCGGCTCGGTCGGACTTGCGCACGACTACCTGCTGGTCATGCGCGGTGCCGAGCGCACCTTCGCCCAGATCGCCAAGTGCTGGCCACAGGCACCGATCTACACGCTCCTCTACGACGCCGATGCGGTCGACGAAGGGTTCGCCGGTCGCGACGTCCAGGCCTCAGGGCTGCAACGCCTCGGCAGGCGCCAGGGGAGCTTCCGCTACCTGCTGCCCTTCTTTCCCCGGGCCGT
>DASYKN010000016.1:0-28992 GCA_035995325.1 Solirubrobacterales bacterium
TCCCCGCTGTTGCTCGGCAGAGCCCTCCCCCGACTCCCCCTTGCTACCGGACCCTCGGTCGTCCACCAACTGCTCCCGGAAGAAGTTCCGCAACCGCTCGACCTGCGCCTTGGCCTGCTCCATCTGCTCGGCCCCGAACGCCAACGGCTGCCGGTAGTGACCGGAGATCAGATAGGCGACGACCGTCTCGCGCCCGTAGCGATCGAGCGCCTCGGACAACTGGAAGATGTTGCCGTCGGATTTGGACATCTTCTCGGTCCCGGTCTCGATCATCCCGTTGTGCATCCAGGTCTGGGCGAACGGCCGCCCGGCGGCCTCGGACTGGGCGATCTCGTTCTCGTGGTGGGGAAAGACCAGGTCCGAGCCGCCGCCGTGGATCGCGAAGGAGGCGCCCAGCTCGGCCTCGGCCATCGCCGAGCACTCGATGTGCCAGCCGGGCCGGCCCGGCCCCCAGGGCGAGTCCCACTCCGTGTCCTCGCCGGGCTTGTGCGCCTTCCAGAGGGCAAAGTCGAGCCGGTCCTCCTTGAGCGAGGCGGTGCCGGCCTCCTCGCCCTGGTCCATGTCCTCGGTGCGGCGGTTGGAGAGCTTGCCGTAGCCGTCGAAGCTGCGGACGCGGAAGTAGACGTCGCCGCCCGCCTCGTAGGCATGGCCGGACTCGACCAGGTTGGCAATCAGGGCGACGATGCCGGCGATCGTCTCGGTCGCCAGCGGCTCGGCGTCGGGGCGCCCGAGCCCGAGCCGGTCGGTGTCCTCGAGGTAGGCGTTGGTCATGCGCGCTGCGAACTTGCCCGACGGCTCGCCCGCGGCCGTGGCGGCGGCGTAGATCTTGTCGTTGATGTCGGTGACGTTTACGACCAGCCGCGAGCGATAGCCCTCGGAGCGAAGGAAGCCGGCGAAAAGGGAGAAGACCACGAAGGGCCGGGCGTTGCCGATGTGGATGCGGCTGTAGACGGTGGGGCCACAGGCGTATATCCCCACCTCGCTGGAGGGGTCCAAAGCCCGCGGCTGGCCGCTGAGCGTGTCCCTGATCTGCACCTCGCGCATCGCGAGGCAGAGGCTAGATGATCGCTCAGGACTAGAAGGTGCGGTAACCGGCGGTCGAGGCGCTCGACTCGCCGCGCAGCCAGACCGGCGCCGACTCCTCGGCGGCCGCTTGGGCCTCGCGCTTGGCCTTCTTGGCGCTGGCCTTGATCTCGTCCTCGGTCGCCTCGCGCACGCGCTCTTCGCGCTTCTCCGCCTGGACGCGGATCCGGTCGGACTCCACGCGCAACTGATCCTCGGCCCGGGCCCGGGCTGCCTCCTCGGCCTCTAGCTCCACCTTGTCGACGAGGTTGCGGACGCTCTCCTCGGCTTCGCGGCGGACCTCTTTGGTGCCGTCCATCACCCGCTGCTCGATCTCGGTCTCCAGCCGCACCGCCGTCTCGTGCGCCTCCGCCGCGACGGCTTCGGCGTCGGCCGCGCGCTGCTCGGCGGCGGCGACGCGGCGATCGGCGTCGGAGTCGCTCTCCTTGCGCACCTTGGCTACCCGCTGCGCCAGCTCGGCGTCGAGGCTCCGCGCGGCGGCGGCGACCGACTCCTCGGCCTCCGCTCGGGCCTGCGCCGCCTGCGCGGCGGCCGCTTCCCCCTCGGCCTGAGCCCGCTGCTGCAGCTCCTCGAAGGCCTGCTCGGCGCGGTCGCGCCCGGCCTCGGCGCCAGCCAGCTTCGACTCCGCCTCCTGCCTCGCCTTGCGCTCGGCCGCGACGCGCTCGCGGGCCTCGGCGGCGATCCCTTTCAAGGAGTTCAGCGCTCGCTGTTTCAGCGCCGCGGCGACCTCGTCGGCGCGCGCTTCGGCCTTGGCCGTGCGCTCCTCGCTGACGCGGACCCACTCCAGCGCCTGTTTGGCGACGCCGTGCATGGTCTCGGTCGCCTCGCCGACGGCGCGTAGCTGCCTCGCGGGATCGCTCATCTCAACGCAACCTACTATGGGCGCCGGAGGCCAACCGCCCGGTTCGCGGCGGCGTTAGCCGCAATTTGCGCGAGCTGCCGGGTCAGGCCGACTGCGGCGTCTCACGCGCGTGCAGATCGCGCTTGAGGACCTTGCCGGTGGCGTTGCGGGGAAGCTCGTCGAGGAACTCGATCTCGCGCGGCGTCTTGTAGCTGGCGAGGTTGGCCTTGACGTGCCCTTTGAGGTCGCCCTCGGCGACCTCGGCCCCGTCCTTGACGACGACGAAGGCCTTCAGCCGCTGCCCGAACTCGGCGTCCTCGACCCCGATCACGGCGACCTCGACCACGCCCTCGTGGTCGGCGAGCAGGTCCTCGACCTCGCGCGGGAAGACATTCTCGCCACCGGAGACGATCATCTCGTCGTCGCGGCCGTCGATGAAGAGGCGGCCGGCGGCGTCGATGTGGCCGACGTCGCCGCTGCTGAGCAAGCCATCGACGACCTCCTTGCCGCCGCCGCCGGTGTAGCCCTCGAAGGACATTTCGTTGCCGACGAAGATCCGGCCGACCTCGCCCTGGGGAACCTCGCGGCAGTTCTCGTCGAGGATCTTGACCGTGGTCCCGCGCGGCGGTTTGCCGGCGGTGCCGGGGGCGGCGCGCAGGTCCTCCGGGGTGGCCACGGTCGCGTAGGCGACCTCGGTCGAGCCGTAGAGGTTGTAGACGCTGTCGCCGAAGCGGTCCATCCACTCGATCGCCAGCTCGCCCGGCAGGGCGGAGCCGGAGAGCGAGGTGATCCGCAGCGAGGAGAGGTCGTAGCTGGAGAGCGTCTCCTCGGGCAGGCCGGCGATGCGCTGGATCATCACCGGCACCGCCGCCAGCACCTCGGCGCGGCTTTCCTGCACCGCCTGCAGCGTCCCCTCGGGGTCGAAGCGGCGGCGCAGCACCATCGTCGAGGCCGTCGGCAGGCTCATGATGAAGTGGAAGAAGCCCCAGGAGTGGAAGAGCGGCGCCGCGATCATCATCGTCTCGCGGCTGCGGAAGGGGATCCTGTCGAGCAGCGCGGCGATCGCCAGCAGCCCGTCGGGGCTGGAGCGCTGAGCGCCCTTGGGGGTGCCGGTGGTGCCGGAAGTGAGGATCACGAAGCGCGGTTTGTCGGGCGGCGGCCTGTGGTCGGACTCCGAGCCGGCGGCGATCAGCTGCTCCAGGGTCGTCTCCCCCGGCTGCTCCTCGTCGGTCCAGGCGACGATGCGGGCGACCGAGTCGTCGACGCCCTCGAGCAGGTCGGCGAACTCGGCGTCGTAGACGAGCGCCTTCGGCGCCTCGCGCTTGGTCACCTCGACCAGCTGCGGGCCGGCGAACATCGTGTTCAGGTAGAGCGCGCTGGCGCCGAGCTTGGCCGCGGCCAGGGTCGCCTCGACGAAGCCGCGGTGGTTGCGGCACATGATCCCGACGCCGTCGCCGTGACCGATCCCCAGCTCGGCGAAGGAGTGGGCGAGGGCGTTGGTGCGGCGCTGCACGCGCTCGAAGCTGAGCGAGCCGCGCTCGTCGATCAGCGCGATCTCGTGCGGATGGTGGATCGCCGCGGTGGCGATCCCGGTTGCCGGCGAGGCGCCCCAGCGCAGGAAGGTGGTGCCGATCTTCAGCGCCTTGTCCGGACGCAGTGGCTCGACCACTCCCGCCTCGTGCAGCACCTTCAGCTCAAAGAGCGAGTCGGCGGCGGAGGCGCGCAGCCTGGCGGCGCTGTCGCTGAGGATCCCCATCGCCCGACAGGTTATTCGCTCTCGACCGAGGCGACGGCGATGCAGGCGATGCCCTCGCCGCGACCGATCCAGCCCATGCCCTCGTTGCTGGTCGCCTTGACGCTGACCCGGGCCGAGGTCGCCTCAGCCAGTGTCCGCTCCATCTCCGCCTTGTAGGGGCCGAGGCGTGGCTGCTCGCAGATCAGGGTCGCGTCGACGTTGACGATCGGGCCGGCGACGGTGCCGACGACGGTACGCAGCAGGTCGATCGAGTCCGCCCCCTGCCACTGCTTGTCGTCGTCGGGGAACATCGTGCCGATGTCGCCGCCGCCGGCGGCACCGAGGATCGCGTCGATCACCGCGTGGGTGAGGACATCGGCGTCGGAGTGGCCGCTGAGGCCCTGCGGGTGATCGATCTCGACGCCGCCGAGGACCAGGCGCCGGCCCGCGGCGAAGCGGTGGCTGTCGTAGCCGATGCCGATCATCAGCCGACGCGGCTGCCCAGCGGGACGAGCTGGCGCTGGCGCTGCTCGAAGACGCATATCTCCTCCACCCCGAGGTCGTCGAGGAACTCGACCGCGCGGTCGTAGGCGAAGCCGACCTGCTCGGGCAGGTGGGCGTCGGAGGAGAGCGCGAAGGGCGCTCCCGCCTCGATGCACATCGCGGCGAAGGCGTGGGCGGGGTAAAGCTCGCCGACCGGCTTGCGCAGGCCGGCGGTCGAGACCTCGACCGCGATCCCGCTCTCGGCGATCGCCGCCACCGCCGGCTCGTAGTAGAAGCGCGGGTCGCGCTGCGGCAGCGGCCGCGTCCCGCCCCAGACCTTGACCAGGTCCGGGTGGGCGAGGATGTCGAAGAGGCCGGAGCGGGCGCACTCGGCCAGCGACTCGAAGTAGCGGCGCCAGACCTCATCCGGGTCGCCGCTGCCCTCCCAGACGTCCCAGCCCGGGTGGTCGACCGCCTCGTCGCCGATGAAGTGGACGGAGCCGACGACGTAGTCGAAGCCGCGTGCCTCCAGCAGGGTGGCGGTGCGGTCTTCGGCGCCGGGGACGAAGTCGCACTCGATGCCGAGCTTCAGCGGCGTGCCGCGGACGAACTCGCAGTAGGCGTCGAGGTCGTCGCGGCCGTTGCTTTCCCAGAGCGGGTGGCGCCAGAGGTCGAGCGCCTGATGGAAGCGGTAGACGTGCTCGGAGACGCCGATCTCCTCGACCCCGGCGGCCGCAGCGGCCGCCAGGTACAGCTCGACGTTCTCGGCCGTGAAGTAGCGCTCGGGCGGCGTGTCCTGGTCGTCCGGGCGCAGATGCAGGTGGTAGTCGGTCAGCATCGATTGGGAGCCTAGACTGCCGCGGCAATGGTCCGTCAGCTGCTCCTCCTCCTGCTCGCCCTCGCCGTCGGCAGCGCGATCGCCGGCCTGCTCGGCGCGGTCAGCTTCGGTGTCGCCCTCGGGGTCGGCCAACTCTGCTTCGCCGCGGTTCTGGTCTGGATCCTGCTCAGGGACTGAGTGGCGCGGCGCCGGCGGCGCCCCGGTCGGCCAGCAGCAGCTCCGCCAGCCGCAGGTCGAGCGGCGTCGTCACTTTGAGGTTCTCCGGCGGCGCCGGGTGGATCAGCACCGTCCCCCCTGCCGCCTCGATCAGCGTCGCCTCATCGGTCGCGGCGTCGCGGGCCTTGGCATCGACCGCGAGCGCCACCCGCAGGGCGTCGGCGCGAAAGACCTGCGGCGTCTGCGCCGCCCAGAGCCGCGAGCGATCGACGGTGTCCTTGATGGCGAGAGGTGCATTTCCGTCGCTATGCGTCGGAAATGCACTCTTCGGGCTGGGCGAAGCGCGCTTGACCGTGTCGGTCACCGGCGTCGCGGCGATCACGCCCGCCGCGTCGGGGTCGGCGGCAAGGACGGCTACCAGCGCCTCGACCAGCTCGGGCGTGAGCAGCGGCCGGGCGGCGTCGTGGATCGCGATCAGCTCGGTCTCGGTGACCGCCAGCGCGTTCGCCACCGACTGGGCTCGCGTGGCGCCGCCGTCGACGACGGTGAGGTCGCCGCCTTCGAGGCCATGCTCGTAGCCCGGCGGCGTCGCGACGACGATCGCCGCGACCGCATGGCTCGCCCGGAAGGCGTCGATCGACCAGGCGATCATCGGCCTCCCCGCCAGCGGCACGAAGGCCTTCGGGCTACCGGCTCCGAGGCGCTCCCCGGAGCCGGCGGCCGCGATGGCTGCGGTTACTTCCGTAGCTCTAGGCGGTTGCCGCTGCGAAGCGATCCTCGAGCAGGCCGTCGAGGTACTCCTCGGCGCCCTCCTCGTCTTTGTCGAGCGCGTACATGAACTCCGACGCGAGGATCTTCTTGGCCCGCGTGTACATCTGCTTCTCGCCGGTGGAGAGTCCCTTCTCCATCTCGCGAAGCGCCAGGTTGCGCACCACCTCGGCCAGCTCGAAGACGTCGCCGGTCTTGATCTTCTCGCGGTTGAACTTGAAGCGCCGGTTCCAGTTCTTCGGCATCTCCGAGACGTCGTCGGTCAGAACCTGTGTGACCTTCTTGATTTCTTCCTCGTCGATGACGCGACGCAAACCGGCGATTCCCGCGTTTTCGCAGGGGACCATCACGGTCAATTCGTTGTGGATGATCTTGATCGTGAGGTATTCACGCCGCTCGCCCATCAGCTCGCGGGTCTCTTTCTTCAGCACCAATCCAGCGCCGTGGTGCGGGTAGACGACCTTGTCGCCCTCCTCGAAGTCGCAGACGTACTCGATGTCCTCCTCGAAGACCTCATCCACGGTCGCCTCGTCTAGCTCGGAAATCGGTGGCTCCTTTCGTCTTCGACAGCGCTTATCGCCGTCAGCTGTGCAAGTACCGGTCGACCAGATCGACCTCCTGGAGCCGGCGCAGGCCCTCGCGGATGTCCTTGGCCCGGGTGGGGCCGACTCCGTCGACGGCGGCGAGTTCGGAATCGGAGGCCGCGAGGACCTCCTCCAACCCGCCCAGCTCGTGGATGATCTTCTGGACGACAAGTTTGGGGATGCGCGGGACCCGGCCCAGTGCGCGATAGCCGCGCGAGGCAACCGGGAAGTCGAGCGTGTTGAGCTTGCGGTCATAGCCGAGCAGCTCGCCGAGGCGGCCGAAGTCGAGGACGTCCTGGTGGGGCATGCGCCCCAACGCCTGCAGGGTCGCCGCGAGGCTGCCCTCGGTGTCTTCCATCGAGTAGTCGCGGATCAGCGCGGTCTTGTCGGCGGCGACACCGACCATCGTCTCCTCCAGCTGCATCTCGATCAGCCGGCCCTCGGTGCCAAGCTCGACGATGTAGCGCTCGACCTCGACCGCCATCCGCGTCACCAGCTCGGCCCGCTGCAGGGCGGCGAGGGCGTCGTGGAGGACGGCGCCGCCCTGGAACTCGAGCCGCGTGAGGCGGGCGGAGACCTGGTCGAGGCGCTCGCGGTACTTCTCCAGCGTCGCCAGGCCCTGGTTGGCCTTGGCCAGCACCGCCGGGATCTCCTGCAGGATGTACTTGCTCCCCTCCACATAGAGAGAAACGACGTCGCGCCGCTGGGAGATCGCGATCACCAGCGCATCGGTCTGTTTGGAGACGCGCTCGGCGGTGCGGTGCCGGGTCCCGGTCTCCGAGGAGAGGATCGTCGGGTCCGGCATCAGCTGCACGTTGGCCCAGGCGATCGTCGTCGCCTCGCTGTTAAGGACGATCGCCCCGTCCATCTTCGCCACCTGGTAGAGCATCGCCGGCGTGTAGTCGACATCGAGCTTGATCCCGCCGGAAAGCATGTGGGAGATGTCGTCGAGGTCGCCGACCACGATCAGGCCGCCGGTCCGCGAGTGGACGATGTTGTCGATACCCTCGCGCAGAGCGCCGCCCGGGGCGACCACGTCGAGGGCCCTGAGAAGCCGAGGATCCTGACGTTCAGAAAGCTCGTGAAGCTCATCCCCGGACATAGAAGCCATCCCCTTTAGGATGGCAAAAAGCGCTCTGGAATGCGGTCTGGCCATATCCGAGTGGAAAGCTCGGATTTTTGATTGTCAACTGGATCGATCACTCAAAAAGGACTGAGTTCAGGATCCCGCGCCCCATGGGTGATCACGGGGCCCCTCAGAAGTGATACCGGCGGTGATGCCGGTGGTGCTGAAGCTCCATCGGAGCCGGATCGCCAGCCACGGCGGGGTCCGGTCCCGGCGGCTCGGGGTCGCGGACGAAGGCCCAGGTGAGCCCTACGCCGACCGCGCACAGCGCCGTTGGGACCCAGGTCGCGCCGGCGACGGAGGCGGCGAACGAGTGGCCGTCGCCGAGCAGAGCGTGGAAGACGGCGCCGGTGGCGGCAAGCGAGATGGCGCCGGCCAGGACCCGGTCCATCGCCAGCACCCCGGAGGCGATGCCGACCTTGTCCCCCGGCATCACCGCCATCGCCGCCGTCGACATCGGCGCGTAGACGAGCCCGAGGGCGATCCCGAAGAGCAGATAGCCGGCGAGGATCAGGGCGAAGGAGCTGTCGCCGCCGATCCGGGTCAGCAGCAACAAGCCGGCGACGCCGAAGGCCATGCCGACGGTCATCAGCCGGCGGGCGCCGAAGCGGCCGATCAGCCGCCCGGAAAAGGGCGAGATGAAGATCATCGGCGCGGTCACGGGCAGGATCAGCAGGCCGCTGGCGATCGGCGAGTGCCCGCGCACGTCCTGGAGGTACTGGGGCTGGAAGAACATCACCGCCCAGTAGGCGCCGACGAGGGCGAAGGCGGCGGCGCTGGCGCCGAAGTAGGGGCCGTTGCGGAAGAGGGCGAAGTCGACGATCGGGTTGCGCGCCCGATGCTCGATCCGCCAGAAGGCGAGCAGCCCGGCGGCGCCCACCAGGGCGAGCGCGGCGGTCGTCCCGGCACTCCAGGCCCGCGACTGGACCAGCGCCAGAACCGCGGCGACGATGCCCACCGAGAGAGCTGCCAGCCCGGGCCAGTCGATCCCGACCCCCGCGCCGGGGTCGGTCGACTCGGGGGCCGCGGCGACGACGATCGCGATCCCGAGCGCCGCCACCGGCAGGTTCATCCAGAAGATCACCCGCCAGTCGACTTCGATCAGGAGGCCGCCGGCCAGCGGCCCGATTGCCAGCGCGATGGCCGAGACCGCTGCCCAGATCCCCAGCGCCCGCGGCTGCTCCTCGGAGGGGAAGACGTTGCAGACGAGCGCCAGCGAAAGCGACAGCATCGGCGCCGCCCCCGCTCCCTGCAGGATCCGCCCGAGGATCAGCGTCATCTGGTCTGAGGCGGCACCGGAGAGGACCGAGCCGGCGGCGAAGACGACCATGCCGACGAGGAAGACCCGCTTGCGCCCGAACATGTCGCCGAGCCGGCCGGCGGTGACGACGAGGACGGCGATCGTCAGCAGGTAGCCGTTCATCACCCACTGCAGCCCCTCGCTGCTGGCGTCGACGTCGCCGCGGATCGCCGGCAGCGCCAGCGCCACCACGGTCGAGTCCAGCATCAGCAGGAAGAGTCCCGAGCAGGCCCCGGCCAGAGTCCACCACTTCCGATCCACGGCGCGAACCTAGCGGCGGATGCGGAGGGATCCCTGACCGGCGTCAGCTAATTAGTGGCGACGAGGTCGCGCTGGGGGTCGATGCCCCAGCGCTCGCCGGCGGCCAGGAGGTCGTCGTTGAGCGCCCAGCGATCAGGTTGCTCGTCGCCCTCGTGGGCTGGGTTGGCGCCCTTCAGGGCCATGCTGCCGGTGTTGTCGCCGATCGCGCGCATCGCGGCGACGGCGGCCTCGTCGAGGCGCTGCTCGGCCGGCAGCGCCGCCAGCTCGGCCCGCTTGTCCTCGATCGGCCGCGCCTCGGGGCCGACCTCCTGGATCAGGGTCGGCGCCACGCACTCGACCGCGGGGTGGGCGAGGTTCCACTGACAGGCGAGCTGCATCGTCGTCAGGCCCGTTTGCTCGGCGAAGGGGCGCAGCCGCTCCAGCTTCTCGATGCCGGCCTCGATCCAGCCCGCGGGGCGGAAGGAGCGGTGATCGGTCCGGCCAAGTTCCATCCCGGGCCGCAGGTCGCCCCAGAAGAGGCCGCCGTAGTCGACGACGCGGGTCAGGACTTTGACGTCGTGGCGGTTGGCAGCGTCGAGGCTCAGCTCCCCCGGCCAGGGCTCGAGCGGGTTGAGGATGATCATCGCCCAGTCGATGCGGTCGCCGAACCGCTCGAGGCAGGAGATCAGGTCGAGGGTGAAGCCGTTCGCCGGCCCCGGGGCGACGCCGATCCGGGTCGTGAGGCCGGCGTCGCGGAGTGCCGCCATCCCGTCCCAGACGACCTCGCTCGAGTAGCCGATGCGGTCGGGGTTGTGCAGCAGCAGCAGGTCGAACGAGGAGGCGCCGAGGCGCTCGAGGCTGGCCTCCGTCGCCATCCTCAGGTAGCTCGCGTAGTCGTCGGAACCGCGCAGCGCCGGGTCGGTGAAGCGGGGGAAGCCCTTGGGGCCGTTGCGCTCGCCCTCGTAGAAATCGTGGCCGACCGCCCCGACCAGGCTGTAGGACCCTGGCGCGGCGCCCTCGAGCGCGCGGCCGAGCAGCCGGTCCGCCTCGCCCTGGCCGTAGGTGTCGGCGGTGAGGACGGTCTCGACCCCGCCGCCGGGCCGCAGCAGCTCGACCAGCCGCTCTTCGTCGATCGCCTCGCCAAAGTGGAGGAAGCGGCCGCCGCTCCAGGTGCCGATCGCGCTGCGGCCGGGCTCGCTCATGGCGCCGCGGGGCTCAGGACTCGGTGTCGCCGTGCGCGGGCTCGTCGCCCTCGCTCGACCCGTGCTCGCCGTCGCCCTTCTTGGCGCCGACTCCAACTGCCTCCGGCTCGGGCTTCTGCGGCGGCTTTTTCCGCGGTTTCTTCGGCGCGATGATGGTCAGGCTGAGCGGCTTGTCCTCCTCGTCGCCGGCGGCGTCGCGGGCGACCATCACGGTCGAGCCGGGGGTCATCTGGCCCTGGCGCAGGACTTCGTCGGCGAGCGGGTCCTCGATGTAGCGCTGGATCGCGCGGCGCAGCGGCCGTGCGCCCATCGACGGGTCCCAGCCCTTCTCGACCAGCAGGTCCTTGGCCTCGTCGGTCAGGTCCAGCTGCAGTTCGTGCTCGGCGACCTGGACGCGGACGCGGCTGATCATCAGGTCGACGATCTCTTTGACCTCGTCCTTGGCGAGCTTGTGGAAGACGATGACCTCGTCGATCCGGTTGAGGAACTCGGGCCGGAAGACTTTTTTGAGGTCGCCCATGATCCGGTTTTTCATGTCGCCGTAGGACATGCCGGTCTCATCGGAGACGGTGAACCCGATCGAGGTGTTCTTCGAGATCTCCGAGGCGCCGATGTTCGAGGTCATGATCACGATCGCGTTGCGGAAGTCCACGGTGCGGCCCTGGGAGTCGGTCAGGCGCCCGTCCTCGAGGATCTGCAGGAGGATGTTGAAGACATCCGGGTGGGCCTTCTCGATCTCGTCGAGCAGCAGCACCGAGTAGGGCTTGCGCCGCACTGCCTCGGTCAGCTGGCCACCCTCGTCGTAGCCGATGTAGCCCGGGGGCGAGCCGACCAGACGGCTGACCGCGTGCTTCTCCATGTACTCGGACATGTCAATCCGGATCATCGCCTCCTCGTCGCCGAAGAGGAAGTCGGCGAGGGTGCGGGCAAGCTCGGTCTTGCCGACCCCGGAGGGGCCGAGGAAGATGAAGGAGCCGGCTGGGCGCTTGGGGTCCTTGATCCCGGCGCGCGAGCGGCGGATCGCCTTGGAGACGGCGGTGATCGCGACCTCCTGGCCGATCACGCGCTTGTGCAGTTCGTCCTCCATGCGGATCAGCTTTTTGGTCTCGGCCTCGGTCAGTTTGAAGACCGGGATCCCGGTCCACATCGAGACGATGTCGGCGATCTCCTCCTCGCCGACGACCGGGCGCTCGCCGTTCTCGCCCTCGGCCCACTCGTCTTCGAGCTGGCGCTTGCGGGTCGTCAGCTGGCGCTCGGTGTCGCGCAGGTTGGCGGCTTTTTCGAACTCCTGAGCCTCGATCGCGGCCTCCTTGTCGCGCCGCGTCGTCTCGATTTCCTCCTCGAGGTCGCGGTAGACCGGCGGCGTGCTCATCGACTTGATGCGCATCCGCGAGCCGGCCTCGTCGATCAGGTCGATCGCCTTGTCGGGCAGGAAGCGGTCGGAGATGTAGCGGTCGGCAAGCTCGGCGGCGGCGGCCAGGGCTTCGTCGTTGATCGTCACCCGGTGGTGCTGTTCGTAGCGCTCGCGCAGGCCCTCGAGGATCTTCACCGTGTCCTCGGGCGAGGGCTGGTCGACCCGGATCTGGGCGAAGCGGCGCTCCAGGGCGGAGTCGCGCTCGAGGTACTTGCGGTACTCGTCGAGCGTGGTCGCGCCGATCGTCTGCAGCTCGCCGCGGGCCAGGGCAGGCTTCAGGATCGAGGCGGCGTCGATCGCGCCCTCGGCGGCGCCGGCGCCGACCAGGGTGTGAAGCTCGTCGATGAAAAGGATGATGTCGCCGCGCTGGGTGATCTCCTTCATCACCTTCTTCAGGCGCTCCTCGAACTCGCCGCGGTACTTGGAGCCGGCGACGAGGGCGGC
This sequence comes from Solirubrobacterales bacterium, assembly GCA_035995325.1. Taxonomy (GTDB): domain Bacteria; phylum Actinomycetota; class Thermoleophilia; order Solirubrobacterales; family 70-9; genus VAYN01. Next base: position 12,215 of record DASYKN010000016.1, read on the forward strand.
CAGGTCGAGCGTGTAGATCTGTTTGTTCTTCAGCAGCTCGGGCACCTCGCCGCTGTTGATCTTGGCCGCGAGGCCCTCGACCACGGCGGTCTTGCCGACGCCCGGCTCGCCCAGCAGCACCGGGTTGTTCTTGGTCCGGCGCGAGAGGATCTGCATGATCCGCTCGATCTCGGTTTCGCGCCCGATCACCGGATCGAGCTTGCCCTCCTCGGCGAGGCGGGTGAGGTTGCGGCCGAACTGGTCGAGCAGTTTCGAAGACTTTTTGCCGCCCTCGCCCTGGGCGCCGCCGGCGCTGCCGCCACCCTGGCGGCGGCCGCCGGGGCCGGAGAGCATCCGGATCACCTCGTTGCGGATCTTGTCGGAGTCGGCGTCGAAGTCGAGCAGGATGCGGGCGGCGACGCCCTCGTTCTCACGCACCAGGCCGAGCAGGATGTGCTCCGTGCCGATGTAGTTGTGGCCGAGCGAGAGCGCCTCGCGCAGAGCCAGCTCAAGCACCTTCTTGGCGCGCGGCGTGAACGGGATCTGGCCGGAGGTGACCTCCTCGCCGGAGCCGACGATGCGGACCACCTGCGAGCGCACCCGTTCGACCGTGATGTCGAGGGACTCGAGGACCCGGGCAGCCAGGCCCTCCTCCTCGCGGAGCAGGCCGAGCAAGATGTGCTCGGTGCCGATGTAGTTGTGCTTGAGAGTGCGCGCCTCCTCTTGGGCGAGGACGACGACTTGGCGGGCTCTCTCGGTGAATCGCTCGAACAAAAGATTCCTCTTCTTGGTCGAACCCGGTTAGCCCGGGTTAGTACCGGCAGACGCCCTATCGTTATCGGCAGGCGTCCATGTGTCCCGTAACGATACCGGGACCGTCAGTCCGGCCCGCGGACCGCCAACTGCGGTAACTGCGGGACTTCAGCGTGCGAGACGCATATCCAGGCCGAATTCAGGCCTTCATCGCCGGGAACAGCAGCACCTCGCGGATGCTGGCGGCGCCGCTCAGCATCATCACCAGGCGGTCGATCCCAACGCCGACCCCCCCGGTCGGGGGCATCCCCTGTTCGAGCGCTTCGATGAAAACCTCGTCGTAGGGCTGCGCCTCTTCGTCGCCCCGCTCCTGCTCGGCGCGCTGCTGCTCGAAGCGGCGGCGCTGCTCGTCGGGGTCGTTGAGCTCACTGAAGGAGTTGGCGATCTCGACCCCGCCCACGAACGCCTCCCAGCGCTCGACCAGGCCGGGCTCGGTCCGGTGCGCCTTGGCGAACGGCGAAAGCTCGACCGGGTAATCGAGGACGAAAGTCGGCTCGATCAGGCTTGGCTCGACCTCGCGCGAGAAGAGGCCGTCGACCAGCTTGCCCCAGCCCTCGGCCGGGTCGGGCTCGGTTCCCAGCGCCGCCGCCAGCGCCTCCCGGGTCGGGTGCTCGGCGATGTCGACGCCGGCCCGCTCGAGGATCGCCTCGCGCATCGTGATCCGCCGCCAGGGCGGCGCCAGGTCGATCTCGGCCTCGCCGCGGCGCAGCACGGTCGTTCCCAGCACCCGCTCCGCCACCTCGGCGACCAGCAGCTCGAAATCGTGCGCGGTCTTCGCGTAGTCGGCGTAGGCCTCGTACCACTCGAGCATCGTGAACTCGGGGTTGTGCTTGTGCGAGACGCCCTCGTTGCGGAAGTCCTTGCCGAGCTCGTAAACCCGGTCAATGCCGCCGACCACCAGCCGCTTCAGGTACAGCTCGGTCGCGATCCGCAGATAGAGGTCGCGGTCCAGGGCGTTGTGGTGAGTGGTGAACGGCCGCGCCAGGGCGCCCCCGTAGAGCGGCTGCAGGACCGGCGTCTCGACCTCGACGTAGCCGTGTTCGTCGAGCCAGCGGCGGACCTCGCTGACCGTGCGGGCCCTGACCTTGAAGATGCGGCGGCTGTCCTCGTTGGCGATCAGGTCAAGCTCGCGACGGCGAAAGCGCGTCTCGGTGTCCTCGAGGCCGTGGAACTTGTCGGGCGGCGGCCGCAGGCTCTTGCAGAGCAGGCGCCAGCGGTCGATCGCCAGCGACAGCTCGCCACCGCGCTTGGTCGCCATCGCGGTGCCCTCGACGCCGACGATGTCGCCAAGGTCGAGGTCGACCAGCATCGCGTAGGCCTCGGCCCCGAGCAGGTCCTCGCGGGCGTGCAGCTGGATCTGGCCGCTGCCGTCGCGGAGGTCGAGGAAGCAGGCCTTGCCGTGGCCACGGCGGGCGAGCAGGCGGCCGGCGACGCGGTGGCGCGACTCGGTCTCCATTCCCGCCGCCAGGCCCTCGTGTGCGGCCCGCACCTCGGCGATGTCCTCGCGCTCGGAGAACTCGTGCGGGAACGGCTCGACGCCCGCGTCCCGGATGCGGCCGAGCTTGTCCCGGCGGTCGCGGAGGACGTCGGAAAGCTTGGGCTCGGCAGGCTCGCTCATCGCGGGCCGACCTTATCGAGCGTCAGGCCTTCTCAATCTTGGTGATTTTCAGTTTCTTCTTCGGGCCGCGGGGCACCTCGACCGTGACCACGTCGTTGCGCTTGCGGCCGACCAGGGCTTTGCCGATCGGCGACTCGTTGGAGAGTTTGTGCTCCAGCGGGTTGGCCTCGGTCGAGCCGACGATCTGGAATTTCTGTGAGTCGCCGGTCTTCTGGTCTTTGACGTGGACGATCGAGCCGAAGCCGACCTCGTCGGTGCTGAGGGCCTTCTCGTCGATCACCATCGCGCGGCGCAGCCGCTCTTCGAGCTGGGCGATTCGCCCCTCGAGCATGGCCTGTTCGTTCTTGGCGTCGTCGTATTCGGCGTTCTCGGAGATGTCGCCGAATTCGCGCGCCTCCTTGATCCGCGCCGCGACCTCGCGGCGTCCGGTCGTCGAGAGGTTCTCGATTTCCTCTTTCAGCTTCTCGAGACCCTCCGGGGTGATGACCGCCTGACGACTCACTTTGAACTACCTCGCTTTGACTGTAGGGAGAGCCGCGAAAAGCGACTCTTAGACCGAAAAAAACGCCCTGATGCGGCAGCCAGCTACGCCACACCTGGGCACGGAGTCGCGGGATTATAGCGGGGGCCGGAGCCCGGCAATCAAAGAGCTTTTAAGCAACCGCGGCGGGCTCGGCAAAGGCGCCGATCAACTCCCGCGCCCGGGCCAAATCGGCACTGCGCTGAAGCTCCTCGACAACCGCGGTCGGGGCCTCCAGGCGCTCCAGATACCAGGGGTAGAACTTGCGCAGATAGCGCTCGGCGCGCTCGCCGCCGAGATGCTCCTCGGCCCGGTCGAGGACCCAGAGCAGCTCGGCCGCGACCTCGGCCCGGGCCGGCGGCTCCCGGCGCTGGCCGGTCAGCTCCTCGAACAGCCAGGGATTGCCAAGCGAGCCGCGGGCGATCATCACCGCGTCCGCCCCGGACTCCTCGTAGGCGCGGCGGGCGGCGTCAGCGCTGGAGAGGCCGCCGGAGACGATCACCGGTACCTCGACCCGTTCGCTCAGCTCCCGGGTCAGCTCGTAGTCGGGCGCGCCCTTGTGCCCTTTGGTCGCGGCCCTGGGGTGGAAGGCGATCGCCGCCACCCCGGCCTCCTCGACGAGGCGGATCGCGAGATCGAAGCCGGAGCGGTCGCCGGCCTCGATCCCGGAGCGCAGCTTCACCGTCACCGGCACCCCGCCGCCGCCCTCGATCGCGCCGCGGGCCAGGGCCAGGGCCAGGTCTGGATCGCGCAGCAGCTGGGCGCCGGCGCCGGTGCGGCGCACCTTCGGCACCGGGCAGCCCATGTTGATGTCGATCAGGTCGGCGCCCGACTCGGCGGCGATCGCGGCGCCGGAGCGCATCACCTCGGCGTCATGGCCGAAGAGCTGGATCGAGACCGGATGCTCGTCGGGGTGGATCCGCATCAGCTCACGCAGGGTGCGCTCGTTGCGGTAGTGCAGGGCGAAGCTGGAGACCATCTCCGAGACCGCCAGGCCGGCGCCGTGGCGTTTCGCCTGCAGCCGCACGAACCAGTTGCCGATGCCGGCCAGCGGCGCCAGCAGGACCCGGTTGGAGATCTCGACGTCGGCGATCCGGAAGGGATCAGTCAGCTGTGGGCGCGTTGCGTTCATGGATCAGGCGCAGCCCCTTCAGGGTAAGCAGGTCGTCGACCTCCTCGATCGTCTCCGTGTAGGGGACGACGGCCGAGGCATAGCCGCCGGTGGCGAGCAGCCTCGGGTTTGGCAGCTCCTCTTCGATCCGCCTGACGATGCCGTCGATCAAGCCGGCGAAGCCGAAGATGAAGCCGGAGTTGATCGCCGCGCGCGTCGAGCGGCCGATTGCCTCCCGTGGCTCTTCCAAGTCGATCCGGGTGATCCGGGCCGCCCGTTCGATCAGGGCGCTGAGCGAGGGGGCGAGGCCGGGGCCGATCGCGCCGCCGAGGTACTCGCCGTCGGCGGAGACGGCGTCGATGTTGATGCCGGTGCCGAAGTCGACCGAGACGCAGGCCTCGCCGAAACGGTCATAGGCGGCGATCGCGTTGACGAGGCGGTCGGCGCCGACCTCGAGCGGGTTCTCGATCCGGATCGGCATCCCCGTCTTCACTCCGGGGCCGATCGCCAGGCACTCGGCGCCGAGATAGCGCTGCGCGAGCTGTTCGAACTCACTGCCGAGCGGCGGCACGACCGAGGAGACGCAGACGGCGTCGACGTCGCCGAAGGACATCCCGCTGAGCGAGAAGAAGCCGGCGATCCGCTCGGCCAGCTCGTCCCCGGTCGCTCCCGAACGGGTCTGGAAACGCCAATGCTCGACCAGGCGCTCGCCCTCGAAGGCGCCCAGGTGCGTCTGCGTGTTCCCGACGTCGACGACGAGCAGCATCGGGCGATTATCGCCGACGCCCACTGGCCAGGTAGCCAAACCGGCCCCGGTCCGCATAGGATCGCGCCGTGGCCAACCGTCTTTACGTGATTCCCGCCTCGCACCCCAGCATCACCACGGAGCTGATGCTGGCGCGCAAGGGCATCGCCTACAAGCGCACCGATCTACTGCCGGTGATCTCCAAGGGCGCCCTGCGGGCGGTCGGCTTCCCCGGCGTCACGGTGCCGGCGCTGAAGATCGAGGGCGCCAAGGTCCAGGGCTCGCGCCCGATCGCTCGCGAGCTGGAGCGGCTGCGGCCAGAGCCTCCGCTCTTCCCTGCCGATCCCGAGCAGCGGGCCGCCGTCGAGGAGGCCGAGCGGTTCGGTGACGAAGAGCTGCAGCACCCGATCCGGCAAATTCTTTGGTGGGGGATCAAACGCGACAAGGCACCGCTGCGCAGCTATTCCGAAGGGGCCAAGATCGGCGTCCCGCTCGGGTTGGCGATGAAGACCGCGGCCCCGATCGTCGCCCTCTCCGCCCACTTCAACGAATCCAGCGACGAGAACACCCGGGCCGGGCTGGCGGCGCTGCCGGGACTGCTCGACCGAGTCGACGAGCTGATCGCGGCGGGCGTCATCGGCAGCGACCAGCCGAACGCCGCGGACTTCCAGATCGCCCCCAGCATCGGCCTGGCGATGACGCTGGCAGACCTGCGCCCGGCAATCGAGAACCGGCCGGCCGGGGCGCTGGCCAAGCGCGTCGTCCCCGATTACCCAGGGCACATGCCGCCGATCCTCCCCGCCGCCTGGCTGCAGCCGCTGCAGCGGCCCGCCGCCATTTGAAGCTGAGGAGTTAGCGGGGTTCCCGCACCGTTAAGTCCTCAATCTTGGAACGGGCCGCGGCGCTCGACCCGCTGGCCGGAGGGCAGGGCGGCCAGGGCTTCGCGCAGGCGGGTGCCGTCGGGCAGCGCCAGCTCCGGGTCCAGCTCCAGCAGCGGGGCCAGCACGAAGCGGCGGCTGCTGACCTCGGGATGCGGCAGGGTCAGTCGCTCAGTCCGCAGCTCGAGGTCGCCGAGCAGCAGCAAATCGACGTCGAGCGGGCGCGGGCTGTGGCGCGGCAGGTCGAAGGCCCGGCCGCGCTCGGCCTCGACCTCCTTGCAGGCGTCGAGCAGGGCTTCGGGCTCGAGGTCGGTGCGGATCCGGATCGCGGCGTTGAGGAAGTCGGGCTGGTCGAGAACGTCGCCGACGGGCTCGGTGACGTAAGCGGAGGAGACCGCCTCGACGGCGACGCCCCTGGCCTCCAGCAACTCGATCGCGGCGCGCAGGTGGGCGCCCGAGTCGCCGACGTTGGAGCCGAGGCCGAGGTAGCCCGTGCGCACGGGCCTACTCCTCGGGCGCTTCGTCGTCCTCGTCGGCCGCGCGTTCCTGGGTGACCTCGACCGCGACCTCCTGGATCGCCAGCGGCAGCGGCGGCTCCGGCTTCGCCGCCCGCACCCGCACCGACTCGCAGCCGTAGCGCTCCATCAGCCGCTGGCCGATCACCTGGGCGAGGCGCTCCAGGGTCTTGTAGCTGCGCTCGGTCGCGGCGAGGGCGACGATGTCGCAGACCTGGGCATAGTCGACCGTGTCCTCGAGCCGGTCGGTGAGGACGGCGTCGCAGTCGGGGACGTCGAAGGAGATGTCGAACTCGAGCCGCTGCCCGACCTCCTGCTCGGCTTCGCTGACGCCGTGGTGGGTGTAGATCGAGAGCCCGCGCAGCTCGACCTCGGCGCTCGATTCGATCCCGTTGCCGTGAGCCTCCATTGCCAGGAACCTACCCGAGGATCGCCGTCGCCACGGCCATCGCCTGGCCGACCTCGGCGACATCGTGGACGCGGAGGACGTCGGCGCCCGCGGCGGCGGCGAGGACCGAGGAGGCGATCGTGCCACCGAGCCGGTCGCCGGCGTCGGACCCGTCGACCCTGCCGATGAAGCTCTTGCGCGAGGTGCCGACGACCAGCGGTCGGCCGAGCCCGCGCAGCTCGCCGAGGCGCCGCAGCAGCTCGAGGTTGTGGACGGCGGTCTTGCCGAAGCCGATGCCGGGATCGAGCCAGATCCGCTCCTCCCCCACCCCGGCCGCCAGCGCCGCTTCGACCCGGCTCGCCAGGAACGACTTGACCTCGTCGACGACGTCGTCGTAGTGGGGCTCGTCCTGCATCGTCCGCGGGCTGCCGAGCATGTGCATCAGGACCACGGTGGCGCCACGGTCGGCGCACAGCGCCGCCATCTCCGGGTCGCCGCGCAGGGCGGTGACGTCGTTGACGATCCCCGCCCCAGCCTCCAGCGCCGCCGCGGCGACAGCGGCCTTCGAGGTGTCGACCGAGATCGCCGCCTCTCCCCCGGCCAGCCCGGAGACGACCGGCGCGACCCTGCGCAGCTCCTCCTCCACATCGACCGCCTCCGCCCCCGGCCTGGTCGATTCGCCACCGACGTCGAGGATCGCCGCCCCTGCCTGCGCCAGCTCCTCGCCGTGGCGAACCGCCGCCTCTGGATCGAGGTACAGCCCGCCGTCCGAGAACGAGTCGGGGGTCACGTTGACCACCCCCATCAACTTCACGAGCCGCTCGCTAGCTGGCGTCGCCGCCGGCGAAACCCGGGCGTGGCCGGGGGTTCGGGCGAGCCCCTTCGCGCTGCGGCTTTTCCGGCTCGGCTGCCGGTGCGGGCGGAGCCGAGGACGGGGACTCCTCGTCGTCGGCGAAGACCTCCTCGGCGGACTTGCCGGAGAGGAGGTCGGCGAACTGCTTGGCGTCGATCGTCTCCCGCTCCAACAGCAGGTTCGAGATCTTGTCCAGGTCCGCCCGACGCTCGTTCAGCAGACCCTTGGCGGCCTGGTGCGCGCTCTCGACGATGCGGCGGATCTCGTCGTCGATCTCGCGGGCGATCTCGTCGGAGTACTCGGGCTCGGAGGAAAACTCGCGGCCGAGGAAGGGCTGGCCGCGATCGTGGCCGAAGACACGGGGGCCGAGCCGCTCCGACATGCCGAACCGCATCACCATCTGCTTCGCGGTCTCGGTCACCTTTTCGAGGTCGTTGGAGGCGCCGGTGGTGATCTCGCCGAAGACGATCTCCTCGGCGGCGCGGCCGCCCAGGGTCATCGCCATCGTGTCGGTCAGCTCGGCCCGGGTGGTGAGGAACTTGTCCTCGGTCGGCAGGCTGATCGTGTAGCCGAGCGCCTGGCCACGGCTGATGATCGAGATCTTGTGGACCGGGTCGCAGTTCGGCAGCAGCTGGCCGACGATCGCGTGGCCGACCTCGTGGAAGGCGGTGATCAGGCGCTCCTTCTCGCTCATCACCCGCGTCTTCTTCTCGGGGCCGGCGATCACCCGCATGATCCCCTCCTCCAGCTCCTTCATGCTGATCTCGCGGTTGCCGGTGCGAGCGGTCAGCAGCGCCGCCTCGTTGATCAGGTTGGCGAGGTCGGCGCCGGTGAAGCCAGGGGTCTGGCCGGCCAGCGTGTCGAGCTCGATTTCGCGCGCCAGCGGCTTGCCACGGGTGTGGACCTCGAGGATGTGCTTGCGGCCCTTGCGATCGGGGCGGTCGACGACCACCTGGCGGTCGAAGCGGCCCGGCCGCAGCAGCGCCGGATCGAGGATGTCGGGCCGGTTGGTGGCCGCGATCAAGATGATGTTGTCCTTCATTTCGAAGCCGTCCATCTCGACCAGCAGCTGGTTCAGCGTCTGCTCGCGCTCGTCATGGCCACCGCCCATGCCGGCGCCGCGGTGACGGCCGACCGCGTCGATCTCGTCCATGAAGATGATGCAGGGGGAGTTCTGTTTGGCCTGCTCGAAGAGGTCGCGCACGCGGCTGGCGCCGACGCCGACGAACATCTCGACGAAGTCCGAGCCGGAGATCGAGAAGAAGGGCACGCCGGCCTCGCCGGCGACGGCGCGAGCCAGCAGCGTCTTGCCGGTTCCGGGCGGGCCGTAGAGCAGGACCCCCTTGGGGATGCGGGCGCCGAGCGCCTGGAACTTCTTCGGGTTCTCGAGGAATTCCTTGATCTCCTCCAGCTCCTGCACCGCCTCGTCGACCCCGGCGACATCGCGGAAGGTGATTTTCGGCGCGTCGACGGACATCCGCTTCGCTTTCGATTTGCCGAAGTTCATCACCCGCGAGCCGCCGCCCTGCATCTGGTTCATGAGGAAGATCCAGAAGCCGAAGATGAGGATGAAGGGCAGGATGGTGATCAGCAGCGAGAGGATGCTGGAGCCGCCGGTGCCGTGGACGACCGTGCTCGTCGTTTTGCTCTTTTCGAGCAGCTCGATCAGGCGTTCTTCGGCGTTCGGCGGGTAGCCGGTGGAGAAGCTTTCCCCGTTCCTCTTCTTGACGTCGAGGGTGCTGTCCTTGACGTTGATCGAGACCTCTTCGATCTGGCCCTTGGCGATCAGCCCGGTGACGGGTTTGACCAGTTCGTTGTAGGCAGGCGCCTTGCTGTCGGAGCCGTCGGTGATCACCCGTTGGGCGATGAAGGCCAGGATGACCACCAGCAAGATCGGGAACGCCGCGCTTTTGAAGAAACGCCTCAAGAGAGAAATCAGCGTACCAGGGCCGTTTTCCCTGCTTACTCGCCGAGTGCGGCGACGTAATCGAGGTTGCGGTACTGCTGCGCGTGGTCGAGGCCGTAGCCGATCGCAAAGCGGTTGGCGATCTCGAAGCCAACGTAGCGGGGCGAGAGATCGACGCGACGGCGCTCCGGCTTGGTCAGCAGGGCGCAGACCTCGAGCGAAGCGGGGTTGCGGGCGCGCAGGTTGCGCATCAGGTAGTGCAGGGTCAGGCCGGAGTCGATGATGTCCTCGACGATCAGCACATGGCGGCCTTCGATCGGGGCGTCGAGGTCCTTGAGGATGCGGACCACGCCCGACGAATCCGTCTGCGAGCCGTAGCTGGAGACGGCCATGAAGTCGATCTCACAGGGCACGTCGATGCTGCGCATCAGGTCGGCGAGGAAGAGCACGGCGCCCTTGAGGACGCCGACCATGACCAGGTCGCGACCGTCGTAGTCGCGGCTCAACTCAGCACCCAGCTCGGCGACCCGGCGCTGCAGGTCCTCTCTGGCGACGAGGGTCTCGCCGATCGCGGGGTCGCTCACTGGCCGCAGTCTAGATATAGGGAGAGGCCGCCGAAGGCTGAAAAACGCTCAATCCCGCTCTGCCCGGAGAACGCCACGCTCGACCACGGCGCGCACGCCGCTCCCGAGGTCGAGCATCGCGGTCCCCGTGCGGCGCAGGCCGGCGACCTGGTCGGCGAAGCGGGCGGCGCCCGGGACCGGCCGGCCGGCGGCGCCGTCGGCGAGCCGCTGGAGAACGAGGCGGCGCAGGGCCGGCGGCAGCTGCCCGAGGCGCTCGAGCGAGATAGTCGCCCGCGAAGTGCCGCCGGAGCCGTCCAGCTCGGCATCGACAAGGCCATCCAGGACCTCTGCCTCGTCACGTAGCAGCGCCGCGGTGCTAAGCACGTTCGCCGCCGCGGCAGGGTGGATCTTCGCCAGCTCCGGCAGCAGGCCCTGGCGGAGCCGATTACGGGCATAGGCGGGCTCGGCGTTGCTGCTGTCGTCGCGCCAGGCGAGGCCGCGGCGCTCGCAGTAGGCGGTGGTCTCGGCCCGGGTCGTCCCGAGCAGGGGCCGCGCCAGGCGCCCGTCGTGCGGCTTCATCCCCAGCAGGGCGCGGCGGCTGGGCGAGGAGGCGAGGCGGTAGAGGATCGTCTCGACCTGGTCGTCGGCCGTGTGCCCGGTGACGATCGTCGCCCCCTGGGCCTGGGCCAGTTCGGCCGCGGCCGCGTAGCGCGTGTCGCGGGCCCAGGCCTGGAGGTTGCCGGGACCCTCGGGGCGCCGCGGCCGCTCGATCGCGAGGCTTACCCCGAGCGACTCGCAGAGCGCCGCGCAGTGGCGCTCGTCGGCGTCGGCGTCGTCGCGCAGCCCGTAGTTGACGTGCAGCGCCGTCACCGCGTCGGCGCCGGCGACGCGGGCGGCGAGGTCGAGCATGCAGACCGAGTCGCGGCCACCGGAGAGCAGCGCCACGACCGGCTCGCCGGGGGCGACCAGGCCCTCGGCCCGAACTCGCTCCAGGATCGGGTCGGCGTTCACGGGCCGAGTCTAGGAGCGGCGGCTCAACTCGGGCCGCGGACGACGAACAGCTCGGTCGGGACCGGGAAGCCCTTGAGGCTGACCTGGCCGATCGGCTCGAGGCTGAGGTCATCGCGCCCCGCGACCACCATCGCGACGCGGTCGGTGACGAGGACCTCGCCCGCCAGCGCCCGGTTGACGACCCGGTGGGCGAGGTTGACCTGGCCGCCGAAGTAGTCGCCGTCGCGGTAGACGGCCTCGCCGTTGTGGATGCCGACCCGCGGCCGCGGGCGTTTCGGGAAGCGGTCGAGGAAGCCGACCGCCCACTCGGTCAGCGAGGCGGCGTCGGGCGAGACGACCATCACCTCGTCGCCGATCGTCTTCACGATCGTCGCCTCGGGCGGCAGCGTCGCCTCGACCGTCTCGACGAAGTTCTCGACCACGTCGAGCGCCTCCATGTCGCCCTCCTCCTCGGTGTAGCGGGTGAAGCCGGAGAGGTCGATGAAGCAGAGCGCCATCGTCACCTGGCCCAGCTCGATTTCGGCGGTGTCCATTCCCAGCCCGGACTCCATATGCCCGACCACGTCCTGCTCGAGGAAGAAGCGCAGGTAGCGGTTGTGCAGGTACTCGGTCAGCGGCGCCGCCAACGGCAGGATGTCGGCGGCGAGGTCGCCCATCTCCGCCGCCATCTCCAGCTCCGGCACCGCGTCGCGGATCAGCGGTTCGTGGACGTAGAGATGGAAGAGCCGCACCTCGGCGTCGGCGATCCGCCGCATCGACTGCACGTAGACGCGCACCAGCTGCAGGAAGGCGACGAGGGGGAAGCCGGCGGCGAGGACGCGGGCGCAATGCCGCAGCGCCGCCGCGTCTTCGGGGCTGAGGTGGTGCTGCCGCGCCTTCGGCGTGCCGAGGATGACGAGGATGCGCTCGATCAGCTCCGGCTCGAGGCCCGTCTCCGCCGCCACCGCGTCGATCGAGACCCGCTCCTCGGCCTGGTGGAAGAGCTCCTCGGCGAAGCCGAAGGCCAGCCGCCCCTCGCGCCCCGCCTCGCGCAGGTCCTCGAGCGAGTAGCCGCGCTCGCGCATCCGCGCCACCACCCGCGCCTGCGCCGCCGCCGTCGCCGTCCAACGCCCCCGCCGCACCGGCACGATCTTCTCTTCGGCCCAGCGTTTGAGCGTGCTGGCCGGCACCCCCGAACGGCGGGCGGCCTCACTTAAGGAGATGCGCTCGTCAGCCATGGCGCAGAAGCTAGCCGAGCGGTCGGGGGTCAGAGGCCAGGTGCCCCTCTCCTGAAAGCCGTCGCGCAGCTGAATCGCCTCCGTGCTTCGAAGCGCCCGTCCATGAGCTTTCCGGAGAGGGGCACCTGGCCTCTGACCGCGCAAGCTGCCGACGTGCGAGATGTCCGGGCTTTCGCCCCGAAGCTCCCGTACCGCGGGCCGAGGGAGAGGATGCCCCTCCACAGAAGCTCATGGACAAGCACCTCGAACCCAGACAAGCGACCCAGCTGCGCGACGGCTTCTGGGGAGGGGCATCCCCTCCCTCGGCCCCCATACAAAGAAAGCGGGGCGACCCTCCGGCCGCCCCGCTGTCGCTCCTCGGTTGTCTCGTCTCCGTCCTAGCCGGGAATCTCCGACTCCTCGTGCAGCTGGAGAACCGGCTCTCCGCCCTCGCCGGTGCGAATGCGGATCGCCTCCTCCACCGGCAGCACGAAGATCTTGCCGTCGCCGACCTCGCCCGTACGGGCGTGTTTGAGGATCGTCTCGACGACGATCGGCTTGTCTTTGTCCTCGACCACGATCTCGAGCTTGACCTTGGGCCGGACGTTGACCGTCAGGGTCGAGCCGCGATAGCGCTCGACGATGCCTTTCTGACGACCGGAGCCCTTGGCCTCGATGATCGACAGGGAGGGGAACCCCTTGTCGAGCAGCTCGGCCCTGATCGGCTCGAACGCCTCGTGGCGGATGAACGCCTCTATCTTTTTCATGCGTCCAGCCCTCCTAGGACTCGGTCGTAGTCATTGGACTGACAGTCGCCGCGGCAGGCGTCCCGACCGGTAGCGGACTGCCGAACTGCAGGCCGGTCGAGTACTCGGGCTGCGGGATGAACTGCTCCGGGTACCCATACATCCCGTGCTCGGAGATGTCGAGGCCGGCGTCCTCCTCCTCGGCGCTGACGCGGATCCCAATCGTTTTCTTCAGCACGTAGAAGATCCCGAAGGAGACCACGAACACACACCCGAAGGCGACTCCGACTCCCAGCGCCTGGGCGCCGAGCTGGTGGAACGAGCCGCTGTACCAGAGGCCCGGATCGCCGACTTCGTTGAATGCGGCCAATCGCGGCGAGGTGAAGATCCCGCATGCCAGGGTCCCCCAGATGCCGGCGAGGCCGTGGGCCGAGGTTGCGCCCACCGGGTCGTCGATGATCTTCTCGATCGCGATCACGCCGAAGACTACGATCACGCCGGCGACCGCGCCGATGATCGGCGCCGCCCAGTACTCGACGTAGCCGGATGGAGCGGTGATCGCCACGAGGCCCGCGATCGCACCGTTGCCGGCCATGCCGATGTCGATCGTTTTCGACAGCAGGTACATGACCGCGACCGCCGCGACCACGCCGGCCGCCGCCGCCAGGTTGGTGACCACGACGACTTCGGCGAAACGGCCGCCGATCGCGCCGAGGGTGGAGCCGGGGTTGAACCCGAACCAACCGAGCCAGAGGATCAACACGCCGAGGCCGACCAGCGGCATCGAGTGCCCAGGGATCGCCCGCGGTTTGCCGTCTTTCGTGTACTTGCCGATGCGCGGGCCAAGCAGCAGCAGCGCCGCGAAGGCCCCGGTCGCGCCGATCAGGTGGACCACCGTCGAGCCGGCGAAGTCCTGCATGCCGACGTTGACCTGGAGCCAACCGCCACCGAAGATCCAGTGGCTGAGGATCGGGTAGAGGACGGCGCTGAAGATCACCGCGTAGATGATGTAGGCGCTGAACTTGATTCGCTCCAGGGTCGCGCCCCAGACGATCGCCAGCGAGACCGCGCAGAACACGAACTGGAAGAACATGAACGCGGCCGGGCTGATCGAATACGTTTCGACGAACGGGATGCTTTTGCCCGCCTGTTCGATCGAGGAGCCCACGTTGAGGAAGAAGCCGTGGTCACCCGCGATCGAGCCGAGCCCGCCGAAGGCGAACGCGAACCCGCACGCCCAGTAACAGAGCGACGCGATCGAGAAGTTGACCAGGATCTTGGCGACCCCTGCGCCGGCGTTCTTCGCCCGGGAGAAACCAACCTCCAAGAGCAGGAAGCCTGCCTGCATGAACATCACCAGGACGCCGGCGACGATCACCCACATCGCGTTGATGCTGGCTTCCGGGGTGTCCAGGATCGGCACAGCTTCGGCGCCGAAGGCGATCCCCGGCAATATCAGCGAGGCGAGCGCGGCCACCGGGCCTGCGATCAAGAGCCTCTTTTTCATTGATTCCTCCTAGCCCACCGCGGCAATGGCCACGGCGGTCGCGGGTTTTGGCGATTCCAAAGGGCACCGTAAATTCGGCTCGGGAAGCTGTGTTTAGACGGGTGGAGCAAATCCCCGCGGCTGGGTTCTCACAAGTGGCTAGGCTCGCCCGGCGATGCCGGCCCGCCTGCGCCCAACCGCCCCGATCGCCGCCGACGCCGTCCTCGTCGGCGATCCCGGGCGAGCCCTGATGCTGGCCCAGGTCGTGCTGCGGGAGCCGAAGATGAGCAACCACGCCCGCGGGCTCTGGGGCTACACCGGCCTGACCGAGGACGGTCACGAGCTGTCGCTGCAGGCGACCGGCATGGGCGGGCCCAGCGCCGCCGTGGTGCTGGCGGACCTGGTCGAGCTGGGGGTGCGGCGGGCGGTCCGGATCGGCACCTGCACCGCCCTTGACCCCGAGCTGGAGGCCGGCCAGCTGCTGACCATCTACGAGGCGCACGCCTGGGGCGGCGGCGGCGCCGGCCGGGCGGTCCTGCCCGACCCCGCGCTGTCGGCGGCACTGGGCCTTCAGCTGGCGGAGGCCGCGCGCCCGGCGGCGGTGGCCAGCCTCGACATCCTCCACGGCGGCGGCGCCCCGGCCCCGGTCAGCGCCGGCGACGTCGCCGACATGCAGACCGCGGCGCTGTTCAGCCGGGCTGGGGAACTCGAGGTCGCGCTGGCGGCGGTACTGGTCGTGACCGAGACCGCGGACGGAGGCGAGCTCGACGGCGAAGCGGGCGAGTCGGCGGCGAAACGCGCCGGAACCGCCGCCGCAACCGTACTCTCAACCTCAAGTTGAGAGTTAGTCTTTGCCCTTGTTCGCCGGTTTTTTCGCGTTCTGACGGCGCAGGGCGCCGATCTCACGGCTGAGGTCGTCGATCTGCTCCTCGACGTCCTCGAGGCGCTGCGAAAAGGACCGCAGCCGCCGCTCCAGCCGTTCGAGATCGGTGGCCGAGGAGAGGTTGAGCGCGCCCATCGCCGCGTGCTGGGCCTCGATCGCCTTCTCACGGGCGCCAAACGCGGCGGAAATGGCGTTGTGGAGCGTCGGGTTGTCGATCAGCGCCTGGGCGATCTCGCCGATCGCCTGCTCGCTGCGTGCCCGCAATCCGTCTTGCTCGTCCTGCTCGTCCATCTCCCGCCCGCCTTTCGCAGTTCGTTGACAGCAGCTTAACGAGCATGTCCGGCTCAGTTGAAAGCCTCCCGAATGCAGGGAAGCCGCCAATCTTGATTAAGTTGATGAGCTATACAGTCAATATTGATTAAGGCCTTGTTGGGGGACAGCCGATGCCATTGCACCGCCCAGGGCGAGCCAGTACCTTTGGCTCGCTTGCAACGTGGGCAGGGTGCGGGGGCATTTTCTCCCGCAAAACCACGGCAAGCACGAGGCGCACTGGGATGAGAGCCAAGATCGCACTGATCGTCGTATTCGCCAGCTTCCTGGCGCTGTCCGCCCTTGGCGTAGGGATGGCCGGTGCCGATCCGCTGGCCGAAAGCACGCCGGCCGACCCGGCCGCGGCGACGACCACGACCGCGGTCCCCTCTCTACAAGCACCGGCCTGCGCCAACGGCCTCGACGACGACGGCGACGGCCTGACCGACCTCGCCGACCTCGACTGCACCGAAGCCAGCGGCACCAGCGAGGCGCAGGCGGCCCCGAGCGGCGCCAACGCCCCCGCCGCCGCCAGCCCCGTTCCGGCTCCGGAAACTCCCGCCCCGGCGGCGCCGAAATCGGGTGGCCTCAAACAGGGCAGCGCGATCGACGGCAGCGAAGCCGGCGCGACGGCACGGGGCGGCGTCGCTCACAACGACGACCTCGGCGACTCCAGCGGCGGCGGCAACTCCGGCGGCGGCGTCAAGGCCCCCAGCGCAACCGGCGGCGGCGACCAGCCGCTGGCCGACGGCAGCGACGGCGGCGCGCAGTTCTCCTCCGGCGGCAGCCCGACCACGGCCAACCCGACGATGACGATCGCCCCCTTCGGCCCCGCCCCGATCGGCGTCCCCAACTTCGTCATCGACTCCTTCGAAATCCCGCCCTTCCTGCTGCCGATCTACCAGGCCTGTGGAACCGAATACGGGATCCCCTGGGAGGTGCTGGCCTCGATCAACAAAATCGAGAGCGGCTTCGGCACCAACCTCAACGTCTCCAGCGCCGGCGCCGTGGGCTGGATGCAGTTCCTGCCTTCGAGCTGGGAGATGTACGGAGTCGACGCCAACGGCGACGGCCGCAAGGATCCCTACAACCCGGTCGACGCGATCTGCGGCGCCGCCAACTACCTGAAGGCCGCCGGCGGCGGCAAGGACCTCTACAACGCGATCCTCGCCTACAACCACGCCGACTGGTACGCCCAGGAGGTCCTGCTCTACGCCCGCGCCTACGGCAAGCTGCCGTCCGACCTGGTCGGCTCGCT